>JAKVAZ010000004.1 GCA_022447225.1 Fuerstiella sp. | reverse complement strand
CCGCTGAAGTCGGCTCTTGACTTCCGCGATCTTCGCCCGCACTCCTGGATTGGGCACTTCGAGGTACGGGACCGCGGCACCTTTGCTCCCGTCAACTCCCTTTTCCGGGACGTTATTGAAGAACGCGAACAGGCGGTAGTATTCCTTCTGCGAGATCGGCTCGTACTTGTGATCGTGACAACGCGCGCATCCAGCTGTCAAACCGAGCCAGACCGTCGACGTGGTATCGACGCGATCGACGACGTATTCCACCTCAAACTCGGCGTCCAGGCTCCCCCCTTCATCGTTGGTCCGATGGTTGCGATTAAAGCCGGTGGCGAGCTGTTGCGACAGAGTCGCCTGCGGCAGCATGTCGCCGGCAAGCTGTTCGATCGTAAACTGGTCGAACGGCATGTTGGCGTTGTAAGCGTCCACGACCCAATCGCGCCAAGGCCACATGAACCGTTCCCAGTCGACCTGGTAGCCACTGGTATCGGCGTACCGGGCGGCGTCGAGCCACGCGAGCGCCATGTGTTCTCCGTAGCGCGGCGAGCCAAGCACCCGTGCGACCACCTGTTCGTAAGCGTCTGGCGAGTCGTCCGTCATGAACGCATCGACCTCCGTGATCGTCGGCGGAATTCCGGTCAGCCCCAACGTCACACGACGAAGCAATGTGATGCGATCGGCTGCCGGGGCCGGCTCCAGGCCTTCTCGCGCAATCCGCGACCGCACAAAAAAATCGATGCCGTTCCGCGGCCAGGCGGCGTCGCTCACAGCTGGTAAACTCGGCCGTGTCGGTGGCACAAATGACCAGTGCTCGGCCCACACCGCCCCTTGTCGGATCCAACGCGTGAGCACTTCGATCTGCTGCGCGGAGAGACCTTCCCTGTCTGGCGCGTCTGATGGTGGCATCCGCAGATCGCGGTCGTCGCTGGTGATACGGCTGAGCAACTCGCTCTGCTGCGGTTTTCGCGGATCGACGACGCGGTACCCTCCGCGATCGGCGAAAGCGCCGGCCCGGGTATCAAGCCGCAACTCGGCCTCGCGCGCCTGGGCGTCCGGACCGTGGCATTGCAGGCAGTGGCTCGCCAGGATCGGCCGAACGTCGCGGTTGAAATCGACGACGGCCTCCCTTTTTTCGCTTGCGAGAACCAACGCCGGCTCTGTCACGATCAATGCGACGGCACCCACCACGGTGGTGGCGAGCGTTCGCTGAAAAATCCGCGATACCGGTGCCGAATTTGTGACTGTGAATCGCATCATTTTTCTGATCTTAGCAGCGCCCTACAGCGTGATTCTACGTCAAACAGATGATTCTATGCGCCGGGTAAGCTTGTCAGCTCAACAACAGTCTTCTGCGTTGAATGTTCGGACCGGGCGGCGCCCATTCAAGCTTGTTCCGCATCGCCTACCGCAATCAGCTTCAATGCACAGACGGTCATAAGTCAGAAACCGTTCGAATTCTGACGCTATTCCTTCGCGGCCCCATTCTTGCGAGAATCCTCGACAATTGCTGTGGGAGTTTACCATCTCGGAATTCAAAAAGCCGTAAATACGGTGAAATCGGTCGCGAATGACACAATCAAAAGCTAACGA
Organism: Fuerstiella sp.; assembly: GCA_022447225.1. Classification (NCBI taxonomy): domain Bacteria; kingdom Pseudomonadati; phylum Planctomycetota; class Planctomycetia; order Planctomycetales; family Planctomycetaceae; genus Fuerstiella; species Fuerstiella sp. The sequence goes on along the minus strand of JAKVAZ010000004.1, from coordinate 233,276 downwards.
TCACGGTGGCAATCGAATCGTTCCGCTGTTTTCCGAAGTCCACAAAACACTTTCCGAACTGTGGACTGAAGCCGAAAGAGGGATCTGTTCATGTCATTTCAAAACATCGCAATGTCAGCAACTTCGGTACTCAACTGGTCAGAATCATTGAAGCTGCCGGACTGACTATCTGGCCGAAACGCTGGCAGAACCTGCGTGCCACGCAGGCAACCGAATTAGCCAGAGTCTTGCCGTCGCACGTGGTGACTGCAATTTGTGGCCATACAGAGAAGATTGCACAGGAGGATTATCGCATTGTGACTGACGACGACATTCAGAGTGCCGCGTCACAGACCTTTGCTGCAAATATGGTGCAGCAAAGGGTCACAACCGACGGTAACGCATTGAATTCTGAAAGTGATGCGCAAAAAGAGAGCCCGGAAAAACCGGGCTCTGCGAAGCCTTGCACTGTTATGCGAAAGGTTCCATTGGAGGATAGGGGACTCGAACCCCTGACCTTCTGGCTGCCAGCCAGACGCTCTCCCAACTGAGCTAATCCCCCGCTTCATCCTGTCACAACAGGTTGACCTGCGTTTCAGAAACGCTAGCACTCGGATTCTAAAGTGTCAAGGAGTCTCTGCGTGTCGGTGACACAGACCTCGAATCGATTGTTCTCCGAAATTCGGATAATCGACTAACCCAGAGCGGGTTATTCTGCAGTGGTTTTCGTGGTGCCTGAGTTGTGAGACATAGGATCCGTTATTCGGAACCCGACTCCGGAATCACATTCAGGGGCACATCCAGAGGGTCGTTAATTGACAGGAACGTGCCGTCTGATCGACCAGCCGCGTCGGTATAGTTCATCCTCCACAGTCGATGGGGCTGCAGTTCGTGCAGGATGGACTGGCATCCTGTGCAGCAGGACAGAATGACGAGCAGGGCGGTGAGGTTCTTCATGGAAGTCGCCTTTCCGGCAGCACCGGATTGGTGTTGACTGTGAATCCGGTCGCCAGTGATGGTGTCTCCTGACGCAGCGACCGACTGTTACTGGATTTCAGTCCGTGAATTGAGGCGCATGTTTGCGCCGGAGTTCACACGGATGTCTGAAAATACGTTGTCGGCCCGTATCAGGACACTCAAATGCCGGCTCGTTCACGGATTCCTGTTTCATTGATTTGATCCACCTGCAGGACGGGCTGCAGTTTCTGCCGTTTGCCGGATTTTCTGATGTGATTTACTGCTGCTGGTTGTCGATTTCTGCCAGTCTTCACTGACGTTTGAGACATGTCGAGTGAGTTGAGAGACGAGCGCACGGTCGACCTGGACGTCGTTCAGCATGAAACTATGATAGACCGAGCAGTCGTGGTCAAAGTCCGTGCCGGTCGTTTAATGCAGTACGCGGATCTTCAATCCGGCGGCAGGACGGTTCAACATCAGCAGGCACTGACAGTTACCCGGCGCAGTGAACAAGAGATCAGCCGTGTCCGGACAATTGCTGGAAAGCCACAATAACCGGGTTGAGGACGCCCAACGTTGAATCACGGAAAAGATCGGATCTATGCAGTCAACGTAATCCGGACACAACCTTTTATGGTTCGAAAGGTGACGAGATCATGAGTCGACCAGTACTCCTGCTGTTGCCGGTTCTGAGCTTGGTGTCATCTGCGGTTGCGGCAGATGAATCGGCTATGGATGTTCTTCGGAATGTGCAGGGGGCAACCGGTGCTACGGCTGCCCAGGCCGCATTCAGGACCGTGACGTCAGCCGGTGCTGAGAATTTGATTCCGATTCTAGACGGTTTTCAGGGAGCAACCAAAATTGGCGGCAATTGGCTGCGAAGTGCCTTTGAAACGATCGCGGCTGCGGAAATTGACGCGGGACACGATCTTCCTGCAGACCGGCTGACCGGGTTCATTCAGGATGTCAGTAACGAGCCGTCGGCGCGTCGACTGGCTTATGAATGGTTGCTTCAGCAGGACCAGACTCTGAAACAGCGAATCATTCCCGGTCTGCTGCAGGATGCCAATCCGGACTTTCGTCGGGATGCGGTTGCCATGCTGATTGACCAGGCGGAGACTGCGGAAACTCAACTGGCCCTCGAGTTGTACAGGCAGGCGCTTAAAGGGGCGGTTCACGATGATCAGGTGAAGACCATTGCAGCTGCACTGGAATCCGCAGGGGAACCGGTTGACCTGCAGATGCATTTCGGTTTTGTATCTGAATGGAAGATTGTCGGACCTTTTGACAATCGGGAGATGAAGGGTTATGCGGTGGCTTATCCGCCGGAATCGGAATTCGATCTGACCGCTGTATATGATGGTCAGTTTGACACAGTCCGATGGCAGAATATTGCGACGGATGATGACTACGGAATTGTCAACATCGCAGAGCAGATCGAAAATTATAAGGGGGCAGTGATGTATGCGGTGACGATATTTCGGTCTTCTGCGGCCCGGGATGTGGAGTTTCGTCTGGGGACACCCAATGCCTGGAAGTTGTGGTTGAATGGTGAGTTGATGTTTGAACGCGAAGAGTATCACCGCGGTACGCAGATGGATCAGTATCGTGTGCCGGTCTCACTGCGTTCCGGTGGTAATACGATTCTACTGAAGATCTGTCAGGACGAAGACGAACAGAACTGGGCTCAAAGGTACCAGTATCAGCTGCGTGTGAGTGACAGTTCTGGTGCCGCCATTCTGTCCTCCGGAGAGTACCATGAGTAGGTGGTTTGTGACTTTGATGATCTGTCTACTGCTGCCGCAGAGCCGTGCTGCCGACTGGAGGCAGTTTCGCGGACGGTTGACTGATTCTGTGGCTGTCGGTCAGTCGCTGCCCACGGAACTCAGTCAGAGCGTTGTGGCCTGGCAGTCTGAACTGCCGGGCCGAGGTTTGTCGGGGCCTATCGTTGTTGGTGAGCAGGTGGTGATTACGGCCAGTTCCGGCTACCACGACGATCGCCTGCACATCATTAGTCTGGATACGGCAACCGGTTCACAGGAATGGGAGCGTCGGTTTCAGGCAACCGGTCGTACCAGTACTCATCCCTCAATGTGTGTGGCGACTCCCACGCCTGCAAGTGACGGGGAGAGGATCTACGCATTTTATTCCAGTAACGATCTGATCTGCACAGATATGCAGGGAAACCTGCAGTGGTATCGCGGTCTGGGGGATGAGTTTCCGAATGCCAGCAACAGCCTGGGAATGTCGTCTTCACCGATCGTGATTGGAACCACTGTGATTGCTCAGGCAGAAAGTGAAGCCGAATCTTTTGTCATCGGAGTGGAGAAATCTTCCGGTGAAACAAAATGGATACTGGATCGACCCCGCAAGTCAAACTGGTCCAGTCCGGCGGTTTTGCCGACCGACGGAGGTCGGTCGGCACTGGTACTGCTGCAGTCTGCAGCGGGCCTCACAGCAGTTGATCCGAAGACGGGAACCATACTTTGGTCGTACCAGGATGAAGCGTCGAGGATTCCATCGTCTACCGTCAGTGATGGAATGATTATTATGCCGTCATCTTCCAACGGTCTTAACATTTTGCAGGCTTCGACGGACGGTACGTCGTATACATTGGTTCGCAGTGCCAGGAATGCCCGCCCTGCCAGGCCCAGTCCACTTGTGGCGGACGGTATGATTTATTCTGTGAACAGTTCCGGAGTGTTGTCGGCGGCAAGCCTGGATACCGGTGAACGTCTGTGGCAGATGCGGCTGGACGGGCAGTTCAGCAGCACTCCGCTCGCTTCCAACGGTCACTTGTTTTTCTTTAGCGAGACCGGCATGGCGACTGTAGTTCGTCCGACGGAAGAAACCGGTACGATCGTGTCACAGCTGGACCTGACCGAGAAAATTCAGTGTAGTCCGGCTGCGGCCAATCATGCGCTGTATGTTCGCAGCGACGCACATCTGTGGAAGTTCGCCAAGCGGGATTAGTTGGCGGGTAATGGTGATTTCAGGCGATGTGTGCGAGGTGCTTTGTCCGCAGCGTTTCCGGATTTCTCTGTTAAAGGAGTACCGGATCCGTATCTGAACTCAAGGTTTTGCGGCGTGATCTGACTGACAGTGTGTCGGGGAGTTCGCACAGATGGCGAGTGTGCCGTGACGTTGTCCGCGCCGCCGGGTACAACTTTGGTTCACCCGGAGACTTTTATTTTGGCTGGCTCAGCAGATGATGCAGCTCCTCATTCCATTGGCAGTGGGAATCGGCGGTTTTGTCGGAGCCATGCTGCGGTTCTATATCAGCAGTGCCATCAATCGTGTGGCTGGTGACGAGCTGGGATTCGTCGGTACACTGACTGTGAATCTGATCGGTTGTTTTCTGATTGGCACCCTGGCCGTTGTCGTGCTCCGTACGACTCACCTGTCACCTCACTCGCAGCGTGTGCTGATCACCGGCCTGCTGGGGTCACTGACGACATTTTCCACATTTGCACTGGAGTGTATGAACCTGCTGCACAGCGGTCGTCTGGGAGCGTTGACCGTGAATGTGGTGACCAACGTTGTGGCGGGAATTCTGCTGGTGTGGGTCGGGATGCAGCTGGCCGGAATGGTGTTTCCCAAACCGGCGGGTGAAGATTCCGAGTTCCGACGCCTCAGTTCAGAGACTCATTCGGAATCCGAATTTTGAGTGTCGGGACCGGCGAGTGAAACGCACGTTGCAAAAGCCGAGTCGGAATACGGTGCTGTTGTGCAGGCCGGAGATTGACTGGTGGCGGATTGTTGATGGAGGTCTGCCGTCCGGTGCTGAACAGGAATGGATTCCGGGTTTTGAGTTGCACTGTGTGCGTTCGGAATCGAATCACGATGTTTTTACTGAACTGACTCAAACGGTATGAAGCCAACCGCTCACGATGGTTCGCACGCCGAAGCAGCGCCAGGTAGCTTTCGTGAACTGCTGCAGGTGGCAGTGCCGCTGATGCTGAGCGCGGGCACGCTGTCGATCATGAACGTGGCTGATCGTGCGATGATCACCGGGTGGTCTCGTGATTCGCTGGCAGCGGTGACTCCGGCAGGAATGATGTACTGGACGACCGTCTGCATTCCGGTGGGCATGATTCTGTATGCAAATACATTCATTGCGCAATTCGAAGGCGCCGGACAACATCAGAAGATGATTCGCTCCTTGTGGCAGGTGATCTGGCTTGCTGTGGTCTGTGGAGTGCTGGTGATGTTTTGTCCGCTTGTTTCAGCATCTGTGCTTTCGCTGACGGCACAGCCGAAGGGTGTGATCGCAGAAGAAAAAGTCTACTTTGACACTTTGTGCTTTGGCTGTCCGCTAATGATGCTCACCACGGCACTGAGTTGTTTCTACAGCGGACGACGTCGGAACCGAGTCATTCTGGCGGTTAATGTTTTCAGCGTCCTTGTCAATTTCGGAATGGATTATCTGTTGATTTTTGGACGTGGCGGGTTTCCGGCGCTGGGGATCCGCGGAGCTGCGCTGGCAACTCTTCTGGCCCGATTTTGCGAGGTTGCTGTATACACGGCGCTGATCACACGTCGAAAAAATCGAAGACACTTCAAGCTGTTTGCAGAATGGAAGCCGGATCGGGAACTGCTCCGGAAATATCTGTGGTTCGGGTTGCCGAGTGGAACTCACCACTTTGTTGACAACCTCGGTTTCACCGTGTTTCTGTTTATCGTGGGATGTCTCAGTCGAGACGCGTTGGCAGCTTCAAATCTGGCATTTGGAATCAATGCGTTGATCTACGTACCGCTGCTGGGATTTGGGACAGCCGTGCAAACGCTGGTGGGGTACCACATTGGTGCGGGTTTGAAGTGGGCAGCGTCGCGCACAACTTGGAATGCCGTGATTCTGGCCACGGTGTGGACAGGTGCGGCCGCGGCCATGCTTGTTCTGTTTCCACGGTTGTGTCTGCTGCCGTTTTTGGCATTTGCTGAGTCGGGGAAAGGTATGGAGGCGATCGAGTCCATTTTGCCCATTGCTGCCATGTTGCTGCAGTTTGTTGCTGTCTATTCCGTTTTCGATGCACTGGCCATCGTCTTTGCTGCGTCGTTGCGAGGTGCAGGAGATACCATTTTCCCGATGTTGCTTACCATGTTCTCCAGCTGGTTCGTGATGGCCGTTCCGGCCTGGCTGATCGTGCGGCAGGGCGGCGCCGAAATCCATCACGTGTGGTGGACGCCTACGGTGCATGTTCTGGTGATGGGTTTACTGATGATGGGCCGATTTCTAACAGGGCGATGGAGACTCATTCAGATTGTGCCGACGTGATTTGGCACCTCCATCGTTGGCGCATTCGGCTGAAACTGTCAAGCACATCGGCAGATCATTCGTCACCGGTACCACGTCGCAAAGCTTTGTGATGAACCCAAATCGTGATAGAATGAACAGCCTTCAGTGCAGGTGTTTGAACCTTCTGTGTTCCTGATGACGATGCTCGTATATGCAGCACTCTGATCATGCGTTTGTCAACTATTACCCACATGCCAGAGAAGGGCTGGTGGTTGCCGGTCGTCGCAATATACTCAAGGCCGGATTTGCCGGAATCGCCGGGTTAACTCTGCCGGGGCTGTTAAGGACACGAGCAACGGCTGCCAATTCGGGCCGACCGATGAGCCGGCGGAGCGTCATTCTACTGTGGATGACGGGTGGCCCGAGTCACATAGATACCTGGGATCCCAAACCGGATCGTCCGTACAATAACCGTGGACCGTTTGGGCATATTTCCACTGCGCTGCCGGGTACGATTATCTGTGAGCACCTGCCAAAGCAGGCGGAAATGCTCGATAAGTTTACGCTGATTCGATCGGTGGATTGTCGCAAGAGCAATCATCAACCAAATCAGGTGATGCAGACCGGGAACCGTGAAGCGGCCCCCCGAACCAATCCCAAAGGAGACCGTTATCCGGCGATTGCTTCGATCGTAGCCAGACACCGAGGTGCGAATCATCCGGCCATGCCGCCCAGCGTGGCATTTAAGAGATCGAATTCGCATATCGCCTGGGGCGGATGGCTCGGCAGGGAATACGATCCATTCATCGGTAACCAGGCGGCTGTCTTGCCTGCTTACGACCTGCTGGGCAACAGACTCGACCGGAATACGGGAGCAGATCTGCTCACCTTGCCAGGACAGTTGAATTTTGATCGCCTGTCAGATCGTCGCCGTCTTATGAAGGATCTGGACCAGGTACGCATGGGGCTGGATCAGTCGGGAGCGCTTGGCGCACTCGACGCGTACGGGCAGCAGGCTTACGACATGGTACTGGGAGGACGAGCGCGACAGGCATTCGATATCACAGCGGAACCGGAAAGCACTCGGCAGCGTTATGGTGACCATTTGTGGTGTCAACAGGCTCTGTTGGCACGGCGGCTGGTGGAGTCCGGTGTCAGTTTTGTAACACTGGATCTGAGTTACCATACCGCATCCGGTACCTGGGACAGCCACGGAATTCCTGGCGGTGTGTATGGCGGGATCTCAACAGGACTGAAGCCGTTGCTGCCGTTGTTCGACCATTTGGTCACAACTCTGGTCAGCGACCTGGGTGAACGAGGATTACTTGATGAAGTACTGGTCATTGGCATGGGTGAATTCGGACGTACGCCCAACATCGGGACTCAAAACAGCATCGATGGTCGTGATCACTGGCCGGTGGTGATGTCTATGTGTCTGGCCGGCGGTGGTTTACGGCACGGTCAGGTGATCGGTGCGAGTACGAAAGATGGTGGATCAATCAGGGATCGGCCAGTGACACCGGCAGATCTGGCAGCGACGATTTATCGCCATATGGAAGTCCCGCCTGATGGTACTTATCTCGATGACCGCGGACGTCCTCGCTATTTCGTGGAAGAAAACGGTCAGCCTTTGAGTGAGCTGTTTTGACGTAATCGATCGTTCACAGACGGTTGAGCTGGATCCATTGATGTCACAATGGCCGGATGAGCAGGCTCCGGCCCTGATCGATGCAGACATGGACCATTCGGATCAGAATTGTCCAGACCTTCCGCTGGCCGGATTCATACCTGCCCACATCGACACTGCCGGATTGGCGTTAAGCCACTTTAGTGATGGCCTGATTAGCTGATTGGACGGCAATACTGTTGCTGCGGTATCGCCTATTCAGTGAGTTCCTGTTTGATGACATCGAGGACTTCATCAGAATCGGGCTTCGTCCCCGGGCTGAAACGGCCGGCCACTTTGCCGTCTTTGTCCACCACAAACTTCTCAAAATTCCAGCGGATCCTGTTGTTCTCACCGGAAACTTTCTTCCCGTTCTCTTTCAGGGGAGCTTCTGTTTTCAGGTACTCATACAGCGGTGCCTGTTTTGCTCCGTTGACGTCAATTTTGGAAAACATTGCGAATTCGACTCCATAGTTTTCTTTACAGAATTCGCTGATTTCGGCGGCCGTACCTGGTTCCTGCTGACCGAATTGATTGCACGGGAAGCCGAGGATCACCAGGCCTTTGTCTTTGTATTGTTTGTGCATGGCCTGCAGTTGTTCGTACTGAGGTGTGAGTCCGCACTCACTGGCGGTATTAACGATAAGTAACACTTTCCCTTTGTATTTTTCCAGATCGACCTGTTGGCCCTGGAGCGACTTCATTTTGAATTCGTGGACTGTTTCCGCTGAAAAGGCGGAGGACGTGACGGTAGCCAGTGCGATCAGCAGGACGGACAGTGATTTCATCGAGGGATCCTTAATCGTTCCGGTGGGTTATTAAGCAGTAGACACCTATTCTGTCGTGGAATTCTGCTGCGGCAAGTGTCCGTCCTGAACAACCGGGCATGATTCTCAAAGCTGTGTACAGAACGTCAGGCGACCGACCGTTAGCCGGTCATTTGACGACCGGCATTTCTGCGACGATGTCGGCACACAGGATTCACCATCGAGTTAAGCAGAGGCCGTTTTGTTGGGGCGGATGATTGCGGCGGCAATGATGATGATCAGTTGCACTCCGATGAAACCCATCAGCATCCCCATGCGACCTTCGGTGAAGCCGTAGCTGTGCAGACCGGCTCGCAGTTCATTGACTCCGAACCATGACCAGGCTGTGACCATGTTGCCACCCATGGCCAGAACGGACGTACCGTAGTCGCGGACCATTTTGTCCCAGCGTGCGTGCAGAACCAGAGCGTTCCACATAACGATGATCAGGGCGCCGTTTTCTTTCGGATCCCAGCCCCAGAAGCGTCCCCAGGAATCATCGGCCCAGAGACCGCCCAGCACCGTGCCGACCAGACTGAAGAACAGGGCGAAACACAGGATTCCGTAAACGACCTTGCCAAGGAACGCGAGATCCGTCGCGCCTCGCTGTGCTGTATTACGGGGGGATCGCCACCAGGAATTCCTCAGATGCAGTACGACGTAACACAGTCCAAGCATACCGGCCAGGAAGGTGGCTCCATAGCCCAACGTAATGCAGACAACGTGGGTGGCCAGCCAGAACGTGGTATCCAGAACTGCCTGCATCACACTGAAGGTGTCACCTTCATCAACGGCCAGATAGTGAGCGATCATCAGGGTCGCCGATCCGATCGAGGCGGCAACGATATTTCCAATGCCGTAACCGACCAGGCGTTCGATCACCAGCGATGCTCCCACAATGGCCCAGCCGATGAAGATGGCCGAACTGTACAGACTGGTGACCGGCGGACGTCCTGAGATCTCGATTCGCAATAACAGTGCGACTGTGTGCACCACGAAAGCAACGATGATCATTGCGAAGGCCGTATTTCGGAGAAGTTGCGGCCACAGGATCCAGCCCAGGAACGACAGTAACATCGCCGGCAAATACAGATAGATGGCCTTACCAAAAGGATCGAAACGATTGAAGAACGTCTCCAGACGCACCACCGGTACATCGACCCGGGCAATCTCATGTTTGCTCAGATAATTCTGGTAGCGGCTGACTGATTCATTGAACGTGGTTACGTCTCCGGCGGCCCACGCTCTGAGGGCTCCCATCATTCCGTTTGCGGATGCAGTGAACACATTTTCACCATCCGTCGATGGGTAAATCATCGTGCCGGCGCGTTCGGACATATCATTCAGCAAAATGGCGAACAGTTCGTCGTTCAATGCTTTCCCGAGGTCGGAATCTTCGGGGTTAGCCTGCTGCAGTGATCGGACACGCCTGCGAACGTCTTCCAGACGTTTGTCGGCCGGATCGTTTTCGAGGGTCTGAAAAATGTCGAACAAATCGCGAGTGATTGTCAGACCGGCAATTCTGCGGACACGATCTTCATCCAGATCATCAACCACTTTTTTCATCGGTTGACCGGGGGCAGCGGCGGCGACGAGTGAGAACACCTCACGGTTGAATCGGTCTTCAGCGACCGGGATTAACTGAGCGGCCAGCAGATTGGCCGCATTTTCTGCGACGGGATCTTCACCGGCGCGTTTGGTGGCTTCTTCCTGCAGCAGACGGTAATTTGTCTGCAGTGACTGCAGCAGAGTTTCCCTGGGCAGTTCCTTTTGGAACCAGGCTTCCAGATCGGTGCGGTCATCGATATTTCGTCCTGACAACCTGTCGCGACAGTTCTTGACCAGACTTCCGGCACGTACCGTTTCCCAGGCTGCCTGGTCGTCGTCAACGCCGGTTGCGATACCCATGGGGACCGGGGCATCCTTCAGGCGATTCAGAATTCGCCATGTTTCGACCAGCAGTGGCAGCAGGTCGTTGTCGGCGGCCGGCTGAAAGACCTGTTGCATTGTGTTCAGACGCTGGATGGTATTAAACAGGGCCATGACTCGTCTCTGGAGTGCCGTCAGACGATTGTCCTGGTTTGCTTCCAGCAGCTGGCGGGCGTCCCTGTCTGTTTGTTCGAGGTTGCTGAGATTTTCCTGGATTTCTGCCAGCGAATACACCAGCCCGGCCCGCTGCTCCAGTCCCAGCAGCGACAATAACTGATCATTGTCGATGCGAATCACTCGGTGCCGGACGGCCCGGTCCGGCCGGGCGATCATGTCCAGAAACCAGCGCACGGCACTCATTTTTGTGATCATCCGGTCTCGCACGCGGACCTCAACGGCTTTTTCGCCGGAGGACGTCAGACTGACAAGTTTTGCGATCCAGTCTTCGTATTCGCCATTGAAAGACTGTAACGATTCGAAATTCACGTCCGGCCATCGGGCCTGAATGATTTCCAGAAGTTCCTCTCGCTTCGCATCCAGTTCGGGGGCTGTCAATTCACCTTTAAACGTCGATTTATGAGACGTCAGCATCAGTTGACTGCGGGCCCACGAGTCAACCGGCTGAGTTCGACCGCCACCTGCTACAGGCAGTTGAGCGAACTCATAAAGATTCATTGCTGTTTCGACCGGCCTGGGGGCTCGAGTTTTGCTGCCGAGCCAGAAGACACAGAGAACTGCGACGGCAACAGGGACCCACACAACGCCGGTTTGCCTGGTGCGGGATGTCACTGCGGGATCAGTTGAACGTTTTGCTGATGTCCGCACCAGAAATCTGCGCAACGTTTGCCAGAATTGTGCGAACATTCCGAAGGCCACTACGACACAACCAATGTATGGCAGCATCCAGCCGGAATTGCGGACCAGTTGCAGTGTGGTCGCTTCATTGCCGCTCGGCAGTGGATGATAGCCGCTCTGATAAAATGTCTCGCCTTTGTACCTCAGTGGATTGTTCATCCACAGAGTAAATTCCTCCGCTTTACCGGTTTCACTGTCCGTGATCAGGATTCTGGACTGGAAGTTTCGCGGTGTGGCGGATCCGACATACGTGTCCCGCCGAACGTCCAGCAGTTTCACGTCGTACGGACGGTAATTTCGGTGGAATCTCAGACTCAGGTCCCACGATTCATCGTCCAGGGTGATTCGTTCAGGCAGGACTAATGCACGTGACTCACTGGCATTGAACGATGCAAGAATTGTTTCAATCGGTTCACCCGACTGACGATCAATGATTTCGATATAGGCAGCACTCGCATCGGTTTTTTCGTTCATCCCGTCGACAGGGTCGAGTTCAACGGGAACAGCAAATGCTCCCATACCGGTGCTGGTGAGCGTGTCATCCGGTTCGGATGATCGCAACTGACAGTTTCGGTAAAAGTCTGTCACCCGCAGGTCGAACGGAATGCTGTGCGCTGCCAGTGAAATCACAGCAGCCTTCGTCTGTCCTGCCTGCACAGCCGATTCTGACTGCAGCAGCATTGCCTCAGGGACCACGACCACGGAGTCCTGATCACCGTCGGATGTGACGATACTCAGTTCAATTTCGCGAATGTCTTTCGCGTAGTTCACTGAATCGCCTTCCTGAATAAACATCAGACTTTCATGTCCATACAGCCCAACAACCAGCTCACTGATCATAAGAATCATGACACCCAGATGGATCACCACGATGCCGCACCGTTTTTTGAACAGCAGCTGACATCCGATCAGAAGAACGGCCGAGCAAACACAGGCCTTCATCAGTTGCCACAGGATTCTCATCGACGACGGATTCACGGGGCCGGAAATGGCGAAGTACACCAGCAGGGCAGAAATCATTCCTGCAATTCCCAGAAGAACGAATTTCTCGGCGCGACTCTTTGTTCCGCTGACGTACGCGGTGGTTGTAAACCCGATGATGGCGATGACCATAACCAGCAGCAAAAGATTCCAGATCTGACGGAAGCTCAGCAGCGTGTTGCCCTGTTCCACACCAGTTTGCTGGTTACCGGTTACCACAATGAGGGCCATCAGCATCAATCCGATCGCCACCGTCAGCAGGCCCAGCAGCATGCGTATGCCTCTGGACTGAATATGAATCCGGGCACCATGCGCGGCCAGAAGGTTTCCCAGCAGCAGCCAGCCGATCAGCCAGCCACCAGGAAAGGGGAATGAAGCGAACATTCCCAGCTGTTCGTTCCAGTCATAATCCATCAGCTGAGGAAACATTGATGGCGGGAAGAAGTCCCGGACTTCGACTTTGGCGATGTAGACACGGAAGTACTGGTTCACCACCTGCCAGACGTCGCGGCGACTTTGTGCCAGACTGCCGACCAATACGATAAACATTCCCAGCACAAACAGAACACAGGTGATCTTGAGCGATCCTGCGACGGCAAACGCCTGCTGGACAGGATGATCCACTGAGCGGGACTTTGGTGTCTTCTCAACGAAATCCTGCGGGACTGCGGTGGACATGGGCAGTGCCTTGTCAGACTTTAAAATTCGGGTCGATCACAGCGGAATTCACCGGAATTCCACTGTCGGTTCACTTTAGTCATTAGCAGGATAACTGGTGCCGTTCGAAAAATCGGGTGAATTTCACTACCGGAATAATGAAACCCGATGCACCGCTAATCTGCTTCCGCAGATGACTCACCGGCCGGCGGTGGGTCGTTTGTGCCGGATTCAACCGTTGCGGATGATTCAATCGGATCTGTGGCTGATTTTAAATTATCTGATTCGCTGATTTGTGGTGACGCCGGAGTCGGCCGGGAGTCAGACGCTCCGGCACCGGATTCCGGTGTCGATTTCGGTTCGGACGTCGAATGCGATGCCGGTGGCGGCAGTGACGGATTTAGACCGCGATCTGCACCGAAGCCCGTTTGCGGGGGCTTCACATACTTCAACGATGTACAGAAGCTGCGAAAATCTTCACTTTCAGCCTTGGCGGTGATATTGGCGCTCTTGAATCGAAAAATCCAGAACTGTGATCCAATCGGAAGAATAAACGCCAGGATGGATTCTGATTCGCCCCTGATTGCGGCATAAGAACCTGCGCCATTTTGGGTTCTGAGTGCCTGCACATCTTTCATGGCGGTATCGTCGTCCGTTGAACCCAGACCCAGTTGACGTCGCCAGCGTGTGATTTGTGCAAGGATTCCGGTGCGGGCGGGAAACTGTCCCAGTGTAATTCGGGCCGGATTTGTTGGAGGACCGGTTTTCCATGCCCGCAGACTGAATTGATCGTTTGGTGCGAGTGTCCAGGTTTTCGGCAAGTTCCAGCGAAAGGGGATGGGTGTGAATTCTTTTCGCAGCAGGTCGGACGTCAGGTTGTGATCATTTTCCCGTGCAACCACATAGTGACGAAGGGCGGGTTCGTCAGCGCAACCGGCCAGGAACAGCAACAGTGTTCCTGCGGTGAGGTGTGTCTGCAATTTGATCAGTGGCGGCATAGGAGTAGGCAGGTGACGATCAGGTTTCAGTTGGTTAACGTTCCGCGTAACGGCAAAGAAATGCGTCACAGATGCACTGATGCGATAAGTATTGCTTAAGTATAAGGTCATTCGTCAGGAACGCCATGAGCGCTCCAGACGGAGCTGATGCCGCTGAATCAAACCAGCAGACTGTCTTCCATGTGACCGGCCTTTGCCGACTGGTTGCTTTTTGTCCGAACACACGAGTAGTATCGGATTTGTGGGTTGACTCGATGTGCTCAAGGATCGTTTGTATTCCTGGTTGTGAGATTCCACGATGATCCGAATTCAGATATTTTTGTCTCATGCGTTGCTGGCGACGTCGATTGTATGGTCGCAGCTGACGCATGCCGGTGATGCCAGGAATCATCAGGTCCTGGATCCTGGGCAGCAGCCTGAAGATGTGCGACTTCGTGATCCGAAAGACCTCAATGCTTATTTTCCGTTTGAGGTCCCCGAGTCCAAAGCTGCGTGGGAACAACGACAGGAGGAACTGAAACAGCGCGTACTGGTTGCGACGGGTCTGTGGCCCATGCCGGAAAAGACTCCGCTGAACCCCGTCATTCACGGAAAAGTTGAACGTGACGGTTTTACGATGGAGAAGGTCTATTTTGAGAGCCTGCCCGGACACTTTGTCACTGGTATGCTGTTTCGTCCGATTGACGCTGCAAACACACCAGGTCCCGCTGTGCTGTGTCCTCACGGCCACGGGGGACGTCTGCAAAAATTCGACGACAAAAGAATCCAACAGCAGATCGAAAATGGCGAAGAGTTTCTGCCGAATTCGGGTCGCATGCCCAAACTGGCGCGTTGTGCACAACTGGCAAGAATGGGCTGTGTTACGTTCATCTACGACATGCTGGGATATGCCGACAGTCGACAAATTTCGTTTGAGGCCTCTCATCGATACAGGTCTCCACGTGTAGAACTCGAAGGCAGCAGCGACTGGGGTTTTTTTGGGGTACAGGCGGAGTCACGTCTGCATTCCATTCTGGGTTTGCAGACGTGGAACAGTGTTCGCGGGCTGGACTTTCTGGCCGGTCTTCCGGACGTGGATCCCGGTCGAATTGCAGTCACCGGCGGAAGCGGTGGTGGTACTCAGACCATCCTGCTGGGAGCGATTGATGATCGTCCCGTTGCGGCCTATCCCAACGGGATGGTTTCGACAGGGATGCAGGGTGGCTGCACGTGCGAAAACTGCAGCCTGTTGCGCGTCGGAACGGGCAACGTTGAACTGGCTGCAGCGTTTGCACCGCGTCCACAGTCAATGACGGCGGTGAACGACTGGACCAGAGATATGATGTCCAGAGGCTTCCCTGAGCTGAAACGGCTGTACACCATGCTGGGTGCGCCTGACAACGTGGACTGTGTGGAGATGCTTCGTTTTCCGCACAACTACAATGCGGTGACGCGGCAGTTGATGTATTCGTGGATGAATCGTCATCTGGATCTGGGGTTTAGAGAGCCGATCGTGGAAACCGACTGGCCGCTGTTTACGGACGAAGAGTCGGCCATCTGGAACGATATGCATCCGGCTCCACCGGGTGGTATTGATTATGAACGTCGCCTGCTGAAACAGCTGGACGAACGTGACCGGGAAGTACTGTTTGACCATGATCCTGCATCGATTAAAGATCGGCAGAAGTATGCACGGATTGTGCGGGCGGCATGGGAGACTATCATCGCAAGAAATCTGCCCGACGCAGACGATGTCCGGCGCACCAAAGTGTGGAAACAAGACTGTTCCGAATATCTTGAATTCGGTGATCTGCTGACTCTGACAACGCATGGTGAGCAATTGCCCGTCATCTCGCTTTACCCGAAGTCGACTGCCTGGAATCAACAGGTAGTATTATGGGTGGACGGTGACGGTAAATCCGGCATGTTTGCCGGTGACGTACTGCAACCGGACGTCAGGCGACTGGTGAATGCCGGTTATGCAGTGGTCGGGACTGATCTGGCAGGACAGGGTGAGTTCACAACCAGTCGGCAGAAACTGACGGAGAACCGTCTCGTTGCAAATCCAAGAACCTACGCCGGTTTTACTTACACCTATAACAACTCACTGTTTGTTCAGCAGGTGCATGATCTGTTGACCATGGCAGCCTGGATTAACGGAGATCAACACAGTCCCCGTGCCGTGCACGCCGTGGGTGTGAATGGCGGAGGAGCTGTGCTGGCGGCCTCACGGGCCATGGCCGGCGATCAATTTGACAATGTGGCGATTGCCACAGACGGGTTTCGTTTTGCCGCTTTGACACGCTGGCAGGACGCCGGATTTGTGCCGGGAGCTGTGAAGTACGGAGACCTGCCGTCGTTGCTGGCATTGTCTGCTCCGTACAGTTTGTGGATTGGTGATGAAACACACGCATCTGCTGTTGTGACTGGTGCCTACGCAGCCGCGGGCGAGGTGAATGCTGTGACCTTCGCTGCCCGTTCCGGCGATACGGTTGCTGACGCCGTCAATTGGTTGCTAAGTCATTAGGCACATGTGGGCGATGATGACGTTTTTGCGTCTGCCAAAAACTAAGCAATTCGACTTTCCAGCGGAATGTTGTAGCGACTCACGGGTTGCGGTCAGTCCAGCAAGTCACAGTCTTTACCTTGTTGAGATTTGTGTGAATTTGGTGTCAATCTGCAATCAAGAGTCGGTATGCGGGCTTGCCTCCCTGAAGCTGGATCGAATGAGGTTTTTCTCGAGTTGATGTTCAATTCCTGCTGGTTCGGTTTGGTAACGACCTGCAGGACAACTGAGCTGACAGCAGCTGAATGAATCTCGTCCCAATTGCAAACAGAAAACGAGGAATCTATAATTCTTTCAGGTCACATACACGTATATGACATAGAACGTGTTGATTGATCGGTACCGGGTCGGTGAATGAAACCAATGTTTTCATTGTTTGAGCCACTGCGAATTCTTAACGTTGTCGGTATTGCCCTGCTTCAGGTGGCAATAGCGCCGCTCACTTACGTGGTGCATATCGGGTGTCATCATGATGCCCGTTCGTCGACAGTGGCTCCATCGTGTTCCGGTCACGCTCATTGTCACCATCATCGCCATGGCGGCTCTCAGCCTGACAAAGTTCCGGATCATTCACATGATTCGGAGAATTGTCCGGTCTGCCAGGTAGCATTTGCCGCACAGATTGCAGGCTGTCCGGCCGCCGGGCCGCCCGCAACAGATTTCACCGTTCCGACACCGGTCTCTGCACCACAGGTGATGTGCATTGAGTTCCGGTATACGTTTCCGGTTCGAGGTCCGCCTGTCGCTTAGTCGCGGGGTGTTTTCTGATCGTTTGGATCTGTAACGGCGCGAACAGGCTGCCGGACAGGGTAACTCCGGCGATCTACATTGCTCCTCATTCCACACGAGATTCCTGCGCGTATCGTTGTGCCGTTTACCCGGACATTTACGTACGGTTCGATGACAGCGCGTTCCGATTAATTTTCTGTATCGTTGTGCTCTTTTTTGATTTGAATGTCTTTTTTTTTACTGGGAAAACCTGAAATGCAATCCTTCTTCCAACGTCGTCGGGGGTTCACCCTGATCGAACTTCTTGTGGTGATCGCCATTATCGCGATCTTAATTTCACTGCTGCTTCCGGCAGTTCAGCAGGCCCGTGAGGCGGCACGCAGAACTCAGTGTCGCAACAATCTCAAACAGATAGGTCTGGCACTACACAATTACCACGATGCTCATTTAGTGTTTCCTTCCGGTTGGATTGGCGTCGATGCCGCAACCGGTGTTCAGAGTGCTCATGAAGGTACGAGTGGTGCCGGGTGGGGTGTCATGATTCTTCCGTTTATGGATCAGGGCAACGTGTTCAACAGTTTTAATTGTAATCTGCCGATCGCAGATCCGGCCAACGCACAGTTTCTGAATACCGACCTGGCGTCCTTCCGCTGTCCGTCTGATCCGCAGCCGGATAACTGGGAAATAGAAGAAGAAGGTGCCCCGGGCACCGTCCTGGCCACACTGCCGATAGCCAACTACATCGGCGTGTTCGGGACAGAGGAGTTGGACGGATGCGAGAACACACCGGGAACCGATCCCGTAAACTCCAACGGTCAGTGTGTCGGTGACGGGATCTTCTATCACAACAGCAAGACACGAATACGGGATATCACCGACGGAACCACGAATACGCTGATGGTCGGCGAGCGGCTGACACGTGAATCGGCCGGCTGGTATTCGACCTGGACCGGAATGGTTGCGGAAGGTGAAGAGGCGTTTCAGCGGGTCCTCGGATCTGCGGATCATCCGCCGAATGATCCGGCCGCACACTTTGATGACTTCAGCAGCAACCACAGTGGTGGTGCTTTCTTTGTGCTCGGAGATGGTTCTGTGCACTTTGTCAGCCAGAACATTGACGAGACGCTCTATAAAAGCCTGGCCACACGCAATGGCGGGGAAATCGTGGGCGAATTCTGAGTTTTCGAAGAAGGCGGTGTTCCGTTCCAGACAGTGGTCCGCCTGGTGTTACAGGACCACTGGACTGCGTCTGAACGTTCCGCTCGTTACCGGCTGCTTTCACACTTTGTCAAAGCAGTAAGACGATCTTTCAAAGCAACACGTCGTGTCCCTTTGGATTATACAGAGGGATCGGCGACGCTATACTCCCCCCCCACGTATGTGTGTGGGGGGAGTATTCGTAGTGATGTTGCCGGAAAGAGCTGATGGAAGCTGGAATCGTTGGATTGCCAAATGTCGGCAAAAGCACACTATTCAATGCGCTCACCAGCAGTGAAGGAGCGCAGAGTGCCAACTATCCGTTTTGTACGATCGAGCCCAACGAGGGAATTGTCAGTGTACCGGACTTGCGGCTGGACACGATTGCCCGGTACATACCGCCACAGAAGGTCATTCCCGCGATTATTAAGCTGGTCGACATTGCCGGAATTGTTAAAGGAGCCAGCGAAGGGGAAGGACTGGGGAACCGGTTTCTGAGTCATATTCGGGAAGTGGACGCTGTTCTGCAGGTTGTTCGATGCTTCGAAGACGAAGACGTGACCCACGTCACCGGAGCCGTTGATCCACTAACTGATATCGAAATCATCGAAACAGAATTGTTGCTGGCGGATATGCAGACACTGGAGAACTCTCTGCCAAAGTCAGAACGAGCAGCACGAGGCGGGGACAACGATGCCATCCTGCGAGTTGCTGTCACTAAGAAGTGTCTGGAACACGCCGAAAAGGAACAGCCTCTGCGGACTCTGCAGTTCAGCCAGGATGAAGCGCAGGTGGTGCGGGGACTTGGTCTGCTGACGGCTAAGCCGATTTTGTACATCGCCAATGTGGATGAAGACGACATTACCGGAAGTGGTTCACTTGTTGAAAGCGTTCGTCAGCACGCCGAGACTGTGGGAGCTCCTGTCGTTCCTGTCTGTGCAAGGTTTGAGTCAGAGCTTGCGACTCTTGATGAAGGCGACCGTGGCGAAATGCTGGAAGCCGTTGGTCTGACGGAACCGGCATTGTCGGCCGTGGCCCGGGCAACCTACAAAACCCTGGGGCTGCAAAGTTACTTCACCGCCGGAGAAAAAGAAGTCCGAGCATGGACAATTCCGGTGGGAGCGACTGCACCACAGGGAGCCGGCGTCATTCACACCGATTTCGAACGTGGTTTCATCCGTTGCGAGGTCTATCGTCTGCAGGATCTGGAAGAACACGGAACCGAAAAAGAAATCCGTGCTGCCGGAAAATTACGAGTGGAAGGAAAAGATTACGTAATGCAGGATGGCGATATTTGCCACTTTCTGTTCAACGTGTGAGCGTCTGAATGACGCCCGATACCTTTTTTGAGGCATCCCGCTTCGGCGGGCCCGAAATGTGTCACTGATTCCCGGATTTTTTCAATTGGTTCCTGCAGTCGACGTGACTTGGGATCGTCCGGTCTGGCCGGTGACTTCCGGTTTCTCCGACTGGTATTTTGCCCCACATGGTCATAGCGATCCGGCAGGCCGAATACCCATCCCCTTTTGTTGGCTGTCACCCAGTTCTTTGCGCATCAGTGCAGCCAGATCTGAAAGCCGTTTGACGACGGCAGGATGCTGATCCGCGACATTTCTGGATTCACCGATATCCGATTCCAGATCGAAGAGTTCCCTGCCGATCGTGGCCTGTGAATAATCCGTGGGAAATCCTCCTGTGCCCCCCGGTTGACCGGCCATGGTGCGATACTGGTGAGGAAAATGTAGTTTCCATTTTCCGCTGCGGATCGCCTGCAACTGCTGTTTGTAATAGAAGTAATAGGCTTCGTGAGGTGACTTCGCACCATTGGTACCCGACATCAGTGACCAGATGTTTTTACCGTCAATTTTGTGGTCCGGCAGGTCTGCGTCAATGAGTGAGGCAATTGTCGGCAGAACGTCGATGGTCATTGCCGGTTCACTGCAACGTGTGTCAGCCGGGATTCTGCCGGGCCACCACATGATGCAGCTTTCACGACAGCCACCGTCGAACATTGTCCCTTTGCCCTCTCGCAGAGGGGCGGCGCTGCCGCAGTGATCCCCGTAACTCAGCCACGGTCCGTTATCAGACGTGAAAATGACCAGCGTGTTCCTGTCCAGCCTGTTTCTTCGGAGTGTGTCCAGAATCTGACCGACCGACCAGTCGACCTCCATCATCACGTCACCAAACAGTCCGCGTTCACTCTTACCGCGAAACTTATCCGAGACATAAAGCGGGACGTGGACCATGCTGTGCGGCAGATACACCAGAAATGGTTCGTCCCGGTGGTCTTCAATAAAGCGAACGGCTCGTTCGGTGTACTGAGTTGTGAGTTGTTCCTGGTCCTTTGGTGAGACTTCTGCATTCACGATGTCGTTTCCATCGATGAGTGGCAGGTGGGGCCAGCGTTTGAGTCTTTGGTCCATCGACAAATGCAGCACATTGGGATGATAGGGCCACATGTCGTTGCTGTAGGGCAGACCAAAGTAATCATCGAATCCGTGCTGCATTGGCAGGAAAAGTTTATGGTGACCGAGATGCCATTTGCCGTAACAGGCTGTGGCATAGTTCTTCTGTTTGCAGATCTCGGCAATTGTGATTTCATCTTCGTGAATCCCGATTTTGGCCTTTGGTCCCAGAGCACCCTGAATACCAACTCGAACGTTGTAACACCCGGTCATCAATCCTGCTCGCGATGCGGAGCAGACGGCCTGAGTCACGTAGAAGTCGGTAAAAATTCGGCCCTCGCTCGCCATGCGATCCAGGTTTGGGGTCTGGTAGCCTTCTGCGCCGAAAGGACCGATATCGGCGTAACCCATGTCGTCCATAAAGATGATGATGAAATTGGGCAATTCCGCGGCTGTGACGCTCGATTTACAAGAAGCGAGGCACACGACCACAAGCACACAGTGGAACATACTGCTGAAAAAACGGCCTGGTATCATGTTATGGTTTCCATGTGCCGGAGGATTCAGAATGGGCTGGATGGGCTGAGAAACGTTCCACCTGTTTGACCATCGGCATTGAACTGTCGATGCCGCTGCCGAACAGGTTTGGGGAGTGTGTCTGGTACTTCAGCGAATTCACGATCCGGTGTCGACAGAGTGTGCTGCACACGAACAGACAACTGAACATGTGTTGTTGAATTTGATCGTTATCAGAATCAAAGCTGACAGGTGTGCCGGATGTCTGTGACTGTCCCGAAGTTCCAAACGCATCATCGGCCGGTATCCCTGATACGTTCCGCTATTCAGCCCGGCCGGTACTGAAACAACAAAACTCCTCTTCGCACGAACGTGACAAAATTGATGTTGCGGACTTCACAATTTCCGGTCAGCGTAACGGGATCTGGCAGTGATCGACAGCGGATGATCGGTTGAACTCAGGATTCGCCGGTGGTGGCAATAGTTCGTTCCTGTGTCGCTACGCCGAATATCACTGCTGCATTAGAATACTTATTTGTTTTATCGTGCAGTACGACAGGACTGAATACTTCACTTGCGGGATCATGATGCTTAACACAGATACCTGTTCGATGGTGGAACTACGCAGTCGTCTTGATCAGCTGCCGACATTTCCGCTGGCCCACCTGCCGACGCCACTGGAGTTTCTGGACCGGCTGACTGATACACTGGGTGGTCCCAGGATCTGGATCAAACGTGATGACTGTACTGGCCTGGCCTTTGGAGGTAACAAGACACGCCACAACGAAATTCTGATTGCGGATGCGCTGCAACAGGGAGCAGACACTGTTGTCTGGGGGGCCGGTGTCCAGAGTAATAATTGTCGACAGACGGCTGCGGCCTGCGCAAAAGCCGGATTGGATTGTCACCTTGTTCTGGGTCGGGGTGCACCTGCAAACGGTCCCGATCCGGTCCAGGGGAACCTGCTGCTGGACCATATTGTGGGGGCCAGTATCGAAATCGTTGATGAGCCGGAGGGGCCTGAACTGGATGAAAAGATTGCTCAGGCGGCTGTACGCCTGCGAAGGGAGGGGCGTCGTGTCTATGACCGGGATCCGAAGTACGTCAAACCGCTGGCAGCGCTCAGTTATGTGGGATGTCTCATTGAACTGTTGGAACAGGCTGCCACCGCGGATCTTGCACCCGATGCTGTCTATGTTTGTTCTGCCGGTTCGACAGGGGCCGGTGTCGCCCTCGCGACGGCCGCCCTGGGACTGGCTCTGCCGGTGACCTGCGTGACTCCCATTGTCTGGCCCTGGGACACTCAGGCCGCAATGATCCGGATTGCCAATGATGCAGCGGAACGGCTCAAGATTGGCACCCGACTGAATACGGACTCCTTTAACCTGACCGAAGACTACGTGGGTCCACACTACGGTGCGTTGACTGCGGGTTGTCTGGAGGCCATCGAATTACTGGCCCGGACAGAAGGCATTCTGCTGGACCCCTGCTACAGCGGGAAAAGTATGGCGTGCCTGATTGATCATATTCGTAAGGGTATTGTCGCTCGCGATCAGGACGTGGTTTTCATTCACACCGGCGGTACACCTGCACTTTTTGCTTATAACGAGCAGCTGGCAAATGAGATTGATCGACCGAGTTTCTAATATCACCGGATGTGCAGCCGACAGAAGAAAATAGTCTGTTTGGTTTTTAGATGCGTCTGCACGCGCGACCTGACAGGCATTCGGTAAAGTACTGTCCCTCCGAGTCGGACTCACCAGCAGTCAAGCCATATTCGTTCCGGAAGAAAACATGACACGCAGATCCCGAATTACAACCGACATTGATTTTAATCGTGATGGCAGGCAGCAGTCGTTCCTGAGAATTCCGCATTCGGTCCATCGTTCGGCTTATGGCTGGATTGCCGTTCCTATTATTGTCATCCGAAACGGAGACGGTCCCACTGTGCTGCTGACGGCGGGGAATCACGGTGATGAATATGAAGGTCAGCTTGCCCTGATGAAACTGTGTCGGGAGCTTGAACCGGAAATGGTTCGGGGACGCATAATCATCCTGCCGGCTGCCAACTATCCGGCCGTGATTGCCGGGCTGAGAACTTCGCCGATTGACGATCTGAATCTTAACCGTTCGTTTCCTGGGAATGCGGACGGTTCCCCGACTGAGTCGATTGCTCACTATATTGAGACCGAGTTGCTGTCCATAGCTGACTTCGCCGTCGATCTGCATTCCGGAGGCAGCTCTTTGATGTACCTTCCCAGCACGCTCACAATTGTTGTCGAAGACGATGACCGTGCGGCAAGGCAACTCGATATGCTTCAGGCGTTTGCTGCTCCACTGGGATATATTGCCTGGCCGGGAGGTGAGGACCGAACCATGATGGCCGCGGCAAATCGGGCCGGTGTCCCGGCCATCGGCACGGAATTGGGGGGATCGGGAACGACATCCGTGCAGTCGGTTGCCATTGCCGAACGAGGAGTGCGACGAGTGCTGCGACATGTCGGTAGTGTCCCGGAGATTAATGTTGGAGATGATCCGCCGGCAACACGACTCATGGAAGTACGTACCGTGGACTACTATGTTTACAGTCCGGATTATGGATTGTGGGAGCCACTGGCCGATCTTGGTGACCAGGTGCAGGCCGGCCAGCCCGCAGCAAACGTGTATTGTCCGCAGACGCCGTGGCGTGAACCTGTGCCGGCGCATTTCAGAGAATCGGGTACGATTATTTGCCGACGTGTACCAGGACCCGTTGAACGTGGCGATTGTTTATTTCATTTGGCCACTGATTGCAGCCTCTGACGCCAGGGAATACTGACTGTATCGGTCGTGGCGGCAGGCAGCGGTCGTCAACACATTTCAAAGTTCGACCAATATGCAGAAATCCGAATTTAGTTCGGTGTACTGCATGCTTTAGTCAACCTGACGATTGTCGGCTTCGTGTGCTCGAGCCACCTGTGTTGGCTGAATCAGTGGCAGTAACAGCAGGGGGGCGAGCATGCACCCGCCACCCACAAACAGAATATGTTGAAAACTAAATCCCAACTGGTCGCGAAGCGGCCCGAAGAGTTCGTTACCCACAACATGACCCACATTGGACAGTGTCATATAGATGGTAAACATGGTTGCAGAAGCACGTGTCCATGATAACTGCATGCCCATCGAATTGTAGCCAACAGCACCCATCGCCACGCAGCCGGGGTTAAGACACAGGAATGCAGCTGAGAACCAGGCCTGCCCATCCGTTTCCGGTATCCACATCTGCGGCAGCGCTCCGTACAGAATCGCGAGCAGGCCGTAGGCTCCAAAGCCGATGGTGATCACCATCCGCCTGCCAAATCGATCCGCCAACAGGCCTCCCAGAACGGCGCCCAGAAGTTCCGGAAAGACAGCGGCGCCGGTCCAGTACGAATATTCTTTGGCGGACCAGCCCAGATCCTGGGTGTACAGTGGCTTTGTTAAAACTTCCACCAGTCCCCAGCCGACAACAGCGGTGAGTCCGAAGATGATGAACAACGCAGTGGACCGCAGTGAAAAACCCCTGATGAGATCCTCTGCGACCGCCACGGGATTTCGAACACTGGTGGTTCCGCCGGATTCGGATGCCTGACCTACACTCCAGGGGAATCGCCGTTCTCCCGGTCTTTCAAGCATCAGCAAAGGAAACAACATGATCAGAAAGAGTAACACGAACTGCGCCATGATTGCTGCGGAAAATCCGTAATCCGCGATGAGCCATCCACCGGCAGCGGTGCCAATTCCCTTTCCCATCAGTTTGGAAGCCCACATCAGTCCGTTCACACGTCCCTGTTCCTGCACCGGAAGGACATCGATCGCCAGTGCATCTGTTGCCACATCCTGCAGTGACGCGAAGCAGTTGTGCAGAAAGAACATCCAGCCCAGCAGAGCGATGTTTTCTGTGAGGTCTCCCAGCATGAGCAGCATCAACAGCGACACGGCCATCATCAGTTGTGCACCGATGATCCAAGGCCGACGACGTCCCATGGAACGCACGGTTAGACTGTCAATCAGTGGAGCCCAGACAAGTTTGAATGTCCACGGATAAAGAATCATGGCCGTCAGACGGCCGATTTCTGTGGCTGTGACGGTTTCGTCTGTGTCTGTAATATAGCTTACGACTGTGTTGAGCATGAACCCCCAGGGCAATCCCTGGGCAACATACATTGCGCAAAGCATGCTCATTCGCTGAACGCGACTGTTACTGAGCGCCATTTTGAAACTGCCTCAGAGTGTCAGGTTACGATTTGACACCGATATTGATGTAAGCGTGGACGTGTGGCGCCCCGCGAAAATGAACGACGAATGCCGGACCTTCAATCCGCCAGATGTCCCACTCTTTATCGTTTCCAATATCTTCCTGTTGATAGAAGGCCATCCGGAGTTCATCCAGTCCTCCGTTGTTTTTCAGAATTGACATCGATTCGTCCACGTCCTCGCTGCGATACGGCGCGAGGATGGTCTTGACAACAGACTCCACCAGTTGCTTCTGGTCCTGGGACAGATCACCAACTCGCACACCAGAGAACCTGCCGGTGCCTCCCTGAATCTGCACCTGGGTCTCCCTGGGGGCTCTCCTCAGCAGCGATTGTTTGCGCTGCGCACTGTCCAGCGCCTGAAACACTTCGTTTGCCTGTTGTGTCTGGTAGTAGAAGAGGTTTTGCCTGATCTCTTCCTCACCGTGTCCGTAGATAACTGGCCCCCCAAATGCGGTGTTCTCCACACTGTCCCCGTCGGCTCGCAGTGTGAGGTGCCGACCGGTGAGTTCCCATTGGAACTGACCGGTCCCGGGTTCACCAAAAATGGCACACTGATACTGCTCGATACCGCCATTGTCGTCATCCATTTGTTTAAGAAGCCGTTCATAGCCATCTTCACTGGTGACGTTGCTGACAATTTGACCAATCAGTTCACGCTGTTCGCTGGTATAGAAGTCGCTGCCGATTTCCGGATCCGTGATCCCCCAGTTGGCACTGACTTTCTTCCGAAGCTGGTGTTCGAACGGAAAGCAGATGACCGAAGATTGCCGGTCGCTGAGCGATTCGTACAGTCGTTTGACTGCCGATTCGGCCGTACTCTTTGCCGATGGTGCCGCAACGGTGGATTGGTCGAGAAGCGGAAGACTGCATGCAGTCACGGCGGCTCCGCCGACGGTTCGTACAAAACGGCGTCGGGAAAGGGCAGAAGCAACGTTGACACGTGGGTTCAAATGAGACATTTCAAATCCTCAATTCGACAGTGTGGCGGTTGACGGAACCAATGGAACCTCAGCATACACGAATTGTCTGCAGTTCGCATCAACCTGCGGCCGGCTGCGTGTGTGAAAAAAAATTGTCTGCGACTGATTGCTGTTCTATAACGGGACAGTCAGCTAACCTGGCAGCAGTTCGTGCTTCGCATTCCGAAGAAATTGAAGCAGGAAATCCGGATGGTGGTGCCTTTTCTTCATATGATCCATCCGGCAATCCAATGTGGTTCTGACAATCCGGATTGTCTTTCAGTACCCATGTGGTCCACTGTCCTGCCAAACGGGAATAAACTGTTATGCCATCGAAGAATAGGAAAACACGCCGCACGTTTCTCAGCGAATCAGCGGCCGCCATTGGAGCCACCTGCGCTACCGGTACTGTGGCGGCAGAAAAGGCGGACGACGACCTGCTGGTGATCGACTGTCACGCCCACATCTACGGAGAAGACGAGCAGAAATACCCAACGGTCGAGGAACCCTATCGTCCTCCGGCCGGCAAGGGCACGGTTTCTCACCTCCAACAGGAAATGAAGTCAAACGGCGTTCGTTTCGTGACTGCAATTCAGACGAGCACCTACTATCGCTTTGATAATCGTTTCACGGCAGATTCGGCCCGCGATAACAGTGATTTCATGGCCGCCGTGATCACGCTCGACCCCGACAACCCGGATAGTCCGGATTTGCTTCGTCGTTACGTACAGGACTCAAACGTTCGAGGCATGCGCAGTGTGCCGGCGAAGAGTGGGAAACTGGATGATCCCGGAGTCGATCGTCTTTGGGGTACGGCGGAAGAACTGGGTATCGTCATCAATGTGCTTACAGGAAAAGAGAACCGCAGTCAGATCGAAGCTCTTGCAGTGCGTCATCCGAAACTGCGGTTTGTCATTGACCACTGTCTCAACATCAAAGCCGGTCCCGACACAGATGCGATCGTGAGTAATGTGGTGCGACTTGCAGAACTTCCGGGCGCACATGCCAAACTGACATTTATTCCGACTGGTACTGCCGAACCCTACCCGTGTCGGGACCTCCACCACGCCTGTCGACAGGTGATTGCGGCATTCTCGCCGCAACGTTGTGTGTGGGGCAGCGACTTCCCCTGCGAATTGTGGTGTCCGGAGATCAGCTATGCTGACCACCTCAAGATTTTTACCCGTGAGCTTGGACTCGAAACTTCAGCGAAGAAAGCCATACTTGGCGAAACCGCACGAGGATTGTGGTTTGCTGATTCCTGAAAGCATGTGCAATCCGGCTGATGATCAGCAGGTTGTGGTCAACTCATGACGGGACATGCCTGTGACGATGATGTCCAGGCCGGTACGATTCATTCTGAAATCGTTGTCTGAGAAACTTTAAGTGATCGCTGCATTTGTCCGTCACTTTGCAACCTGGCATACTCGCTGATACAGCAGGTCCTGGCGTCTCTGCGGGATCACCGCAGGGTTCCGGTCGTCTTGCAGTGACGATTTTCCGGAACATGTGCGCAGGAGGCCTCATGGACAGTGACCGTGTGATCCGGGATGATTGATCGCTGTTGTAATTGGGGCTGATTGAATTGACATCCTGCTTCCACGTCCGGTTGAGTCGTGACAGCAGCACGGCGGGTGACCGTCGTGTGCTTCGGGAATTTCTGTTAATCATGACTCGTACACCCACTTTGCTGTTTGGTTTTCTGCTGTTTGTTGCCCCGGTTGCATCGGCCGGCGATCTGTCGCAGATCAATGTAGAAACAGTCCGTGTGCCGATGCGGGATGGCGTGCAGCTGGCCACCGATATCTATCGTCAGTCGTCGGTCGAGCGTGCCGCCGTGGTGCTGATGCGAACCCCCTACAACAAGGAGCGTGCAAAATCGGATGCGGAACGATATGCCGCCGCCGGATACGTAGCGGTGGTCCAGGATTGCCGTGGCCGGTATGAGTCCGAAGGTGACTTCGTTCCTTATAACAGTGAGGGGCAGGACGGATTCGACGCAATTGAGTGGCTCAGAAATCAATCGTGGTGCAACGGACGCATTGGAATGTGGGGGGCTTCCTACGTGGGCGCCACCCAGTGGCAGGCGGCTGCGGAAAGACCTCCGGGGCTGGTCACGATTGCTCCGACTGCGACCTGGAGTAGTTTTTATCGGAATCTGTATCTGGGTGGTGCCGTCAGGATTTCGCTGATTGCCGGATGGGCTGCGGGCAACTCGCAGAAACCGGCCGGGGCAGTGGTGACGACTGACTGGAGGACAACACTGCTGCATTTGCCGCTAAGCGAAGTTGATCAGAAAGTTGGCTGGTCGATTCCCTGGCTGAGGGGCATGCTGACCCATCCTCGACCGGACGGATACTGGAAACGTGTTGAACTGACGGAAGAGATCGTCGATCTGAAGCTACCGATGCAGCACATCGTGGGTTACTACGATTTTTTCTCGCGTGAATCGGTCGGTAACTTTATGCGGATGCGTGAGCAGGCGTGCGATTCCTGGACCCGTCGCCACCAGCAACTCATTCTTGGCCCGTGGGACCATGGTTCGATTGGTGGTGCAAAAGTCGGTGAAATTGATTTTGGACGGAATGCGGTGATTGATAAGGCCGGCGAGAATCTCCGCTGGTTCGATCGGTTCCTGAAAGAGCAGGGCACGCCTGCCGAAGATGAGAAGACCGGTGAGGTCGAACCGGCGGTGAGGTATTTCTCAATGGGCGATAATGTCTGGCAATCGGCTTCCACGTGGCCCCCGGAAGGTTTTCAGTCAGAGTCGTTTTATCTGCACTCCGATGGTGATGCGAATACCGCAGACGGCAGCGGCAAACTCAACCGGACCCCTCCCGTGGAAAACGAATTGTGTGACAGTTTCCGGGCGGATCCCGACGACCCGGTCCCGGCCTGTCCGGTTTCCGAATCGCAATCCGTAATGTCGGCGACATGGGCTCCTGTTGATCAGCGACCGATCGAAGAGCGTGATGATGTGCTGGTGTATACGTCATCTCCACTGACCGCTCCGCTGACGTTTGCCGGTAATGCAAAAGCGGAATTGTTTGTCTCTGCGGATACACCCGATGCTGACTGGGTGGTCAGACTGATCGACGTCCATCCTGATGGATTTGCGCCGAACCTGGCGGTTGGTATTTTGCGGGGCAGTTTCCGGGATTCGGAACTGCATCCCACACCTCTTGAACCGGGTAAAGTCTACAAACTCATAATTGACCTTGGTCCGGTGGCGGCACAGATCCGTGAAGGACATCGACTGCGGGTCGATATTTGTGGTGCCTATTTTCCTTTGTTTGACCGGAATCCGAATACGGCTGAGGGACCCTCCGGGCAACGTTCCATTTTGTCAACGGAACGGGTTTACCACGACATCACCCGGATGTCACGAATCCTTCTGCCGTGCCAGGAATAACGGCAGGTAAACATCCAGTTTGGTCTCAAAGACACCTGCTTGGTGTGAGAATAAAATGACAGACCTGTTTGACTCCCCCGATTCACTACGCGACTGGATTATGCCGTGGCCTGCATTTGATGTGGACTGGGATCGCGCAGGGCTCATCATTATCGACTATCAGAATTATGGTGCCAGTTCGGACTGCGGCCTCATCCCGATGCTCGTTCAGCAGCATCCGGACGTCGCGGAGTATTATGTGCCTCGAATTCGTCATTCGATCAGTAACGCACAGCGGTTACTGAACGAGTTTCGGAAGATGCAGCGAAATGTGATTTATACACGTCACGGTGCGCTTCTGCCCGATGGTCGTGACATGATTGCGCGACGTCAGCGACGGGATGCGGATGCTCGTGATCAGTCAGACCGTCCGACTCTATGGCCCAAAGGCAGCAGGGAACATCAAATCGTCGACGAACTGACACCACTCGACGATGAACTGGTGATCGACAAGAATTCCAGCAGCCCGTTTAACGGTACGGGGATCGATCAGCTTTTGCGAAATCTGAACGTAGAGACTCTGGTCGTGACCGGAATGGCAACTGATATGTGTGTGGAGACTACAGCGCGCAATGCCGGTGATCGTGGTTACAACGTGATCGTTGTTGAGGATGCCGTGGCAACATTTTTTGAAGAGCATCACTATGCGGCGTTGTCGGCCATGGCCCGGGTTTACACACAGGTGTGGACGACCGACCGTGTGTTGCGGGAGCTCAAATAGTTTCGATACATCCGAAAGACAGTTGACTACTGTCATCATCTGAATAATTTGATTTCGAAGACAGCAGCGGGATGGATCAGCTCAACCTGAGGAAACGTCATGTTGTGATGTTCTTCGGGGCAAATGATTCCGGTTTCCCAGCCGCTCGATGTTGACCTGACCGGTACGGCACTGGGGGCGATTCTCGTACGTCTTGTTTCAACAGACGCGGAGGAAACCGGTTCTCGCGCCAGTGAGAGCAGGTCTGTTTAAAGCCCTTTTGCCAGCCAGCCTCCATCGATGTAGAGATCCTGACCCGTCATATAGCGCGAAGCGTCAGATGCAAGGAAGACGACCGCACCGGCCAGATCTTCCGGTTCACCCCACCGGCCCAGAAGAGTACTGCGGGCACGTGCCTCACGACGCTCCGGATCTGAATAACTTAGAGTGGCCATATCGGTGTGGAAGTAGCCCGGACCCAGATTATTCACTCGAATACCAAAGGGACCCAGGTCAAATGCCAGTGATTTCGTGAGTTGTTTGAGTGCTCCTTTGGCTGCGGCGTAGGCCGGATTATTGGGAAATCCCTGTTCCGCACCGATACTGGTAATATTGATAATCGAGCCGCCATCGTGTTCCGTCATACGCGGGGCCAGTTGTTTCGCCAGCCGGAATGGTGCATCCAGATTGACTTGAAACGTCTTTTGCCAGGCGGTATCGGGGTAATCAAGCAGATCATGCGTACATGTCACGCCGGCATTATTGACGAGGACATCGATTCTTGGATGCTCGCGGAGTACGAAATCTGTGAGGCTGGTGACCTGGGCGGCATCGGCCAGATCGCAGGCGTATTCACTGACCGGCAGGCCTTCCTGCGCAAAACGCTGCGTTGTCTCGGTAAGTCGCTCACGATTTGAGCCATTCAGCACGACGCTTGCCCCGGCGCGGAGTAAGGCCTCAGTCATGGCCAGTCCCAAACCGCGGGTAGCTCCGGTCACTAACGCGACTTTTCCCTGCAGTGTGAACAATTGTTCGAGGTAAGCCATGGATGCCTGTTGCTATAAGTGGATTGAGTCTTACGGAACCGTGGATACCATCACCCGCGACGATATCACACTCAAACAGCATGTGCTACAGGCTGCAGTGGATCGTCGGGGGCAATATGCGCATGTTGATTTCGTTCGTACAACAGAGTCCGTTTTAGACGGCAGGTGACATGAAAGGAAGATGACGACTTGATTGACCTGACACAAACGCAGTCGGCTTCGCCGCTGGTCAGGACGGTTGTGACCGATCCTGGCACGTTATGGACCAAAGATACGACTCCGGTCATCGAGGCTCCGTCGGACACAGATTCCGATCCTCAACCTGAAGCACGGTGGTCGGCAAACGCTCCACGAACCGGCATTTGTGGCGCGGTCAGTCCACGAGTCATTGCGTTGCCCGATGGTGGTTATCGAATGTACTACACGCAGATTTTACCGCGTTCAGGATTTCCGGCCGGAGCCAATGACTACGAATACTCAGGGACACGCATCCTGAGTGCGTTTTCGACTGATGGAAACATCTGGGATCCGGAACCGGGGGTGAGACTGTCGCCTGAGGCTGTCGATCCGAATGCCTGGCGTGTTGTGTCTTCCGAAGTTGTTCCTGTCGCTGACGGCAGACGCCTGCGAATGTATTATGAGTGCTGTGCTGGTCCGCAGACAATGGACAATTCGATTCGAAGTGCTGTCTCTTCTGACGGAGGACTTGAATGGACTCCGGAGCCCGGTTCGAGGATCGAGTGTGACGGTTGTCACTATTCGGCTCCTCGAATTGTTTTCCTGAGTGATGGTCGGGTCCGGTTGTATTGTGCTCAGAATGGTCGCGGGATTATCAGCGCGGTTTCTGATGAGGACGGGCTTGTCTTTCATGAGGAACCCGGAGTGCGACTCGGTCCCGACGGAACCTGGGATTCATTGACAGCATTTGCTCCTGAGATTGTCAGAGTACAGAACGCCGGCTATGTCATGTACTACGCCGGCTACAGTCAGGCCACTCGTGCATATATTTTGCGAGCGGTATCGGACGACGGACTGACGTGGCGAAAAGATACAGATCCGGTGATCTCACCAGGTCCCGGCGGCTGGGACGCCGCGAAATGTTCGGAAATGTGTGTGCTTCGACTGTCGCCTGCATCTGAGACTGCGCCACGTTATCGGATGCTGTATGAAGCGTGTGACGGGACCACGACCAACGAACGAGGCGTATGGCGTATTCTCGGCGCAACCAGTCAGTGAGGCCGACAGGGGCCGCATTTATCAATGACAGGTGACGATGCATCCGGCTTACTTTGAAGTTCGATTTCGATGTGCCGACCACGACGTTGTCTGGCCGCCGTCGTTTTCCATCATTACGGCATACGCCACGACTGGGGAACACTGGTCGGAAGAAAAAAATCGTTCTGCTGACGGGAGTTTACAGCGAGAGCTCAGGGCCATGCGGCGGTGGATGTGCCGGGTCTCCGGATATAGTCCGTCCAGC
The DNA here is from genome assembly GCA_022447225.1 of Fuerstiella sp. Lineage (NCBI taxonomy): Bacteria > Pseudomonadati > Planctomycetota > Planctomycetia > Planctomycetales > Planctomycetaceae > Fuerstiella > Fuerstiella sp. The sequence continues at coordinate 199,907 of JAKVAZ010000004.1, read as the reverse complement.
GGACATACGGAACGGGGCTGGGCCGTGGAAATGCCATTTGAAATGGCTTGTGATACAGGACAACGTTACAGCCAGGATGCCATCTATTTTATTGAAGGAGATCAGCTGTTTGTCAGCTTTTGTGACGAAAGACGCAAACAAATTATTGTGGACGGATTCAGAACAAGGCTGGACTGATCGACGGGCGATTGTGCTTGAATGACGATCGAAAACTTCTCACTCTGCAGGTGTTTGTCGATCGGCAGGTCGTATTGGAATTCAGAATGTTTGCCATCGGTGTGCAGGCCCGTTTCGGATTGTTCTGCATTGGCTTCCATGAGTTCATCCCTCCCCAAAGAGCAGCGAACTGTTCAGAGGTCCGGAGACGTCCGAAGATTTTCCGCTACAATGGGCCGGAAGCCGGAGCTTCCGGGTGACGCAGTCCGGTTCACCTGTCAATGACCGACAGAAACGGGGTCGTTGTATTGCTGAGGACCATGGAATATCGATCCCGGAACCGGTGTGATGGTTTTAATATCGGCAGTTGAATTCGCGGAAACGCAATATTCCAATGGGGCTCAGTACGATGAAACCGACTCGATATCCGGAGCTGGCGGTCAATGGTGCTCCGAAGCAGTTGGGGCAACAGATCGGCGAAGCCACACGTGAACAGATCCGGGGGTTTTGCGAAGTTGCTTACGAGCGAGTCTGCAAAACCGTTCAAATCACTCGTGACCGGGCATTTGATGTGGCCCGCGGTAGTCTCAGGTTTGCTCGGGAATATCGTCCTGATCTCGTCGAAGAACTGCAGGGAACGGCGGAAGCGGCCGGCGTCACACTGGACGAACTCATGCTGCTTCAGGTTCGCAATCAACTGCAGTCGGAAAAGTCAGGGGGCTGCACTTCTCTGTCGTTTTTTCCGGAGACCGGAATTCGCAGCGGACCTGTGGTTGCTCAGACCTGGGACAATGATCCGGTGCTTGACGAATTTACTGTGGTGCTTACCAGGTACCCGGACGGGAAACCGCCGTTCACTTCGTGCACACAGGCTGGTCTGATTTCGTATATGGGATTCAGCGAAACCGGTATCGGCACCTGTGTGAACACGCTGCCTGCCCCCGGTCGGGACAAGGGTGTCCCGCACTATTTCATACTCAGGGAGATCTATGAAGCCGGCTCAATTGATCAAACGGTTCATTCGCTCAATCGGGCACATCGAGCGATTCCGGTCAACATCATGATGTCAACACCCGAGGGACCGGCTAATCTTGAAGTGACCCTCGACGGGGTCCGGGTATTGAAGCCCGGAGATTCATCGGTCGTTACACATACAAATCATTGTGTTCATGATGATTTCAAACCGATCAACAGTGAATTTCCCGAGCTGGCTCAGTCGTACAGTCGAAAGACTCGTATTGACGAACTGTTGAAGGGATGTGATCGACAGGCCGATCTTGAGCAGATCAAAAGCATTCTGAGTGATCACGACAATTACCCAGGTTCGATCTGTCGTCACCCTGGTGACGATCCGGTGACCGGTTTCTGGGAAACCGTGTTCGCGATCATCATCGAACCGGACGAACGTCGAATGTGGATTACTCGAGGGAACCCCTGTGATCACTCATTCGAAGAATACGGCATGAAGAGTGTTTGACGCTGTGGGATGATCTGCAGGGTCTGCGCAAGGTCTATCATCGGACAGTTGCTGCGTGAGAAGGGTACCGTGTGAAAAACGCAGGGCGTGTCAATCGATGTTTCCACGACATCGGTCCTTGTTGGTGGCCTGGAGAATTTGATTCAGATACGAGTGAATCAGCCGGACGGGATGGTTGCGAACAAGGACTTCGGATGTGGAAGTGTGGTCGCTGCACGGGCAGGTCGATATTCACCGAAGGAACCCGGTCGGAAGATCGGGAACCAGCGACCGTATTCAGGAAAGATGAGTCAGGCAGATGGCACGAGTTTCTTTCCATATTGCCGGTGGCAGGAGCCTGTGAACCATTGGCAGCCGTCAGTTGCATTTGAGCTGTACATTGGCCAGACTCGAAATTCAGGTCAGAACTCAGCGGACGAGGATTGACCCGGTACAACGAATGCCGTAATCACAATTGAATGGACCACAATGTGACGCAAAAGTTGTCTTATCCATGCAGAGTCTTCCATGAATCATCAGCGAACGCGGCGTCATCTGTTCAAAACTGCCGGGGTTGCAATTGCCGGAGGAGCCGGACTGTCTCTGGCTTCGCCGATTGCCAGGGGGTGGGAAGCTCGGGAGGGCGGCGTTCCTGATCTGAAGATCACGTCGGTTAAAACGTTCCAGCTGGAGCACCAGCTGAGACGTCCGTTTGGCGTATCGGTGTCCGTTCCACTGAGCCGAACTCGGGCTGCGCTGATGGTGAAGATTGAAACCGATGCGGGGATCACCGGCTGGGGGGAAACCAGTCCGATTAACGGAGCCCGCGGCACAATCGATGAACACCTTACTCCAATACTGGTTGGACAGAACCCGCTGCATTACGGTCGACTTTGTCGAGAACTTTGGGGAGCTAATTTTGGCAACGGAATCGCTCAGGGGGCCGTGGATGTGGCCTTGAATGATCTTCGTGGTCAGGCTCTTGGTCTGCCCGTGGCGGAATTGTTTGGAGGCCGGCTGCGAGACCGTGTACCCGTGTATGGGTCCACCATGAACTATGTGGAAGGTGAAGAACCTGAATCTCTGTTTCCGCGAGAAGCCGTGACGCGTGTCCGCGAAGGCTACAAGGCACTCAAGATGCGTCTGGGGCGTTACAGCGTCGCTCGCGAAGCAAAAGTAGCCAGGGCGGTTCGTGATGCCGTCGGTCCCGATATTCGACTGATGGTTGACGGAAACGCTGCGTACACGCTGCGGTCGGCCGTGCAGATGGGACGGATTCTTGATGACCTGAACTTTGAATTCTTCGAGGAACCCCTGCCGCAGTCTCCGCGTTATGCGGGCTATCCTGAGTTGCGGGAAAAACTTTCGCTCCCACTGGCAGGCGGGGAAGTCGTTGATTCATGCATCGCAGCGAAAGAGCTGATCGATCGTCGCGCGTTCGATATTATTCAACCCGACGCAACGCTGTGCGGCGGCATCGGGAATGCTCTGTTTATCAGCAGGATGGCGGCATTGTCAGGAATTCCGTGCGTTCCTCATTGCTGGGGCGGCGCGATCTCCATTGCGGCGTCGGTACACCTGCTGTCGGTACTCCCGGATCCTCACGGGGGATTTCCAACAGATACACCGATGCTGGAATTTGATCTGTCTGAAAACCCGTGGCGAACAGAAATTGTTTCACAGCCCTTTCGTCCCGTTGACGGGGAGATTACGGTCCCAACAGCTCCCGGTCTGGGGATCGAAGTCAGGGAAGACGTTATTCGAGAGTACTCTGTGTGAATTGGCTTGCGACGGCGCATGCTGACCTTGCTTTTCCGGAAACGAATCCCGTGGGGTGATTTCCGGTGCAGCCACGACAGGTTCGTGGATGACCACGGAGTGCTGCCACAGAGACAACGTTTTATGTTTAAAAAACTGAAAGTGAATGACCGTGCCGGCCTTTGATAACCTGACTACCGATCGTTCAACCTATGTGACTCACCTGGAATGTGGGCTGAAAGGTGATCGATATGAAGCGGACATTGTTCAGCAGCTGTCCAAAGTCGGACGTCCGTTGCTGGTGAGATATGATCTGCAGCGTCTGGCCGCCAACGTTTCGAAATCAGAGCTGGCACAGCGGCCGGCGGACATGTGGCGGTACCGCGAGTTTCTGCCCGTGCGCAGGACTGAAAATGTGGTCAGTCTGGGAGAATCACACACACCGCTGATTCGGCTGTCACAGCTGGAACGAGACAGTGGACAGTTGATCGTCAAAGATGAAGGGCGGCTTCCGACAGGCTCATTCAAAGCACGGGGTTTGTGCATGGCCGTTTCGATGGCTAAAGAACTGGGGGTTTCAAAGCTGGCGATGCCAACGAACGGAAACGCAGGGGCGGCTTTGGCAGCTTACGCCAGTCGGGCCGGCATGCAGAGCTACGTCTTCTGTCCCGAAGATACTCCTGAAGTTAATGTTCGTGAAATCGCGGCTCAGGGAGCGAAGGTGTGGCGGGTCAATGGTCTCATCAATGACTGCGGACGTATTGTGGGTGAAGGCAAAGAGGCAACCGGATGGTTTGATCTGTCTACATTGAAAGAGCCTTATCGTATTGAGGGCAAGAAGACCATGGGGCTGGAACTGGCAGACCAGCTTGGCTGGAATGTGCCGGACGTGATCTTCTATCCAACCGGTGGAGGTACGGGGTTGATTGGGATGTGGAAAGCCTTCAATGAACTCAAAAAAATAGGCTGGCTGACAGGAAAACTGCCTCGCATGGTAGCCGTTCAGGCGACAGGCTGTGCTCCTGTGGTGAAGGCATATGAAGAAGGAACCCGCCACGCGGAACTCTGGAAGGATGCTCACACGGTGGCGTCCGGAATTCGTGTGCCTGTAGCGATTGGTGATTTTCTGATTCTGGACGCTGTACGGGACAGCGGGGGCTTTGCCACCGCTGTTACTGATGAATCGATTCTCCAGGCACTGGAAGAAGTTAGTCGACGAACGGGGTTGTTGCTGTGTCCTGAAGGGGCAGCAACTTACGCAGCCTGGAAACAGGAACTGGTGTCCGGAAGAATCACACCGAAAGAAAACTGCGTTTTGTTCAACTGTGCCAGCGGACTTAAATATCCGCTGTCCGAAGCGAACGACAGCATCGATTGTACTCAGCCGCTTGATTATGGGCTGATCGGTTGAGCGGTGTGCGAGTTTACGTTCGATATCGTGGTTTTGTCGTGGAGCAGTGGTTGTTTACAACCTGGTATGAACTGACAGCTGATCACCGGACGCCCGTCGCTGTACGAGTGATGTACCGGTCCGGAACGATGAGAATGACAATATTATGTGGGGACACGAGCCAGGAGAGACAGACCGGAGTGGAAGGTGCAGAATTGCCATTGAGACACGTGGTGATTCCGAAGCCTTTGTTTTAACTAATTGCTGCCATAGAATGCTGGCGTGTGACACTGGTTGAATGCTCTGCAAACTAAACCGGTGTGCGGAGGTCGTTTCTTATGGTGTTTTCGTCGAGTGGATGATGGTTGAGATGCGGGAGTGGCGGAATTGGCAGACGCGCTGGATTTAGGATCCTGTGCCCGTAAGGGCGTGGGGGTTCGACTCCCCCCTTCCGCAATTTAAAGAAGGACTTACCGCAGAACTGTGGTGAGTCCTTCTTTCATGTCTGTGTGTCATAAAACGTTCGGGGTAACGCTGATTCAGCAGCGGTAACGTCTGATTCAACAACAGTGTTTTCAAAAGTGTTTTGCCCCAGGTAATGGCTAACACCGGTGATCAACTGTATGCCAGGATCGCAAGCCGGAAGCTCGCTGACCGCTTTCACGTGCAGCGGAAGATCGGAAGTCCGTTGCCGTTGTCCGATTTCCCAGGTACCCCGTCTCTGATTCTTGGCAAACAGATGATTTACAACAGATATTGCACCCGATCATCGCGGTACAAAACGCACCTTGACGGAGTTTTCCGTGTTGTTCGGTCACGACGAAACGGCTCATGTGCTGCTGGAAAATGTTCTGGCAAACGGTCGCCATTGTGAGATAACACAGACTGATTCTTAACGATTTGGGGTCAGTCGACTGAACAAATTTCAATAGTCTGCCCATCGACGAACAGATGCTTTGCGTCGGTAACCATGTTTTTGTCGGTACGTCGGAGTGCGGCGTCGTGGTGATCGGAGATGGTGTTTCGTGTGAGTTTGTTCGAAGAGGCGTCTTTCATGGAGTCACTCAAATGCTGAAGTCGTTCTGCCGGGAACAACTGGTTTCGTGAGTACGAATTGCATCTTCGACCCGTGGAAATCAGGGAACTGTTCAGCGGAAGTCTGAAAAATCCAGAGTAGCAAACAGATCATCCTGGGTTTCCGCCCGCCGGATTTGCTTGACGCTGCCGTCGGTTTTCAGCAACAGTTCAGCGCTGCGTGTTTTACCGTTGTACTGGAATCCCATGGCGTGTCCGTGAGCTCCCGCGTCATGAATCACCAGCAGGTCGCTTGGGTTGACTGCGGGTAGAGGTCGCTGGATCGCGAATTTGTCGTTATTTTCACAGAGTGATCCGACAACATCGACGATTCGATCATGTGGTTCGTGTTCACGACCCGGGACTGTGATGTGGTGGTAAGCGTTGTACATCCCCGGACGCATCAGGTTGGCCATACAGGCGTCGACACCAATATAGTCGCGATAGATGTTTTTGTGATGCACACAGCGTGTAATCAGGTAACCGTGCGGTCCGGTGACCATGCGTCCGTTTTCCATAACAATCTGCAGGGGGTCGAGACCGGCAGGGACGATCATTGAGTCGTACAGACTGTGAATCTGTTCACCGATCCATCTCAGGTCCACCGGCTGGTCCTCCGGGTGATAAGGTATCCCGATGCCTCCCCCCAGGTTGATGAATTCGATACGGATGCCATGACTGCGCTGTATTCGCACGACCAGATCGAACAACATCCGGGCGGTTTCGACAAAGAAGCTGCCGTCGAGTTCGTTGGACGCCACCATGGTGTGCAGTCCGAAACGTTCGACTCCGAGTTCTGCGAGACGCTGGTAACCTTCGAACAGCTGAGACTCTGTGAAGCCATACTTGGCTTCTTCAGGGTTTCCGATAATCACGTTTCCCTGACGGGCGGGGCCTGGGTTGAAACGGACAGAGACCAGGTTCGGCAGTCCGATATGTCCGTGCACGAAGTCAATGTGACTGATGTCGTCCAGGTTCAGAATGGCACCCATTTCTTTGGCTGCCTCATATTCGCTGATCGGAGTGTTGTTCGAGGTAAACATCACCTGTTCGCCCGACAGTCCGATTGTGTGTGACAGGAACAGTTCCGGACCGCTGGAGCAGTCTGCTCCCAGTCCCTCTTCCTTTACAACGCTGATGATGTGCGGATTGGGCAGTGCCTTGACGGCGAAATAGTTGCGAAACCCGTCGGCCCATGTAAATGCCTGGTAGAGTTCCCTGCATGTTTTTCGAATACCGGCTTCATCGTACAGGTAGAAGGGAGTCGGATACTCACCTGCCAGTTCATCGAGTTGTTTTTTAGTGAGTGGAAAAGGACGGGGCATGGGGCTGTTTCGGGTTAATTTAATTCGGAAAGTGATACTGCACGGTTTCAGCCGGGAGTACCGGCGGCGCCTGTCGTTCGGGTGCGGGCAGGGCCGTACATTGTCAGGAGTTCATACTGGTTGAGTGACTGAAGTCGTTTTTCCGTCACTTAAGTAGTTTGATTGCGCCTGAATCGGAATGAAACTGCGCGCCTCAGGCTGCTGTCAGATTCCGGATAATCGGTATCGAACAGGTTCTGAGCGGCCGGCTGGGGTATCCGGTCCGAGCAGTGAAAATGAATTTCAAGGGTGCAAATCTGATCGGACGATGAGCAGTCAGGGGAGATTGGCAGTGCCGGTACGGTATCTGCGGCGATGGATTTTCATTTTTGGGGGAATCATTCGGGGAATGACGGTCCGGCCGGCTGGGATCTGGACACAGTGTCGTCTTCAGTTCACCATGATATGAATTCTCCTGAAACATCATTCCTGTTGATGATTGTTGATGCCATGATCACACGAAACGTGATATCTGAAATTCTTATTCTGACATGCGTCGTTGCTTCCGGATCGTGGGCTTGCGGACAGAATTATACGACGGTTAGTGAAAAAATATTTCAGCAGGAACCCGATACACCGGTGCGGCTGGTTCTGGCGGCTGATATTGCTGCCCGTCTGGATCGCATCCAGTTTGCTCGGGGCTATCTGCAGCAGCTGCTGGATCGGTCGCTGTCGACTGAATCGTGGGTGCAGTTACGTGATGAGGTCGGGATTAAGCTGTTTTTGAGTCTGAATGCCAATGTTGATCTGCAGCCATCGGCGGGAGAAATACTGCGGCAGATCAATGCAGCTTCACTGGAATCACTGGCGTCACCGGATCAAATTGTTTCACTGATAGCTCAGCTTGGAAGCGAGCGTCGACAGGCAGTGCAGGCCGTGACAGCATTGCTGACGATTGGCAATCCGGCGGCTTCGGAACTGCTTGCGGCTGACATTCAGTCAAAATCTGGCCGTATTGCTTTCGATCTGCTGCGACACCATCCAAGAGAGTTTCGTTACGGAATTCTGGAAGCATTGCCCAATGCCGAACCCGTTCACGCTGTGCGAGGTCTTCAGCTGCTGGCAGCAACTTCTGATTCCGCGTTGGCACCATTGCTGTTGGAATATGAATACGCATCCGACAATGATGCTGTTTGCCGTACGGCGTCTTTGGCTGTGGATCGCCTGTGGAACGGTGAGGGTCGTCCAGGCGACAGGACGGAAGCTGTGGAATGGTTGATCGGTCAGGCGGCGACCTTGCTCGCTCAGGCAGCGGATCGCTTTTCATTGCGACCAGGTGATTCGTTGAAGCGAGCAACACGTTTTGCTGAGATTGCGGTCGCGATCGATGATGGCAATCGGTTGGCGGTGGCGGCGACAATGCGGGCCTGCCGTGCCGCGTCGTCTGTTGATGACATCGAAGAAGATGAAATGGTCCGTCAAGCAGCGATTGATATCGCTCTCAAGGCGAAGCATGGTGGCGCAGCAGCCACGTTCTTCGAATCGCCGAACTGGGGCGGACGGACTAACGATTCGGTGAATTTTCGACGCGGGATGTATCTGCCTGATGCTGTCATTCGAGTTAAAGCGGCCTCTGAACTGTTGAAACTCAGCCATCCGGTCAGAGGGGTCACATATGCTCAGAAAGTTATCCGGGTGGCGGCCAACGGCAGTACGTCTCCGGAAGCTGTGGTGATTGATGCCCGGGAGGATGTTGCCACACAGGCTAAATTTTTGCTCGGTGATCAGGGTTATCAGGCTGTGCGTGCTTTTACCGGTCAGGCCGGATTCGAGCAGGCGACGCGTCAGCTGAACTGTGAATTGGTTCTTGTTCACAGTAACTGTCTGCGCTGGTCGCTGTCACAAACGGTTGCGAATTTTCGTGCAGACAGCCGAACCGCGCGGACTCCGATTGCGATCTACGGTCCGTCACGAGACGAACCGTCGGTACGAGCGCTGCAGCAAAGATACCCAGGGATTTCTTATCTTCCGGGGCCACTGTCCGAGATCAATTTCGCCGACGAACTTCGTCGTAATGATGTGCCCGGACCGCTGCTGACGGAAGCTGTGCGTTCCCGGTTGATTGAGCAGGCACGGGCTGCGGCGGAGATTTGACCAGCGGATCTGCTACTGTGATGTGACACTTTTCCGTCGCGGGAGATTCGGTACGTCACGAGCCAGACGGAGTCCGTTCCAGCGGAAGCGTCGGTGAGGACGTTCGGAGTGGCGCCGAGCCGGATCGAGTGACGTAGCTGAGTCGGCAAATCCACCTCCACGGACAACGCGTTTGCCTTCAACAGACATTGATTCACGTCCGTCATTTGCATCATATAGATAGGGCCTGAACAGGCTGGAACACCATTCTGCAACGTTACCTCTCATGTCGTGAAAGGACCACGCATTTGGCTGCTTCATTCCTACAGGACGTGGGGCGTAGACACCGATTTCCAGAAACGCCTGATCGGGCTGCGATAAACGCTTTGAGTTAGATCGAAACCATGCGTAACGACCGGGCGGACCGGCCGAATCTGAGACAGCTCTGGTTGCTGCAGCACCGCTGAGACAGGCATATTCCCATTCTGCTTCTGTTGGTAAACGAAATCCCGCACCGGACACACGTGAGTTGAGTCGCCGCAGAAATTCCTGACAGTCGTTCCAGGAAACGTGTTCTACCGGCATCTGATCTGCTTCCGGAAAATCGGGGCCCTGATGCACACTTGGGTTGTTACCCATCACTTCCCGCCACTGGCTCTGAGTGATTTCGTACCGGCCGAGATAGAACGGGCTGATTCGAACGGTGTGTACCGGACGGGAATCGACCACAGTGTCCGACCCGATGTCGAATTCCCCACCTGGAACCAGCTGCATACTTACATCCGGCTTGTCCACCCGTACCTGAATCGGCAGTCCTGTTGTTGAATCGATATCGTTACTAACGGTCATAAACCCCTGAAGTGACGGATTCATTCTTCTGAGACACATCTCAAGTCCGCTTTGCGCACTGTGGTTACCCGGGATCAATTCGAGTGCTTTGCTGTACACGGACTGCGCCGCCTGAAAATCATGACCACGGACATGCTGTTCTGCTTCTTCCATTCGACTTTCAAATTGTTTCCAGCGTGACAGCAGCTGCTCCAGCTGACTACTGGTTTCAGTGGGGGGGAGTGAAGGATTGATCAATGCGTGGACATGGTGACACTGCTGGCAGTTTTGCGTCTGCAGCGTGTTCGGGCAACCGGATTCGTGACAGTTCGCACAAATCTGTCGGGCAATTGCATCACCACGAGGAAGGCGATCCGGTTTGACCTGATTTCTTTCGTTTTTGACATGCCCTCGGCTTTCACCATGGCACGTACGACAGTCGGTTTCCGCAGTCACGTGTTCTGAAATCCCCCATTCCAGCACAGAAACCACATGACAGCGAGCGCAGACACCGGCCTGTTTGAAGTCACCCACGTCCTGGTGCACAGAATCAGTCGGAATAACACCTTCCGATTTTGTGTCTGCCTGGGCAGCAACTGCGTGCCGGGAATCTTTGTGCGGTTCCAGGACCAGTGGCAATGCAGACCCGGCGAACAGTAACAGTGTTACGCAGAGAACTGTCCGCCGAATCATCATCTAGGCCCGCCAGCGCTGATCAAGCCAGCGATAGTGTGGTGGCAACCAGCCCGGACCGCGTGTGCTGCAGAGGACGCGGGCAGCATTGAGAGCGTCGAGTTCGGTCTGTGAGAGCATCAGTTGACGCTGCAGGGCCGCGTAGTTGTCGTCGACTTCATGTGCCTGAAACATGCCGGGCATGGCACTCGTTATGAAGGACTGTGAGTACACATATCTCAGAGCAGCCTGGCAGAGTGATTCCTGGGGCAGGCGTTTCAGGCTTTCCGTAAGTTTGTCAACCACAGCCGGCAGCAGTGGTCGATTGTTTCCGCGATACAGGTGGACTTTTGCGTTCTCCGGTATTGAGCCTGGGTGAGCCTTGGGGTCCAGTTTGACAATGGATCCGGCAGCAAGCGGTTTGATTGCAATCAGCCCGACTCCTTGTGCCATTGCTTTTGGCAGCACGTCGATATAGTCGGCCCGGGCATGGATAAAGTTGTACGGGAACATGATGTAATCCAGGCCTTCAAGCTGGTCCAGTGCACTGATCATCATGCGTTCGCTGTGTGTTGAGATGCCAATGGCTCGAACCTTGCCGGCCTGCTTTGCTTTCCGCATCGCATCCCAGTCTTCGAGGGTACGGTCACTGACATAGTCACCGTCCCCGACATAAATTCGGTACAGGTCCACATGTCCGAACAGGCGAGCAGCGTCGTCAATGTTGGTGCCGACAAATTCGGGGAACTGTCGGCACATCGATACCAGCACTTTATCACGTCGATTGCTGACCAGTCTTGCCAGCGGCTGCCACTGGCCTTCGTTTTCATACACGTCCATCATGTTGACGCCGTAGTCCATTGCTCTGGCAATATGACGATCACGACGCTGCTGCCCCTTGTCATCGAGGGTGGAGCCACGTTTGATCTTGATCCGGTGAGCCGGATTGATGTGGGACCCATACGAGAGCGCCGACACGAACAGATCAGTCCCCCCCAGTCGGCGATAAAGCATTCCGTTTCGACGGAATTCGTGGACCGGTTTTGGATCAGACTCTGCCAGGATCCGGGTCAAAGGCAGGCCTGCGGCCACTGCCGCGCCTGTACCCTGGCACAGCAATCTGCGCCGTGAAAATTCACAGGCCATCGCTTCACCTCCCAACCCGTATCGAACGAACGGTCAACTAAAGCCAAGACAACTAACTGATCCTAACAGGCGACAGAATCCTGATCAACCAGATCCTGCGGGATCACAGATTCGGCTGATTCTCGACGGTCCTTTGAATTTCGAAGAATTCCGGCCAGTGTTGTCACATATTTATCGTGGAGAAGGGGACGTCCCAGTGAACATTTTCCACAAGGTGATGTGATAGTCATGTTTTCGTTCGAACGATCCTGAATAATTCAGTCATCGCCGGTGACCGTTGGACGATGAGCCGACTTTCTTATGCCCTTACTCGGTTTCATATCAGCAGGACGCACGAGTTTCTTTATTCGGCCGTACAGATTAGTCTTTAAAACAGTTCCTTTTTATCCGGTATTCTTACGAGCTAACGGCAGGATCTGCTGGATGTCACGTTTTCAGGTTTTCCATATTATTTGGTCGAGACTTTTGATGAACTTGGTGACCTGTTTTGCACTTGTGACAGCAGGTGCTGGCTGCAGTGAATCCGGTTCGTTGACTCTCGATACAGAAGATTCTCCGGGAAAAATGATGAGCAACGGATCGAATTCGCCCGCAAAGAAAATGAGTGTCGGACCTGTGCCGACAGGTCGGGTACTGCGTCACACCGTTTTTTTTTCGTTTCGGGAATCAACGAGCGAAGAAGCGATCAAAGGGGTGGTGGAAGCGTTTCGGGAACTTCCCTCGAAGATCCAAGAAATCATCGACTTTTCTTGGGGCGTCAATAACAGCCCGGAGTCACTCGACGACGGTTACACCCATTGTTTTGTGCTCACGTTCAAAGACGAAGCCGGGCGGGCCGCCTATTTGCCACATCCGGCCCATAAGGAATTTGGCAGCGTTCTCCGCGGGAAAAACGATCGCACCTTTGTGATCGATTACTGGGGAACGTCACTGGAGAATCCACCGAAGCGACAACTGAAGCACGCCGTGTTCTTCAGATTCACCGAAGAGGCCACTGAAGAAAGTGTCAAACAGGTGGAAGAAGCATTTGCGGCGCTGCCTTTAAAGATTGACGAAATCAAAGGATTTGAATGGGGGAACAACAACAGTCCCGAAGAAAAAACCGACGGATTTACCCATTGTTTTATGGTGACATTTGAGTCCGAAGATGACCGCAGGATCTATCTGGATCATCCGGACCACCTGGCCTTTGTTGAAGTTCTGAAACCAGTCCTTGACGCCGCCAGGGTACTCGATTTCTGGGCAGAAAAATAAACCATTGAACGGACCTGCTGATCCGGCACAGTGCGAAAGCTGCGAGGCCTGAAAATGAAATTCAGGCAGATTATCTCCGGGTAGCCCTGCTGTCTGTGATCAGTTTGTGAGTCGGGGACAGGACCATGTCGGAATGGCAGAACTGTTTCGTTCGATTCAGTTGCGGTCCCTGAGTAACAAATACCCAAGACAGATGCAGACGGTCAGGCCGACCATATACTGTTCAGGCTGCATACGGGAAAACTGGTTGTCGACAATGTAGACCATCTGCGACATCCAGGATGAGATTCTGGACAAGATGGTTATCAGCATTGCCGGAATCCCCTGAAATTGATTTGCGTTCTGATGACGCCCGGCATGAATTACGGTTGTCCTGGAAGAACACTGCAAGAGTGCATCGGTATTTGGTTGCGGCAGGCAAGAGGTGCAAATTGGCCGGAAAATTACCTGCTGACAGGTTTTGTGGTGATCTTCGTACAGCCTGTAACGCCTCTGACGCTTTGCCGAACAGCGACACTCAGATTCAGGGGTTGACGTTGATCAGCACAAGATTGTCGCGGTGGATCACTTCGCCGTACGGGACGTGTCCGAGGAGACCTGGGATTTGGTCCGATCTTGCGCCAGCGATGATTCGAATATCGGTAGCCGAGTAGTTTGCGAGGCCGCGCCCAAAGCTGTTTCCATCTCCACCGGCCATGGCAACGGACGCACCTTGTTCGAATTCCCCTTCGACCTGCTGGATCCCAACCGCCAGCAGTGAACGGCCATGATTGCGGACAGCCTTTTCCGCACCAGCGTCCAGAATCAATGTTCCGGCGGGCTGAGTCGTATAGCCGATCCATTTTTTCCATGCTGGAACGGAACCACCGGATGCCAGGAAGAGCGTTCCGGTCGACTGACCGTCAGAAATTTGATCGAGGACCTGTGGCGTTCGACCATTTGCCAGGATAACACACTCACCCATGCCTGATGCTGCAACAATCGCTTTCAGTTTTGTCTGCATGCCGCCGGTCCCGCGACTGCTGACTTCGTCTGCCACGAGTGATTGCAGATCATCCGAAGGCTGTTCGACGACGGGGATCAGGCCGCTGCCCGGATCACCGGGAGTACTACCGAGTAGTCCCTCGACGTCGGAAAGAATAACCAGCAGAGGATCCTCGACGAGAGTTGCAACCATGGCTGCAAGCTGATCATTATCACCGACAGTAATTTCTTCGACACTGACCGTGTCATTTTCATTGACGATGGGAACCACACCGAGGCTCAAAAGTGTGCGAACTGTATTCCGAACATTAAGGTATCGTTGCCTGTTTCGGAAATCGTTGACGGTTAGCAGAATCTGTGCCACACGATGTCCGACCGCCGACAGCTGTTTTTCCCATGCCGTCATGAGTTGAGGCTGTCCGGCTGCTGCTGCTGCCTGGAGTTGCGACAAGGACTGGGGACGTCCGTTGAGCCCCAGGATTCCGATGCCGGCGGCGACTGCCCCACTACTCACGACGATCACGTTTCGTCCCGTCTTCCGCAGGCGTCCGATTTGCTCGCTCAAATTCTGGATGCGGGCTTCATCCAGTTGATCGTCATCACGCGCAAGGACATTGGAACCCACTTTGACAACGACCGTGCGGGCATGTGAAAAAACGTCCTGGCACATGGAGCTGTTCATGCATTATCCCTTCACCGTGGATTTCACGATTTCCATGGCCCGGCGGCACAGAGCTCTGGCGTCGTCGGTTTCAGGAGCTTCTGCGATGACCCGCAGGACCGGTTCTGTATTGCTGGCACGAACCTGCACCCAGCGATCATCCCAGTCGAGTCGGAGTCCGTCTCCGTCCTGAGCTTCTGCATCTGCAAACGATGCTTTCAGGGCGGTGCACGCATCGGCCACCACTTCCTGCGGACATTCCAGCTTGTCTTTGACAATTGTGTAGCAGGGCAGGGCATCAGCCCAGGATTCCAGAGTACACTGCCTGGAAGTCAACCCGTCAAGTATATAAGCCATACTCATCAGGCTGTCACGAACGTATCCCACTTGTGGTTCGATCACGCCTCCGTTTCCTTCACCGCCCAGTACTGCTCGTACCGTCCGCATTTTCGCACATACATGGGCTTCCCCCACGAAAGCGCGATGGAACGGGCACTGATGTCGTTCGGCGATATCCATAGTGACTCGACTTGTCGATCCATTGACCACCACCGGTCCTTTCCGGGTTGACAGGACGTGATCTGCTGTCAGGGCAAGTGTCAGTTCTTCGCCGATGTAGCGGCCCGTGTTATCGACAATTGCCAGGCGATCAGCATCCGGATCCTGGGCGAATCCTGCGTCGGCCTGGTGGGTAATGACAGTCTGACACAGGACACCGAGATTTTGTTCGATCGGTTCCGGAGTATGTTCGAATTGTCCATCCGGAATTCCGCCCAAAACAACGACTTCGCAGCCAAGCTGTTCCAATAGCTGAGGTCCACATGTCGCACCACTGCCGTGGTTGCAGTCAATGACCACCTTGAACTTACGCTCACGGATCGCGGCTCCATCGACCAGCCGGAGTACGCGTTGGATGTGCGGCCCCGACGGATCGTTGATGGACACCACACTGCCCGTGTTTGACCAGTCTTTCCAGGCGACTGCTTCTTCTTCAAGGATCTGAATCAACTGCTGTCCAAGATCACGATTGAATACTGAGCCGTCGGGTGCAAAGGGTTTGAGTCCGTTCCATTCAATAGGATTGTGGCTGGCCGTGATCTGCAGACCACCGGCAGCACTCAGATGCTGCACGAGGACTCCACAGGTTGGTGTTGTGCAAATACCGGCATCGAGGACTTCGCAGCCGGCAGCCAACAGACCTGAAACCGCAGCGTGATATATTACCGGGCCAGTCGATCTTCCGTCACGAGCCACAACGATCTTTCCGCCGCTGAACATAGTTCCCAGCGCCCCGGCGAATTTGGCCACATAAACCGGATCAAGACCATCACCAACGACGCCGCGAAGTCCGGAAATACTCAGGATGCGTGTTGTCACAGAAACGTTCCTGATCGAGTCGGCGGTTTGAATTCGGGAAGTCTAGCCACCGTTGCTGATTCTGAGAATGACGACCTCGAGTTACATCGTTCTGCAATCAGGTATTAAGAGAACCTGATGCTAATGGACTGGCTAACAAGCCTGATCCGAAAAAAGAGATTGTTAACACGTCAATGCCATTGTTTGGCTTCGGTAATGCAATCCGCTACGCGTTTGCGCATGAGTTCGGTGAGTTGGTGATCGTCATTGCCGGTGCGGAGCTGATTGATTTCCTCTTTGGAGAGTGGTTTTCCAAAAACGACGGTTACTTTTCCTGGTCGGATAAATATGGATCCGCGCGGCATCACACGATCGGTTCCGAAGATTCCAACCGGATAGATCGGGAGCTCAACTCTTCGTACGAGCGACAAAAATCCCCGTTTGAATTTCTTGACATCACCTGAGGAGCGTTCACCTTCAGGAAAAATTCCGACCAGAAAACCCTGATGCATGCGGTCCACCGCACTGCGAATGCTGCTGGCTCGAAACGCTGTCTGACTAATCGACTGAACGTAAGTGTGCCGGAGAACCCAGCCGATAACTGGAATTCGGAATAATCCGTCGCGTGCCAGATATGAAATCGGTCGCTGCAGGCCAAAACTTGCGACCATCGGATCAACAAAACTCTGATGGTTCAGAAGTAGCAAACCACCCTGCGAGCTGTCGAGGTTTTCCCGGCCAACCACACGTGTTCGTACCCACAAAGCAAAGAACGGAGTCAGGATGAAGTGTAGAAACCTCCATGTGCAATTTGGCTGAAATTCAACTGGCGCACTGGACGTGTTTTCCGGGGCAGAACTGGACATGCGCTGATGTTACGAACCCAGTTCAGTAACTCGAAATCCAAAGCAATTCCAATTTCCGAAAATCAGACGGTCTCTACGAAATTTAGCGGCCGTTTACGGCGAAGATACCCGGATTGGGATCTTTCACGAATTCTGTTCCGAGGCCGCAACCGGTTTGGCCGAGGTTGGTGGGTGTCCTTTGGCGACCAAAACCTTGTCACGGATTTCAGTCACCGTGTCTGGATTCTCTTCCAGGAACACCCGTACCCGATCGCGGCCCTGTCCCAGCTTGATTTTTCCGTAGCTGAACCAGCTGCCGCTGCGGGCGATGATTTTTTCGTCCACAGCCAGATCCACCAGATCTGCCTCCATGCTGATTCCACAGCTGTTATACATGTCGAACTCAGCAATGCGGAACGGTGGAGCCACCTTGTTCTTGACGATCTTGGCCCGCATGCGAATACCAATTTGGGTGTCGCCATCTTTAAGTGATGCGATGCGTCGTACGTCAACGCGTGCGGAACTGTAGAACTTGAGTGCACGTCCACCTGGTGTGGTTTCCGGACTACCGAACATGACTCCGATCTTCTCTCGAATCTGATTAATGAAAATCACGGTTGTTTTTGCTTTGGAAATGGCTCCCGTAAGTTTTCTCATTGCCTGACTCATCATCCGCGCCTGAAGTCCGACATGGCTGTCGCCAATTTCCCCGTCAAGTTCCGCTTTTGGGACCAGGGCTGCTACCGAGTCGATGACGATGAGATCAACGGCGTTGGACTTAATCAGCATCTCGGCGATTTGCAGACCTTCTTCTCCGTATGACGGCTGACTGACCAGCAGGTCATCGAGGTTCACACCAAGACGTCTTGCCCAGGAGGGATCGAGCGCATGTTCGGCGTCTACGAATGCTGCAATACCTTCTTTTTGGGCATTGGCGATGGTGTGCAGGGCCAATGTCGTCTTGCCACTCGATTCCGGTCCGTACAGCTCGATGATGCGACCTCTTGGAAAACCGCGTCCTCCCAAAGCCAGATCAAGCGAGAGAGCTCCGGTAGAAATCCCCGAGACGCCGGTTGAAGCAACGTCCGAATTGTTCAGCCGCATGATCGAGCCGGTCCCAAACATTTTTTCGATTTGCCCCATGGCATTGTCGAGCATGCTGCCGCCCGCAGGCGCGGCTGCCGGCGAAGTGTTTTTAGCGCGTGCTTTGGCCATTGTGTACGTCCTGATTGGATTAATGATGCAGGTGGGTGCCGAGTGAGAATGTTGTAAAACTGCGTGCTTTTCGCAGCCATGGCAACTTTGATGGCAGTGTAGCGTAACTCCGGCGACGGGGAAACGCAGACACTGCTGCTGGAGTGAATCCGAGAGTTCATCGGACGACGCAGTGGTCTTTTGCCGGATCGACAAGCGACCCGACTGTTACCTGTTATGTCATCTGCCAACCTGCCGACGGGTGATCCTGCGCTCGCCCGATTTGGCCTGCCGCTACAGCTGTATCCATCTCGATCATCGGTGTGATTTGTCGGACAGGAGTTCAATCGCTGACTGCACGTCAACTGTCTCGACAGGCCTGGGAGTACTTCACTGTGGTTAGCGAACCGGTCAGGAAATCAGATGTACTGAATAACGGGTGTCTACGATTTCAGCTGTGACAGGCTGTGTGTGTCCTGTGGTCAGACACATATTGTAATGAACTGGTGCTAAGCTGCGTCACGCATCATATCATCGACCATTCGACGACGACGACGACGACGACGCGCTTTATGCATCATCTTGTCCTCGTGAACGTTGCTTTCGCTAAAGAACGATCCGGAAAGCATTCGGTAAAAGAACAGCAACGTGAACGCTCCCAGTGTTGCGGCGATGAATCCTTTTCCGCTGATTGGATCAATCGACGTGTCTCGCCAGAAGAACAGGACCGTGCCGCAGCCAACCACACTGCCTCCAATGCCCATCAGCATTGTGGCTACTGCCCCACCGGGGTCCCGACCGGGCATGATGGCTTTGGCTGCGAGGCCGGCCAGCGTGCCGAATCCAACCCAGCGCAACAGTTCGTTCAGGCTGGTTTTGACAATTTCGATGATTTCGGTTTCTGACACGACAGACCTCCGGTCCATGTCTTGACTGTGCTGTACACAGGATGGACCTGAAGGCTACTCGACCTCTGAGTTCAGCCCAAGATTGAATCGTGTACCGTGGCAGACGAGTGTCAGGATATGGACGTCTTGCGGCTCAAATCATGTACAGGATCAGAGGTGACCGGCAGAGTTGGCCGGTTTGGACTTCGGAGACAGTTCCTGTCCGTCGCTGAGTCGGCGGGTTTCTGACCTCGGATTGGGTTGCGGGCTGTGACGGAAGGCCACAGGCCGACTGTTCGTTATGGTGAATGCATCTGAAAACGGCAGCAGCAGGGTACCAGGTGCACTATTCACGAAAGAAAGACTCATCCTGCCGGCATACGGGTCGCGATGAGTCGGTTTAATTCCTCCTGAAGACGGGCCAGGATTTCGTCGTACGAGAATGTACCGACCGACAGGGGACCTCGTTTGAGATTAACATGGCTGGGGCCGCACCACAGACCGAGGTCGGCGTCGTCGGTTTCACCTGGACCGTTGACTCGACAACCCATCACTGCGATCGTGATGTCATAATTCTGTGCGTATTCTGTCATGTCACGGACCTGTTCCGCCAGGTCAATGAACGCTTCGTTTTCCACCCGGGAGCAACTGGGGCAGCTGATAATGTTCAGGGTGTTTAGACCATAGTCGACGACAGAGCGGACTCGGCCCGCAGCGATATCTGAAAGGATTTGACGACCGGCAGCGATTTCTTCAGGTTTACGATCATTCGGTACGGTCAGTGAAACGCGAATGGTGTCGCCAATGCCCCGACTGATCAGCTGTTCAAAGGCAATGCGTGTTTTGATGACGCCGTCCGGCGGCATACCGGCTTCGGTGACGCCGAGGTGCAGCGGTACATCCGGACGCGCCTCTGCAAAGCGGCGATTGACTTCAATGACGTTTTGCGGGTCTGAGTCTTTGAGTGACACGCAGTAACGCGTGAAGCCAATATGATCCAGCAGCCGGCAGTGGTCCAGAGCGCTTTCCAGCATGGGAGACAGGCTGTCGTTCGCCTCGTATTTTGCTTTTTTGTCCGGGTCTACAGAACCACAGTTCACACCGATTCGGATAGCGCAGTTATTGTCGGACGCGATGTCCGCGAGGTAGCGCACTTTGTCCTGCCATGGTTTTTCGCGTTCATGGTGATACAAATGCCCAGGGTTATATCGCAGCTTCGCAACATGTGGCGCAATGGTTTCTGCAAGTCGATAATTTTCCTGAAGGTCAACCGACAGATTGCCGGTGACTTCTTTGGTAACATCGATCAAAGCTTCCGCATCACGCTGACTGTCGATGGCGATTCGTACGATGTCAGCTCCGGCAGCAACCAGACTGCGGATTTGAGCGGCTGTTGCAGCGATGTCCTGTGTTCGTGTGGCCGTCATGCTCTGCACAGCAATCGGAGCACCGGCACCGATCTGCACGTTGCCGATACGAACGGATCGAGTTGAATTGCGTTCAATATTCACGGAATGATTAGTCAGTTGCAGGGAGCAGTTGTTGCGGGATTGATCTGCAGATGTATGTCTGTTGAGGTATGTCTGTTGAGGTATGTGGCTCACGAAATACTGTTGGAACGAGTTCAGAACGCCGGCCAGCGAAACAAAAGGTGTAGCGGACCTGACTACGCACAATATCCGGCTGTTGCGAATCGAAACAGCCAGGATACCTCTGAAAATCGTGATGATCACATTGAATCATGGTGAGTA
Organism: Fuerstiella sp.; assembly: GCA_022447225.1. NCBI lineage: Bacteria > Pseudomonadati > Planctomycetota > Planctomycetia > Planctomycetales > Planctomycetaceae > Fuerstiella > Fuerstiella sp. The sequence goes on along the minus strand of JAKVAZ010000004.1, from coordinate 179,058 downwards.
AATAATTTACGGCTGTTTAACAGCAGACGAGTGAAGCACCGCTGCGTTTTTATGCCGAGAGTACCCGATTGTCAGCAAAAAACATGGAAAACGATATCATCTGTGGAGTCTGCTGCGATCACCATGTTAATTCGGTTCAGATGGGGATTTGTCGTTTTCAGCAGACAAATACGACGCCAGGTCGTGTCTTCGTTTAAAATATCTTTCTCCCATCATTTCATTTCCGATTCGGTTGATTCTGTTTTGGGATTTTGAATTGCAGTTACCGTTCTTACAACGTCAACCCTCCGTTCAGTGGGAACCGTTACCGATTTTACGGCTGCCTGGTTTGATGTTATGGGTCTGGTATCGGCCACAGTCCCTTCCACTGGGACTGATTATCAGTGTGCCGGCGGAAGTGGAGGCGGCGTATTCTACCGGATTTCCATTCACTCTGGCCGATATTCTCCTGGCGGCCGGGATCGAGACTGCTCTAGTCCATTCTGTGTCGATACATGGCAGTGCCTGGCAGACGTCTGCCACATTTGGGCCACTGCTGCATCACGGGTTGCCTCCCGCGGGTGTCGGTGCAAAACCTGAGATCGCGATTCAGGCCACACAGCAGTCTGGTTTGCCTGGCGGTTTTGGAGTATCCATGCCGGCTGTCGAACTCCAGGCGGGTATAGAGGTCTTGGAACAATCAGCTTTGGCCGAAGTCGATGCTGAATCCAAAAAAATGATGTACGAACGGATTGAACAGTCTTGGCGAAGCAGCATTCAAATGGAGCGGCAGTGTACAGCGCTTCGTCAGAAGTTGGCGTCGATGATGGCCGCGCTGGGGAAGCTTGATCGTGATCTGGCTCCTGATGAACGTCTGGCGGCGGATCGGGAAGACCGTGACGCCTGGCAGGAGGCTCGACGATGGATGCGTGATCTGATGGCCAAATGTCACCGAGAGATCAAGAGTTTTGATATAGGAATGACAAGTGCGGCCGGAAAACGGAATGTGATCGAACAGTTGTATCAGCAGATTATTGAACCACGTGCTGCCTGCAGCGAACTGCCCGACATGCGTCGTGAGTTTGAAGCCTATCGCAAGGATATGACGAATCTGCAGAAAACCATGCAGTCGACGCTGCAGACTTCCGGTCAAAACGGAAGTCAGCGGGCACACCGTGTGCTTGCTGTGATCAGTAAAAAAATCCGGGCTCGTCGTGCGAGGATGCGCGAAGCTCTCGGTGGCACAAATATCGATAAATCTGTGCGGCGAAAGTCTTAGTTTCACTGCTGGTTCCTTCGTCTGTCACCAGTTCGGACTCCGTGTCGTACGGATCATATGTGTTGACTGATCAGATGTCCCAATTGTCCGCTCCGGAAAGCCTGTGTTCTGCAGGTGACTGAACGGACGAAAATCAGGGTCACGACTCTGATCAGTCACCTGCGGCAGGATTTGCAATTTCCCGCCGGACCAGATGAAGGCTGAAACTGGCCATTTCTGCCGCCAGTCAGGGACGAGTACGAAATTTCGCTGATGCGTATGTGGTACGTGTGAAACTCAGGGAAAAAGCTGGTCCGGCAGCCGGAAGCCCTGTTGTTGCGCCTTGGGGCCAGAGTTACAAACGCGGAGTCTCTGTTATGGGGAAGCTGTGCCAATGCGCATGGTCTCCTTCGGTTGTGACGTATCCGGCATTCCTACCCGGAGACTGAACCAGCATGAGGGAGATGAGGTTTCGGCCTCCAGAGAACCAGGAAACGCAACTGCACATCGCAGTGGTTGATCCGCAGGTCAATACAGACAGTTGACCTGTCATATTTATCGATTCGAGGACGTCATGACGAACGTTCACAAAACCTGTCAACAATCGTGTTCGCGTCTGGTGACGGCTCTTGGCCTGATTGCTGCTTTGAATTCGGTTATCCCTGCTGCGCAGGCGCAGGGTCTGTTTTCGGGCACACAGGTTTCGGGTGGTGCCAGTGAGGTCATTAATGTGAACCGACGGTCGTTTGGTACGAATGTTCGTATTGGACACGATGCAGGTGATACGTTCGGTCGTCAGGACTCAGTAACACACGTCAGTCTTTCGCCGTATTTCAACGTTGGTTCATTGCTTGCGTTTGGAGATGTGCGGCTGGCCCGTGCCAATGTCGGCGGACTTTCATGGGCGTTTGGCGGCGGAGCCAGAACGTTTATCGAAGAATGGGACATCGTCACCGGGATTAACGCTTACCACGCCAGTGATAACATTACTGGAACCGTACTGCGGAACTGGGGGATTGGTGCGGATGTGCTGACCGAGAGCTGGGAATTCAGAGCAAACTATCTGCAGCCGACGGGTAATACTTCACAGCTTGTTAACCGAACAATCGATCAGACGTCAGCATCATTTGCCGGGAATAATATTGTATTCAATCAGATTGATACGGTTGCAGAGTCACTGGAAGTGGTTGACACAGAAGTCGGCCGAAAACTGCCGACCGGTCCCGTTGACAATGTTGAACTTCGTGCTTTCTTTGGAGCCTATCGATTCAGCGGACTGACAATTCCCAAAGCAACGGGATGGAAGACTCGTTTACAGGCTGATGTTGGAAGTAACCTGGAAATTGGTGTCGGACTCAATCAGGATACCTTTACGGATACCACTGTGGCATTCAATGCCACACTGCACTTTGGTGGCTTTAAGGCACAGGACTATACGTCCAACAGTGCCATTCATCATCTGGCTGATCCTGTTCGCCGTCCGCTGACCGTGCCGTCAATCCGTACGGATGTTTTGATTCCCGGTGTGATGGCGATTAATCCGGTGGATGGTCTTCCCATCATTGTGCGACATGTTGATGAGAACGATTTGCTTGGGCCGTTTCTTGGCACTGTTGATGATCCAATGCAGTCAATTTCAGCCGCCCTGGGGTTGCCCGATACAGATATAGTTCTCGCACACGCGGGAGGACTTTACAGTTCTGCGCCTGACAATTCTGTCGTGGTCGGTCCGGGAGTCAGTTTGTTCGGTGAAGGACTGATCTCGGCTCCGAATGGTAATCGGATTGCAGTCAACACTACTCCTGTTCTGGGAATTACCGATGAGCTTATTTTACCGGGTTCTCCGACATTTCTTGCTAACACAACGCTGCCGCGATCAACACTTCAGGGGGCGCTTGGCAACTCGGTGACACTGAGTGAAGGCAGTCGCCTGGGCGGATTGATCGTAGATAACGCGGGAGGTGTCGGGGTCACAACGGATGATGTTGGTGGGACGGTAATCAGGGACGTACTGGTCAGTGATTCTGCCGGAGCAGGCATCCTGTTGACGAACACGACGGGGACGACAACGATCATTGATACGATTATTTCCGGAACAATCGGACCGGCGTTTCATGTGAACGGCGGGGACGGTTCCATCGGATACCGGACGACAAGTGTTGGTATTCTTCCACCGTTCTCGAATATCGACAATGCGTCGCAGCAGGCGGTGCTTATCGAGAATACCACTGCCGGCGGAATTGTGAACCTGTCCGGTATTACGATCAGCGATGCGGGTACGGGGATTGATATCCTTAACAGTGCCGGCAGTGCTACGATTGACAACGCGGAAATCAGCGGCAGTTCAGTAACCGGCATCCGGATTCTGGATTCATCCGGTACCTACAGTTTTCGGAATTCTCTGAACGCCAATACATTGGTGAGTGGCGCCTTGCAGCAGTCTGTGCTTATCGAAAACCTGGCAGCAACAGGTCGAGTGAGTTTTACGGCACTGCAGATTGACGGTCGCAATGCCGAAGGAATCGACATCAACAATAACAGCGGGCAGATTGAGTTTCTTGAATCTGTTGTGCTGGGGACACCAGGTGGCGGTGTTGCCGCCGGTCTGTCAGTTGATAATTCACAGGCGGGATCTCAGATCCGATTTGAAAATGCTCTGACAATGACGGGAAGTGGTGGCCGCGGTATCGAGCTTATCAACAACCAGTCAGGAAGCAATTTTACTGTCATCGGTCAGGCTTCAGCAGCGGACGCGACTCTTGAATCAGTATTCATCAGTAACGAATCGGGACTTGTTACATTTGAAGGCGGGATCACCATTCCCTCACGAAACGATATCGGGATATCAATCGGGAATTCGAACGGCACACTGGCCTTTTCCGGTGGAGCATCGGTGACCAACCTTCTTGCCGGCAACATTTCGCCGGCTGTCGACATCCAGAACTCAGAGGCCAATGTGTTGTTTGGTCGTCTGAATATTACGGATAATGCGCCGAGTGGTGGAATCGGTGTCAACCTCGAGAACAATATTGCCGGTGGGGTTAACACAGCACGACATACATACGAAGATCTGAATATCAATGTATCCGGTACCGGATTCCAAGCCATCAATAACACAAGTGTCCGAATTCTCGACGGCAGCATTGACACTACGGGGGGTGCCGCGATTGATCTTGAGGAATCCGGATGGTCCGTAGAACTGGACACGGTGTCGAGTGATGGTTCAGCGGACAATGCGATTCGCCTGGTTAACTTAGTGCCTCCGGCGGACAACACATTTGTGGTCAACCCGGACCTGGCAGTGGCCGCACCCGGTAGCGGCGGCACGATTCAGGGTACCGCAGGTACCGCCGTGCAGCTTCAAAATGCGGGGCAGGTCAGTTTGCGGGGCATCCAGTTTCAGGGTAATGCGACGGACATCCTTGTGGAGAACAGTGGCCTGGCAATCGACGACGACCAGAGTCTCCAGGTGGTGTCTTCATCCTTCACAGATACAGCAGGGCGGATAATTGAAACCGAAAATCTGACGCTGTTACGTCTGACGGATTCGCTTATCGATGACGGTGGGTCGGGAATCGGTCCCGACAGCATACAGTTGAACTATACAGAGAGAACAAATGATGCAGCCACCACGAGGTTCGATCAGTTTGATAATCCGTACACAGTCGAGATCTTACGAAATGTTATCAATGACACGTTCGACAATACCATTGTTATTCAGAGTTTTCCCGGTGCCGCGGACGCTCACCTCGATGTCAATGTCTCTAACAATATCAACACCTTGGATCTTGGCCTTGGCGGACAGGATGAAACTGCGGTCACCGTCGACTGGACCGGTCCGTCCCGCATCGTCCTTGCTTCGAATGACAATACTCTCAATGGTGACGACGCAGCCGGCAACAAGGCAGCCTACAATGTGACCCATCGGTCTACGACCGACGAAATGCTGTTGTCGGTAATCAACAATCTGTTCACGGCGACGGATGACGGCAGTGTCGGACTCACGGTCCAGACATTCGGTCAGTCCGATATTCTGGTGGACTCCAATGCCTTTACATTCGGCGGATCGGGTGCGACCGGAATGCTGTTCAATCTGGCGCCGGATACGGAGCTTTTCCTGACGAATAACGAGTTGCGATTCGATGCCGACGGAGGGACCGGAATACAGTTTACTCTTGTCAATCAGCCGTCAACGTTCACGATTAACAACAACCGGATTGGACTGTTTGATGACGGAGCGCTGCTGGAAACCGGGATGGACTTCCAGGCAGTCATTGGAGTGCCAAATCTGATCGGGAACCAAGACAATCTGATCTTCCTCACGAACCCAGCCGATCCCAATGCATTCATCGAACGCCTGTTCCAGTTTGGTGGCGCGGCGAATGGTCAGATCATTGTTAACGGTGCACTTTTGCCTTAACAGTGCACCGAGTACGATGGGAGAAAGTGGAGTTTTGGGTCTTTCCACAACAGGCTTCATTCTTTGATTGCATGGCGACCGTTGCGGGGCGACCTTCGATCTTTCGGTGCTGTCAAATAAATCTCAGTTCCCAACTGCAATCCGGTTGGCGATCTGCAGCTTCGGCTCTAGAATTCGCGGCGTCATGACAAGTGTGTCACCCCTGACGCCTGCCGGTCTGGCGGAACTTACTCCGCTGATTGCATCCGGCGATGAATTTTCCGGTGTGGTCAGTGCCTTACGCTCCGGTCAGAGTGCTGCGATTGACGGAGCATGGGGCTCCTCCTGTGTGCTGACTGTGGCAGCTTTGCAGCAGAGCTGTCCTCAATACACGTTTCTCGTTGTCGTTCCCGGTATTCGCGATGTAGAAGATTTTGCGGATGAGTTGGCAGAACTGAGGGCTGGTCGGGTTCAGACGTTCGCTGCGTGGGAATCCCTGCCTGAAGAACATGATATCAGTGACCGGGTTTTTGCGTCGCGACTGAGTGTTCTGCGACGTCTGTCATCGGGGTCCGTGGATAATTCCACGTCGGAAAATACGGCGATCGTGACCTGCATTCCGGCGCTTTTGCAGGCGGTTCCTTCACGAGCTGCGATTCAGGAAGCGACCCGTCAAATTTCGACCGGAGATGAACTGAATCCCGAAGCGTTTATGACCTGGATGATTGACCGGAGCTTTGAACGGGTCACAGCGGTGGAGCTGCCAGGTGAGTTCAGCCTGCATGGCGGTATTCTGGACATTTATCCTCCAACAGAATCCGATCCGATTCGAATTGAACTGTTTGGCGACGAAGTTGAATCGATCCGTAGCTTTGACGTGGAAACTCAGCGTCGAATTGACGAAATTGAGTCGATCTCAGTCACTGCGACTCGACCAGCGCGGCCGGAAACAGCGACCGGGTCAGCTGTCAGCTCAACAGAGTCACTGCTGGATTCGCTGCCAGCCCGGACGATTGTCGTCTTTCAGGACCTGGCTCAGGCGATCAGCGAAGGTCGGCTTTATCTGCAACGACTGGCCAGTCCGGTTGGCATGTTTGGCGTTGACGCTTCGATGGCGCGACTCACCGGTTTTCCGTCGGTTACCATTGATGCCCTGGCAGCCGACAGTTACGAAACTCACTGCCATCTGCATGTCGAATCGCTCGATCGTTTCTCCGACGCCGGGCAGGATGCCCTGGAGGAACTGGCGTCATCTTTGGGATCAGCCGAGCGTGTTATGCTGTGCTGCCACAACGAGGGCGAACAGGAACGGCTGCGAGAATTGCTGCTGGAGAAAGAAGCGGAACTGCAGCTGGGAGGTCGTGTTACCCTTTGTGTCGGCCAGGTGAGGCACGGATTTCGGCTGCTGGATCACAATCTCGTTGTCGTCAGTGACAATGAATTATTTTCCCGTACTCAGTCTCGGCGAGTCCGCGTCCGACGCCGATCTGCTGATTCACGCGCGATCGACAGCTTTCTGGATTTACGTGACGGAGACCTGGTGGTGCACCTCACCCAGGGAATCGCACGCTACCGGGGTATGTCTTTGATGGACAACGAAGGTGAGCAGGAAGAGCACTTGTTGCTGGAATTTCGAGACAATGTGATCGTGTATGTTCCTGCTTCGTTGATTCATCTGGTCCAAAAGTACATTGGCCCGGCGAAGACCACGCCTCAGCTGTCGAAATTCGGAGGAACCGCCTGGGAAAAGAAGAAAGACAGGGTTGCAGACGCGGTGTCTGACATGGCATCGGACATGCTGAAGCTGCAGGCGGAACGCAGTTCAAAACCAGGACTGCAGTGCCGCCCGGACACTCACATGCAGCAGGAATTTGAACAGGCGTTTCCATTCACGGAGACTCCGGATCAGTTGACTGCCATTAGTGACCTTCGCACGGATATGGAACAGTCACGTCCTATGGATCGGTTGATTTGTGGTGATGTGGGATTTGGAAAAACGGAGGTGGCGATGCGAGCTGCTTTTAAAGCTGTGGACAACGGACGGCAGGTTGCAGTTTTGGTGCCGACCACAGTGCTGGCCGAACAGCATTTTCGCTCGTTTTCAGAGCGCACGGCAGAATTTCCGGTCACGGTTGAGATGCTCTCGAGATTTCGGACTTCAGCGGAACAGAGAGAGATTATTCAGCGCCTGGGGCGAGGTGAGATCGATATCGTCATCGGGACCCATCGATTGGTGTCCAGTGATGTTCGCTTTCGTGAACTGGGTTTGCTGGTTATCGATGAAGAGCAGAAGTTCGGGGTCAAGGTTAAGGACCGATTGAAACATCTGCGGCTGGAAGTGGACGTTCTGACTCTGACAGCAACACCAATTCCGCGCACACTGCACATGTCCCTGCTGGGGATTCGTGATATCAGCAGCCTGACCACACCTCCCCGTGATCGGATGCCCATTGAAACACGGGTCGGACGGTTTGATGAAGCTTTGATTCGCAGTTCGATCATGCGAGAGCTCAACCGCGGTGGCCAGATCTATTTCGTTCACAACCGTGTCCACGACATCGAGGTGATTGCGAGTCGAATCCGCGCGATCGTACCGGAGGCGAGTCTCGTTATCGCACATGGACAGATGAATGAACACGATCTGGAAAAGGCAATGGTCGATTTTGTTCGAGGGAGGGCCGATATACTGCTGGCCACAACCATCATCGAAAGCGGTCTGGACATACCCAATGCCAATACTATGGTGATTCATCAGGCCGACATTTACGGGCTTGCGGACTTGCATCAGCTGAGAGGTCGAGTCGGTCGGGATCGCCGTCGGGCGTACTGTTATCTGATGCTGGAAGCGGGCAGGGTGGTCACGGAAAAGGCGGCTCGACGACTCAAGGCGATTGAGGAATACAGTGAGCTGGGTGCTGGGTTTCGCATTGCCATGCGTGATCTGGAGATCCGGGGCGCAGGAAACATCCTGGGGACGGAACAAAGCGGCAACATCGCAGCAGTCGGATATGAACTCTACTGTCAGCTGCTGGAAAATTCGGTTCGTGCTCAGAAAAAACAGCCGCTGAGATATCAGACTCACGTGAAGGTCGAGCTGCCTGTCTCATCCTTTATTCCGGATCGTTATATCGCTGAACAGAAGCTTAAAATTGAGATTTATCGGCGGCTGTCGCAGACGAATTCACTGCAGGGACTGAAGGATCTGGAAGAGGAACTGCGAGACCGCTTCGGTCCAATACCTGCTCCTGCCCGGCGAATGCTGCGGTTACGCGAACTGAATTTGCGGGCGTTGAGCTGGAAGATTGAGAGTATTCATCTGGAAGACGGGTACGCAGTCCTGCGTTATCGTGATGCAAAGCTCATCAAAATGTTGTCATTTTTTCATCAGGGGCACTTACGAATTGTCGATCATCATGATGCCTACTGGCCGCTGCAGGCCGGTGAGGAGGACGGCAGCGCGGTTGTGGACGAGTTGCGCGCTGCACTTTCCGAAGCAGAACCACCCATTGAACAGACGGAGTGATCCAAATCACCGTTAGTGGTCGCCTGCATGATCAGCTGTTTTTTGCTGTCTTGTCGCTGTCGAAAGAACGGCTGCTTGGCGAAGCAGCTGGCTGGCCAGCTCAGTCAATTACGGGAAAATCTGAGAAGTTTTGGACCAGTGACTTCTGCAGGAATTTTTCAGACGGGTGCTTTCCGGGGATTCGGCATTGAGGTGTTTGAAAATACGGTGATAACAGGGTTTGTTACCAGCAGGTCTTCGACGGAAATCTGCTTCGTTTAAAACACCACATTGACTGTGTGGCAGAGTTTCCGGTGCTGCACTGTCGTTTGTTTTTTTGCCTGTTGCATATCTGGTTAAACGCAGAAAACAGGACTCATCCTGGCTTCAACGACGGGCAAAGTCTGTGGCTGCTACACCCATATTACCGTCCCGGCTGTCGATTGAAATTTGCTCATACCGCCTGTGGTTTCGAGCATCATGCACAGATCATGCAGCTTGCACTCGATGACGAGTCAGCACAGTACGGAAACGAATTCCAACAACTCTGACATGTGACCTGCGGCGTCCTGGACTGAGTCTAACTGACGTTCAGTCTGTTTTCTCTGATGCAAAACGTTTTGTCATAAAACGTTCAGTCGGCACACAGGGCAGACGCCTTAACCGTTCCTGTTACACCGTGTGACTTTCACTTTACACAGTGTCAATTTCACTGCTGTTGAATGTTCTGGCGAAGACCGATTGTTAACGTTGTCTGACAACTTCCAGCTGATTACAGATCTGCCGGTCAGGAAACAAACTACGTGCCGCTTCACTGGCGAGTTGTTTTCCGTGCCAGGACCCAATCATCCCTGTAATTTGTAAATCACTTTCCCTGAGTACTACCTGTAGTTCGTTAATCACAACACCACACCGCTCACGAATCAACTGAACACAGCGGCTGCTGACATTGTTACACGGAACAACACCCTGCATAGAACTCCTCCATGATACCGTGGAAATAAGAGTGCCTCCTCCCCCTGAAGCGCGGAACTTCAGTTGTGAGAGATCACCCGAACGGCAGTCCAAAGGTTATACATTCCTCGACAGATTGTGCAGTCGAAATTTCAGGCCAGGTTTGTTGAATCGTCATTCTGAGGTTGGCGAGCGGAGGAATAGGAAGATTGTGAAGGATGGGTTTTGGGTATGGCGTCACTGGAACTACTATTGTCCTTCCTGATGATTCTGCAGGATAACTGACTGCAGACTGAATACGATAAGGATCCAGAGGAGCCCCGCTGTCCATCCAGCCAGAACGTCCGTGGGATAATGGACACCCATCGCAACACGGCTGAATCCAACCAGTCCCGTGAGGCACAGAGGGATCAGGATCAGCAGGGTCCGGACCCGTGCATCACGGGTTTGCTTTGCCAGCAACAGTCCGATGGACAGATAAACAATCGATGACACCATCGCATGACTGCTTGGAAAGCTTTTGGTGGCTACGTGTGACAGATGAGGGACCACAGAAGGGCGATCCCGATTGAATGCAAGTTTGAGGAGCATGCTGCAACCGTAACCTCCCAGTACAGAGATCAGAAATAATCGAACAAACGGCCGACCGTATGACAGCCACCCAAATGTCGCAAAGCAGATGATAACGGTGCCGACAACCACATAGCCGCCGAGAGCTGACAAATCGCGTATGGCCTCCTCAAATAACTCGGGGCCGACAATCTTTCCAGGGTCCTGGGGATCCCGCAGAAACTCGATCCAGGCCTGCTCAAAATCAATGCGGTTCTCGGTGAGCAGTGAGGCCATTCCTTCAAATGTCAGCCATGCGATGCAGGTGAGACACAGGGCGATTGCAACCGGACGCAGACTGACCGGTCGCGAATTTTCCAGTAACTTTTCATTCATTTTGCCCTGACTGCTCCCGACGTTGGCGAAGATTCTGCAGACGGTCACGAAATATTGCCTCATGACCTCGATCTGTGGGTTCATAGTATGTCCTGGCGACGCCCAGATAGTCCTGGTTGCACCAGCCGTCTCCATATGAGTGAGGAGATTGATAGTCATCGCTGCCTGCCGACTGCTGTGCTCCTTGGTAGTGCCGATCCCGCAGATGAGTCGGTACCGGGAGGATTCTTCTACTGCGTACGTCCTGTAATGCTGCGTCAATCGCTGTGCAGGATGCGTTGGACTTCGGACAGCAGGCCAGATAGGTCGTTGCCTGAGCCAGATTAATGCGACACTCCGGCATGCCGATGTTTTCGGTGGCCTGAAACGCGGCACAGGCGATGAGCAATGCCTGAGGATCCGTATTGCCGATGTCTTCAGATGCTGCGATCACCAGACGACGTGCAATAAAACGCGGGTCCTCGCCGGATTCCAGCATTCTTGCAAGCCAGTACAGAGACGCGTCGGGGTCACTGCCGCGGATACTTTTGATGTAAGCACTGGCTACGTCATAGTGATCGTCACCCGTCGGATCAAACCGCAGAATTCGGTGCTGAACGGAATCCTTTGCCACCTGCAGATTTACTTTCCGAGTGGTTGCCGATACGGACAGAACTGCGATCTCTAATGCCGATAGTGCTCGGCGGGCGTCTCCATCCGACAGTTCCACGAGCAGGTTTAACGCGTCTTCGTCAACATCGGTGTTGTGTTTCGCCAGTCCACGATCCGCATCACTGAGGGCGCGGTTGAGTACCCGGTGAATTTCGGTACGTGTCAGTTCCTGAAACTCAAAGACCCGGCTGCGGCTGATGAGCGGGGCAACCAGCGAAATGACCGGATTCGTGGTGGTGGCTCCAATTAAACAGATACTGCCGTCTTCAACATCCGGCAGTAAAATGTCCTGCTGGCTGCGACTGAAACGGTGGATTTCATCAATGAAACAGATAGTCTGTCGACCTTCTGCCGCTAGATCTTCGCGAGCTTTCTCCAGGACTTTCCGGACGTCCTTGACGCCAGCCATGGTTGCATTCAGTCGACAGAAGTGACGATTCGTGTTGTCAGCGATTAGTTCTGCCAGCGATGTCTTTCCTGTACCAGGGGGGCCACAGAAGATCATCGAACCGATCTGACAAACACGACCATGTTTTCGGTCGGCGTCGAGCATCCGACGAAGCAACTGTCCTTCACCCAGCAGATGAGACTGCCCGATCAATTCGTCCAGACTTGCCGGTCTCATCCGTGCTGCCAGCGGCTGGACCTGTTCACGGTTTGCATGTTCCTGGGCGGCAAACAGATTCATCGCAGTTGATGCCTGACTGTCAGAAATAGAGGGCACTCAGCAGGGAACCTCGGGAAATCACTGCTACTCGTGTACTCCGGTGGTCCACACGATATGACCGGATCAGTTTCTGTCGATTCTATCCGTCGGTTTGGCATTTTTGTGGCACTTCCGGCTGTTAAACTGCAGAATCCAAAGGACTTCCATTCAGGGGTATTCGCTTAGTTCGGAGTTTTATCGTGGTCGCTGTCCTGCAACCGCTCAAAAACAACAAGCCGATTCCAATCGACCGTGCCGTGATTCTGGTGGGACGCAGCGAGGATTGCGATGTGGTGATCAACGGCAGCAGAAAAATTTCCCGCAAGCACTGTTGTCTGGTGCAGTTCGATGACAGTTTTCTGATTCGTGATCTGGACAGCACGAACGGAGTGTGGGTCAATGGAAAACGTGTCGATCGGGAGTCGGAAATGGTTGACGGAGATCGCGTTGCCATCGGCGACGTTCAGTTCCGATTTTATCCGAAAGGTCCAAAACAGTGTGACACTCGTGTGGCAACGCAGGAGCAACGGTCATCTGCGTCCGACGGTTCAGAGCAACCGGGGGACGACATCGTCATCCTGAATCCTGTTGAACCCAAGGTCACTGACGAGGGCGACGAGATCATCGAGTTGACGGACGACGATCTGGTGGATGATGTTATGCCGGATCACAGAATAGAATCTCACACAGATGATGATTCGGCGGACGACTCGCAGATTTTCCTGAATACTGCCGGTCAGGATACCGGTCATGCCAAGCCGGAAGGACGGTCGTCGCCCGGTGAGGAAGAGTCGGATCCTGTCATCAATCTGGATGACAGTTTTTCGGATGAGGAAATCGAAGATGAAGATATTGTCATATTTGATGATGAGTGAATGACAGCGGGTCGGGCACAGCCAGGTCTGTGTGCACACACGAACCTGCCGTGAGGGGTTCCACGGGTGGAGTGTGTCAGCGACAGGACTGCGACAACGCAATTGCTCTACCGGACTATGTGTTGAAGTGACGTCAGACCGATTTGCTCGCGATTTATCAGCGGCTCACCGAATGCACGTCCGATGGTCCATCCCCAGTAGCGGGCCCGGTCCCGAATATCATCCAGCACGGTGGGGAACAGATCACTGCGTCCTTCGATCAACTGACTGCGGTACGCCTCCACGCTCGACATTTTTTCATTGATTGAACTACTGATATCAATCACGAACGATGCGCTGGGATGAATTCGCAGATGGATGCTGAAATAGTGCAGCAGCAAAGGCGGCCAGAAAGGGTCTCCTTCGAGATCTGAACGACTGAGTTTGGCCCAAAATCGAGCATCATCCACAAGAGTACTGGCTGCGACGTGGTCGGGGTGTGCGTCCAGCCAGTATGGCGATAGCACGATCTGAGGTCTGGTCCGGCGAAAGACTTCTGCAAGTCGGCGACGGGTGTCCAGAGTAGGTTGCAGACTGCGGTTGGGCAGTCCCAGGTTTGTGCGCCAGGACAGATCCAGAATTTGTGTGGCCTGTTCTGTTTCGGCACGACGCAGTTCGTCTGTTCCCTGTGGTGTCGGCTCACCACTGGTCAGGTCTACGACGCCGACCCGCAGATTTTGCCGTCGGGAGACGACGATGAGGCCGCCTACGCTGATTTCCGCGTCATCCGGATGAGGGGCCACCACCAGTACATCAAGTGGATCCATTGTTACAGCAGACTCCTCTGGGCGCGGATTGAGCGAAACCTAAACTGCCTGACAGAAATCAAAATTCAGACTTTGCCCGAACGATAGCGGGATGTTTGGCTCGCAGTATTGTGGAGAGACGACATGAAACACATTCTGGCCCTGGCCATCCTTGCGATTTCACTAAATACGTCAACCGGGTGTACGTCCATGTCCGACGTCGGAGGCAATATGGCTCGTACTATGCGAATGTTTAGACCTCGGCCATTCGACGATTCTGAAGATCCGCAATATACTGAGTCAGCCGAAGATCCCTGGAGTAAAATGATGGGTGATGCCCGCCCAAGGGATCGGGAAGCTTCCGAAACAGATTCCCTGTGGCGCAAGTACGCAATGTCACCACAATCTCGCAGTATCGAACGTAGCCTTGGAGTCGGTCCGTAAATGCGGACAGTATTGTATGTAGCTGCCTGTGTGGCGTTACCCGTCCTTTGGGGAACACTGGTTCACTGGGCCTTTCAACAGTTTCGACGTCGTCAGGATTCGGGCAGTCGGTCTACGGACAACTGGCCCGACTATCAAATCTGATACCGGGCCAAATACTCTCGATTCGTCGTCTGCTCTGTGAGGTCAGAGCTGTTGGGGGGAGGCCTTCAATCAGTGATGTCGAGTCCCGTTCGCCTGTTGAACCAGGTTCGTGTTGGACTGATACACTGATTTCAGCAGAAAGCAGGAACAGCAGACGGATCAACGATTCTTCCGGCTTTGGAATCGCACAGTTACCAACGTGCCAGCATCTGCCGGTAATGGAAGTCAACAGAAAACCGGTTCCACTCTATTGACCGTCAAGGTCTGTTGAAGTCACTGTCAAGGCCACTGCCTCTTGGATCCGGAACGAGGTCATCGTTCGATCTGTAGTATCCTGAATTGTCCTTATCGAAATCGTCATCATAAGGAGAGGCCGGGACCTCTGTGCCCGGAGCGGTTAGTGGCGCATTCGATGGTGGCAGTGTGAGATGACTTGGTGATTGCATTTGACCCGGCTGGGCCGGGTAATAGCCCGGATATGTTTGCCAGCCCTGATTAGGATACGGATGATAGCAGCCGCAGATTAACAGGACAGTTGCCAGCACAGTACAGTATTGATGTGTTGAATTCATGGTATCCGGTCCTTCGGAATGCCGACATTAAACAGCCGGCGACCATGCCTCAGTGGCTCCGCCGCCGTGAAATGTCTGCATTAATCCACTATTTTACATACGCATCGGCGATATCTGCGCGAGAGTAATGTGAATCCGTGCATTGTGTCCAGACCAGTTTTTCGTGTGGTGCTGTGAACATCACGGAACATTTAAAGCGGGCAGATAACTACAGTCCTCAAGCCGGAACTGTACTCCTCCGGCTTGTTTTTGGGGCGCAGGAACACACAAATGATGTTCGCTGTAACCCCGCGTCAAGCATTCGGTTGTCGCTGGTCGCTGAACGTTACTGTATTCTGAAAGCGTACAGCTGAGAACGGTCGGAGACAAACAGTGTTCCGTTAGCAATCGTCGGTGTACTGTAGATGGCACTGTCAAACTGCAGCGTCGACAGCTCCTGCTCTGTGTCGCCGGCTTTCAGGATAACGAGTTCGCCGTCTTCATCTCCCAGCAGCACGTGTCCGTCAACGACCATTGGTGATCCCCAGACAGCAGCGAATGTATCATGGATCCATTTGCGTTGACCTGTTTCATAGTCCAGACAGTGCAGAAATCCACTCAGGTCAGCGGCATAAAGCCGTCCATCGGTCACTGCAACAGTCGACATTGTGCGGCGGAAGATCAGTCCTTCTTCTTCGCCTGTGACGCTTCCGTCGCTGTCAATCCCTCCGTAATGCCAGATTTGACCGCTTTCCGGGTTGTTCACCCAGTTATTGCCGTCGGCGATTTGAGGGCTGATGTCACCACGCTTCGTTGTATCGATACGGTAAAGGTGTCCGACTCCTTCGCCATGTTCCGGATCCTGTCCGACTGCCAGTACGACGTCGTTACCAATAGCAACCGGAGTGGAAATGATGGCATTCCGAGTTCCGCGACCGCCAAGTTCCCATACGGTATCTTTGGGGTTGAGGTCAAACCACCAGAGTAGATCTCCTGTCTCTGCATCCAGTGAGTACAAAACGCCGTCACCACCCGGCATAAAGGCCTGCGCCGTGCCATCGATAATTGCCAGTGCAGGTGAACCCCACTGTCCGTGCAGGATATTGGCAAATCGTTCAGGAGCTTTCGAATCCATGGACGGAAAGTCGGCTTCCCAGACCAGTTCTCCCGTGTTCTTGTTTACGGCGATGAAGCTTGGTGCTCGCGGGGAGGGGACTTCAAGGTGAGCTTCGTCAACTCCATTGGATGTTGTCAGCAGCACCAGGTCTTTGTGGGTCAGAGGGGACGAGGTTGCAAGATTGTGTGGAAACACTCCGAGTTCTTCGATCATGTCGTAGATCCAGATAATATCTGCATCAAGGTCTTCACTGTCCACTTCGTCCTGATACGGACCATCGTTTTCACCATCGTGGAAACCTTCGACGTCGATGCACATCAGCTCACACCGATTGGTAACCACGTACATGCGACCGTTTTCGATACAGGGAGTGGAACAGATCCCCTGTTCAGGCCAGTCATTCACCCGACCTGCCGGCAGTTTTTCCCGTGTCAGCTGCCACAACAGTTGTCCTTCATCTTCACTCACGCACAGCACCACACCGCGGTCACCCTTATGCTGCTCGCGATATTCTGCTCCGTTGTTTGTTCCCACGAACACCCGGCCATCTGCCACGACTGGATTACCGTAAGTCTGAGACCCCAGGCGAAACGTCCAAATGACGCCTTGGCCACCTTTGTCGGATGAGGGAGGTTCGATTTCAAGGTTGGTGCCCGTGGTGGCGTTCACCATGTTTCGAGAATTGTTTAACCCCCATTGCGGCCAGTCACCTGCAGTGACAGATGTCTCCTCACCCGTGTTGACAGATTCTGCTAAAGTAACTTGGGCGGTAGTTGATTCTGTGATGACCGTATCTTCTGCAGCGGGTTCTTCTGCTGTTTGTTCGCCGGATGCCAGGGGTTGTGTTTCCCCATCCTTTGCTGGTGCGTGTGCCGCGACTGCTGCTGATTCCTGTTCGGTCGAAACAGCGGGTGCTTTCGCTGAATCTTCGGGAGAAGATGTTTTCGTATCGAGCGAGATTCCTGACGCGGTCGGGCCGGTACCGGAACCGCTTTCAGCAGGACCAGAGCAGCCTGCGAGCAACACAGAGGAGAGCAGAAGGACCATCAGAGAGGACAGTCGATGTGTCATTGGGGAATTCCTGAATGTAAGCAGATAGGACGGACTGTGGTGAGTTGATTGGAAAACGGTCTCAACGTTGTGTGCAGCGATCACGGCAGGATTACTCAGAGACCTGAACATTATCGTAGTAACTATCTGCCAGGTTGTAGACATACAGGCCCGGGCTGCCTTCAAGATTCGGATGAGGATCCACAGTTTCCAGCGTCCATTCCGTGGGTTCGGTTTCGTCTCGTTTCCAGACTTTACCCATGACATGAGCTCCGTCATCTTTTACGCGAACGGTCATTTTAATTGTGTACCACACGTCGGGCTTTGAACGGTAGCGAATCTCTTTTGCCATTCTCAAATGCGGTGCCCAGCTTTGTATGGCGAGGCGTCCGGTATTACCTTTGAGAATGAAGTTGTAACGGTGAGCAGTGACTCCAATGTTGGCCAGTTTTCGTTTTTGCTCCTTCATCAGTACGTCAGCCTGAATAGTGTATTCTTTCATTTCAGGCATACCCAGCCAGAAATAAGTGCTGGGCCTTCCGCGGCCGGGTGTTCGTTTGAGTGCAACAGAGCCATCAACGTCCGCTGGCTGCAGTTTTATGAACGAATTGATCCAGGTTGGAGGAACCCGTTTGCCGGCATAGTCCTCAAAATCCCATTTCCACGGTAATTGGGGAAATACGCGGAGCCGAGCTTTGCTCGTGACATCGTCCAGTTGGGCTCTGATGATTCCGGCCTGTTCCGCCGCACTTTGCGCAACACTCACGGTGTTGCCGTCGACCATTGTGTCTGACCAGCCGTCACCGAGGGAAAGTTCGGCATTGACTTCACCCAGCGACTGGCCCAGTTCATTGTAACCGTAGACCGTGTATTCAACCTTTCCTCCGCCGAACACTCGAGTCTCATAAGGAACCACACGAATTGAAGCGACCTTTGACGACCCTTTAGCTTCTTCCAGCGGCGGCAAATCGACTGGCTGACTCTTTCCTGCATTCTCATTGCCCACGCAAAGAGTACGATCACGTGTCACAAAGAAAACCCGACCGTCGGAGATTGCCGGCGTCGCATAGATTTCGTCCAGTCCGTTACCATCGGTTGCTTTCAGTGTGACGCGGGAAAGTGACTGGCAACTCTCACGCGATGTTTTCAGGATATGGATATTGCCATTCACTTCCATCACGTACAGCTTGCCATCGGCCCAGATCGGCGATCCTTTTCCAACAGTACCCAGAGAGTAATTCCAGAGCGCATCGCCTGATTCACTGTCGTATGCATACAGACGACCGGTGTCTGCCACCACGTAGAGAATTCCATCCTGTACCAACAGTCCTGTGTAACCGGCTTTGATGCCGTCCAACCGCCACAGACTGTGTGTCTTTGTAATGTTTCCGGTGCCGCGCCCGTCGATACACTCAATTCGTCCAAAATTGGTGTTGTCGATATTGTCTTCACCATGGGAGATATACACGCGATGACCCACAACGGCCGGTGCGGCGTTCAGGCCTCGTCGTGACATGTCAAATGACCAGATGGCTTTGCCCGTCCGGGCATTAATTGCGTGAATTCCTCCGTCGGCTCCGCCGCCAATCAGCAAACGCTGTCCGTTAATGACCGCAATCACCGGGTGTGAGTAATTCGTATCTTTCGGTCGACCGCCGACTGGTGAGACCCACTGCAGTTCTCCGGTGAGTTTGTTAAAGGCGTAGTAGGTCATCTTCGGGGGTGGTTTGGCGGTATCTCCCCAGTTGAGTCCAAAGAAGCCCACGATGACACGATCTTCATCTACAACCGGTGACTGAGTTCTACCGCCGTAACCACTGATTTTTCCGTATTCCTCAAACAGCGATTTTTCCCACTGAACGTTGCCGTCTTTGTCGTAGCAGCGGAACAATCCACTGACTGAATGCATATAAACGTTGCCGGTCTCCGGATCACCTGCCATCGGGGCCCAGCCGACTCGTGGTGCGGGGATGTCTGTCTGAAATACGTTGAAGTGATCCTTCCAGATAATGTCACCGGTCGCGACATCACGACAAACCACCTGCTCCTGCGCATGAATCAGCTCTTCGCTTCCCGTACTGACGTCATGATTCGTGCGGCACTGCAGGTAAATACGATCGTTGATGACGATGGGAGCCGCCCGACCACCGACAGGGGAATCCCAGAGGACGTTGGTTCCTTTGTCCACATCCCAGTTTTCAACCAGACCGACTTCGCGACTGATGCCGTTGTGTTCCGGACCTCGCCATGCGGGCCAGTCCGCTGCATTCACGGAAATGCTGAGAAAAACGCACACCCACAGGGTTCTGATTGTGAACATGAAAATGATTTCCTGGAGGATCCGCTGCCGCCGGGCACAGTGAATCGACCCGTAGTGGCCGTTCTTTTACTGTCAGACCCAGGATGCTAAAGAGGAACCGTCACGAGTTGGGGAGAGTCAGCCGGGCCGCCAGTGACCCGAATTTTCAGATACGCATTCAGGCACAATCGATCTCTGTTGCGACGCGTCAGAGTAGAGTCTAGTTGTCCGTCTGTTGAATGCAAGTTTTGCACCGCCTGGACAGAATGCCGACCCTCTGTTCATGCTGTCAATGTGTGTGCTCCCGGTTGACGGGGTGTTTCCAAATCAGACCGGAGACACCTGGGTAAGAACCAA
This sequence comes from Fuerstiella sp., assembly GCA_022447225.1. Taxonomy (NCBI): domain Bacteria; kingdom Pseudomonadati; phylum Planctomycetota; class Planctomycetia; order Planctomycetales; family Planctomycetaceae; genus Fuerstiella; species Fuerstiella sp. The sequence continues at coordinate 159,042 of JAKVAZ010000004.1, read as the reverse complement.
CCTGGGATGACCGACAGGTCATCACACTTCCACGGGGGTGATCGGGTACGAACCCTGTGTCACGATTTACGGGAGTCCGATTTATATTCGGCATGCTGCAGGGTCAGGTCGCCGATTCGACAATGGCCGTTTTTCGTTTCCAAACGGATCACCCCGGTCAGCCGCATATTTCGCTGATGACGATGTCCCCAGTGCAGGATCTCCCCGTCAACCTGCCAAATACAGCGGAATCGGGCAGAGTCATACGGGATGAAATTTTCGGTCAAACAATGAATGACCTGAACGTCACCGATACGTACAAAAGGACCCTGTTCGGCGTTTTCTGCCATTCGCTGAAACACGGATTCGACCATGTCATCGGTGAACACTTCACTGAGCTGTTCCACAGCCAGTCGGTCGCCTGAGACCAGTACGGAGTGATATGCTTTCTGCAGTGAGTGCTGAATCAGGGCGGCTGCGGTTTCAGAATCCGGTGCAGCGATCCGCTGTACGCCGGAAAGGACAAGGGCTGTACCCAACGTGAAACTGATCATTGAGGCTGTGACCCATAATCTCCATTTTCGGCAGATACCGGCGATGGTTCCTGTGATGGCGACGGCCAGCACCATCCATAAAGCCCCCTGTTCGATCCGGGAATCAGTGTGATGTTGCCACAGTCGATCAGTCAGGTCTTCGACCACAGCAGGATGTGATCCGTTTAGTTTCTTTTCACTGGCGAAGTTTTGTCCGGTTTTTTTGACAACCAAGTCGTTCTTACTCTCCATAACCCACGTGTACTGGAAGCTGCCGAGTTGGAGACTTTCCTGGCTGCGATCGATGAGTCTTGAAGCATCTTGCACTCCGCTGACTGTGTGCAGCTGAATCTGGTTGACACCTTCAGGGACAGCGGTCCACGAGACGGTGAGCTGTTTAGGTTCACGTGCCGTTCGATGCGTCGTACGGATACCCAGGCGAGTTCCAATCAGTGGGACCGTATCCGCTTCATTGATCGATTCATGTTCGGCGGTTAGCAGGCCGACAAATAATGACTCAGCCGGCGCGGCCCGCCCGTCGACAGAGATCTCAAAGTGATTTCGAACCCACTCCACGGCCAGTTGACGTACCGTATCGGAATCTGTGTCAAAACCATGATTTTCATGATCACGATTGTTGCGTCTCAGACCAATACAATCTGTCGAGAGGGCCAGCGGTATTGTGAATTCATGTATCAGCCGGCCCGGGAGTAATGAAAGTTCCGCAACAGCAGGTGATTGGTTTTGCGGGAGAGAGACGCCTGTCGAAACTGAAGGGAGAACGATTGTACGTGGCTGATGAGAAGCAATTACGGTTTCGATTCGGCGGGCCGACAGCCCGCTGCGAACTCGTAGTCGCAATTCCGCAGGACATTGGGAATCGACTGCCGGATTGGTCAGGTCCGAACCAGTCGCTGAATCGTGTGCCACCAGGTAGTGCTGCACCGAAAATGACTTATGTGTCTGATTCCAGGGAAAACGCAACTTCCACGTAAGGCGTACTCGAGTATCCATTTCCTGGTTGACGTCGGTGTCAGCCGGTGACCACGCCGGACGACCAATGACATCGGCAAGTAGTCGTCGACCGTCGGCATCATAGATTATCAGCAGTGTCTTAAGGGTTTCGTCAAATTGTGTTAACGACTTACGGACACGTTCTGCTGTTAAATGTGTGTTGCTGACCGGTGTGTTCTTGGACTGCGATGCAAGTACGTCATCCAGAAACAGATTCACCCGAATTTCGAGATGTTTATCGATTTGTACCCATACGTCCACGTGTGAACCTGGATGTGCCCCGCATGTGTTGTTGATGATGATCATCACGCTGAACCACAGGGCCCGATTCAGAATCCGGTGGAGTCTTAAATGCGTGCCGCCTGTTGCCATGGCCGCATTCTCCGCAATGTGGTTTGTACGTGACCCGGTCGGGACGGAACGAATGACCGGCCTGATGAGTACGACGAGGCTACAGATGACCCGCATGAATGCTGACCGGCAACTGATTGGGGGTGGACGAACAGACTCAGGACCCGTTGCAATGTCTGTCGGGCAATTTCCGGACTGACACTGTGTCAGCGGTATACCAAAACAGAAGACGAAATCGTGTCGGCTCCTGCTTTGTCTGAAAGAGGAATGTAATGGTCATCCTGAAATACAGCAGTGGTAACGCAGGTTATCTCATGCTCGGAATATCAGGATCAGGCTTCCACACCGCTATCAGTGGCGGGAGCAGTCTCATCGGCAGACGGGGCAGGGTTGTCTTCGATGGTTGATTCGTTCTGTTCGCAGGCCGTAGGAGCTGCCTTTGCATTACCGCCGGAGGAGCAGTCATCGCAAACGCAGGGTGATTCACGGTAAGATTTGTCGCAGGTCGAACCACATGAGGGCGCTGTCCTGGAAGATTCACACGACGGAACGGGTTGACAACCGGACGTACAGCGAGCTGCGGATGACGAGTCACAAGAGTTCGCGATCGAGGCACAGCCGCCGGAGCACGAATTCATCCTGCTTCTGCACGATGAATCACAGCAGTTACGGTAAACCACTTTTGACGAATCGCATGCTGAGCGGCTCACCGTTACATCGCCGGTACTGTGATTGATATAAAAAGTGTAGTGACCCGCCTCAACCGAAGTTGCCAGACTCAGAACCAGGCATGTCGTCAGCAAACTTAAACAGTTCATTGAGATCTCCTTGATTGTTCTCAAATGTAAATCAGCACGCCCGACTTTTGGGTGAGACGAGTGGCTTTCGGTTGGACTTTTTAAATTGGCGAGTTCTGGGAGAATTGTGAGATTTATTCTGTATGTTACTTAATTGCGAAAACTCATCCAGGCTATGTATGTAAACAGCCAGGTCGGAGTTGATGAATTGTCCATACGTGTTGACTTATGTCTTATAAATACACTTGGGGCCCTTGTCCCGATGATTGGCTGTGGACATTCCTGTCCGGCCCTCGGTTTGGTTGACGACAGGCGTTTTGACCACAAGGATTCCTGACTCCACCTTTGTTGCTGCCACGATTCCGGACTTTCGCTGTGTTGCTGAATCATTCCATCCCGATTTCCGTGCGTTACTGTGAAACAGATGCAATGGGGTTCGTGCATCATTCGAACTATGTCAATTACTTTGAGCTGGGTCGGACGGAACTGTTTCGTGCCCAGGGCGGAAACTATCGGCGAATGGAGGAACTGGAGATGTTTCTGGTCGTGGTGAAACTGCAGATCCATTACCGGAAGCCGGCACGCTATGACGATCAGTTGGTGCTGCACTCATCGATTACGCGTACGACTCCTGCGCGGATTGAACATGCGTATGAGCTGATGCGTGACACCGAATTACTGTGCAGTGCTGAATCAACGATCGCCTGTGTTGATTCAGAGGGAGAACCACGACGGATTCCGGAAAATCTGTCCGAAATTACGCGAGTGTAATGCAGAATGTTAAAACTGATGTCTTAGCAGTGTGTGACACCAATTTTAGTCAATTCACGAATTTCGAGTCGGCATTACAGCAGCACGATATCCGTCTTCTGTCAGTAATCTTCTACGGACCGACGGACGTTCGATGTTACCGATGACCCAGCACCTTTTTGTGTACGGAACACTCAAACGCGGATATGAACGGCATAGGACGCTGAGCCACCAGCGTTTCGTCTCTCCGGCAGCGACGATGACACCGTGTCGGCTGTTTGACTGTGGTCATTATCCGGCCATGGTTCAGTGTTCCCGTGGCATTTCAGTTTGTGGTGAACTCTACGAAGTGGATTCCACATGTCTGCAGCAATGTGATGTGATCGAAGGTGTTGCAGAAGGGCTATACGCACGACAGTTGATTCAGGTGGTTACGATTGGTGATGAGTCGTCTTGTTCCGATGCGTGGACTTACATCTATCGGAATTCTACAGTCAATCTTGTTGACTGCGGAGCTGAATGGGCGGGATAGCCCGGTGCTGAAACAGCGGATGTTGCGGACTGATTTGGTTTGATGATTTCAGCTGTGGCCGGTGTTCTTTAATTTGGATAATTATCAGCTTCCCTGCAGTTCCTGCTGCATACGACGGGAGTGCTTCCGGCCAGACTTATCCGGTGGAACGGTACCATCGGCAGCCGATGCCGATGTCGAAACCAATCCGACAAAACCGCAAAGAAATCAGGATTCCCGGGGTTGTTGCCGTATTGACCGCCGTTGATTGCACCCGGTATCAACTCACCCCCGGCGGATTTCGTGCGCTCGTTGCCACGCGATACGCGGGGGTTAGGTCAGATGACCTGCCAATCTCAATTGCTGCGAGTGAGGGAACATCGCAGGGTGAGCCATTACAAAGGAATTCAGCTTTGAAATGTCCGGGCCTGGTTGCTGTCGTCACAGCGACTGCGGTCGTTAAGCCCGAACATTTCTGCTGTGCCTGCCTTTAGGAGGATTTCACGTGTACAAGGCCATCGGTTTCATCGCGTGTGTATCGATGATGGCCGCGTCGCTGTATGTGTTCAGCGGCGGTGATCCATCTCGAATGCTGTCGGCTCGAACAGAATCTGCGAACGCGGAGGATGGGGTGCTTGCCCGACAGTTTATGAAAGACGCCCGTCAGTCAGCAGCCCAGGGAAATTCTGTCGAGGCCCGAAGGCTGGCGGCAATGGCAGCTGACCTGACGACAGACTGGCGGAGTACTGAACAGACCCCTCAGCAGTTTCTGAAGTCGCTTGAAGGATTAACTCCGGATGTCACCTGGTCGGTTGCTGACGAGGTCGACTGGGCGATTCTGGAACCGGACGCAGTTGCAGCGACAGGTGAACAAACCACAGCTGAAGTTGAATTGCCGTCTGCGGACACACAGCAGGGACGAAATCTGCTGAATCGGGCGATTGCAGAACGTTTTGTCGGAGAGGCGGTTCAGGCTCTGAAAGCAGGCGATACCCAACACGCCCGAACACGAGCTCTGCAGGCTGCCAGAATGAAGATTGCCTGGGGGCTTTGGGAACAAAAGCCGGAAGACATACTAACGGCGATTGATCAGGCTGAGGGCACCGAAACATTTCTGGCAGATGACCGGTCGGTCGATGCAAAAGCCGAAACAAGTGTCGGTCAGAAACAGCGAGAGGCGGCTGAGCTGCTGAATCAGGCTCGCGCGGCGATGGATTCTAAGAAATTTGCTCGGGCACTCCAACTGGCTGAGCGGGCCGATGCCATGGCGGTTCAGTACGGAGAATTTGACGATACGCCTGATCTGGTTCGCAGGGATATTCATCGGTTTTCCGGTGCGATGCAGCAGTTCGGTTTCGTTTCTGATGAAAACATCGATTTTGAACAGGAAGTCGACCGACAGTTTGCGTCGGCTCCTGCCAGCGCTGCAGTACAGCATGCTGATGTTGATCGTGATACAGGTCACCCGCAGAAGTTGTCAACAGCTGCTGCGCAGCAGGATCAGGCCTGGGAGCTTCTTGCTGATCCTGCGACTGTGACTCACCAGGACAAACCGCAGGCTGTTGTCTCGGCGAATGCAGAACCAAACCTGTTTGTCGTAAATCCTGAATCTCTCAGGGACGAGGGTGCTTCTAAGTCAGCCGTACTTCAGGCAAATCGTATTCCGATCGTTGCATCGAGTGATGTTGTTAAGGAGGCATCCTTTGATGACACGCTGACTGCTGACATGTCGGCAGAAGAGGCTTGGCAACTGGGAATGGCAGAGCTTAGAGGTGGAAATCAACAGGCAGCTAAAAGTGCGTTTCTGGTTGCGAAAAAGCAGATTGGTGAACTCGACGGTTTTCGGCGGCAACAGCTGCAGGACCAGTTGCAGGAGTTGTCTTCAGTTCGAGTCAACAGCGTGCGTATGGTCGCGGCACTGCCGGACGATATTGATCAGGCCGGGGAAGCTGATCCTTTGACGGACGCTGTCGATCAGCATGACGCCCGTCTGCAACGAACACATGCTGCGGTTACCAATGCTGTCGCACGTGCGGAGAGTCTTAAAGATACCGATGTGGAGGAAGGTCTCCGGATTCTTGATACGACACTGGCAGACATTGAGTCTGCCGGTCTTGCTGAAGAGTCAACTCAGGCGCTTTCTCGGTATGTGAACGAACGTCGAGTGGAACTCGAGGCCTATCGGGCACAGCGAGAGCCGATGATCGCTATGGAAGAACGGAATGAGTCCGTTCGTGACAAAATTGAACGTGATATTAAGCATCAGATTCGGATTGAACAGGAAGTTGCAGATTTGGTTCAGCAGTACAATGATCTGTCAAATCAGCGTCGCTATGCGGAAGCCGTACTGATTGCTCAGAAGGCTTATGACCTGAACCCGGATCTTCCTGAGACAGCAGCCATTCTTGCAAAATCCAAACTGGAAAAGCAGATCGCGTTTAACGAAGACGTTCGCACACGTTCTGCAGATCAGAATTTGAATGCTCTGAACGATGTCGAGTTTACCATGGCTCGTGATCGAGGTGACTATCTTCTTCCGGGTATCACAAAATGGAAGGAGATCACATCACGTCGTGCGGGCTTCGGATCTTCCGGGCGCAGACTAACGGAGAGTGAACAGCGAATCCAGAAAAGCCTTCACAGTCAGGTTTCACTGCACTTCCATGATGTGCCGCTGACAACGATCATTAGCGATATCGCCAACACTCACCAAATTAACATCGTGCTGGATAGAAAAGCGATTGAGTCGCAGGGCCTGATTTCCAGTCAGACCGTTAGTATTGACGTGGACGGTATTGAATTGCGCAGTGCTCTGAACCTATTGCTGCAGCAGTCCGGAGGACTTGTTTATACAGTCGAGAATGAGGTTCTGAAGATCACTGACAGTCTTGAGCAGGAGTCACATTTTAAACCGACTGCTTATCCGGTGGCAGACCTGGTTGTGCCGCTCTCTGATAAATCACAGTCCGGTCCGTTCGATAATTTGAATTACAGAGCCGGTGGAAGCGGCCTTTATCAGCTTGAAGACGATCTCAATGTCCAGATTGGGGCAGGTGGTTCTTCACGCGGTGGTGGAGCTTCCGGTACCGCTGGTGTGGACGAGTTCGATTTCTCCGGACTTAAGGACATGATCACTACTGCCGTTGCCCCGGGAACGTGGGACATCGACGGTGGCGAAGGAACAATCGGTGTCAGTGAAAATACTTTGAGCTTGATTATTCGGCAGACTCCAGCGGTTCATGATCAGATCGTGGAGTTGCTGGAACAGTTGCGGAAGCTGCAGGATCTGCAGGTCACGGTTGAAGTGCGGTTCATCGCCGTTTCCGATGATTTCTTTGAGCGGATTGGTGTGGATTTTGATTTCAACGTGCCGGATTCACTCGGAGATCCGATCGGTGTTCCCGCCTTTGGTTCTAATAACTTCACTTTGCCTGGTGGCGGTGGGGCAGGCGGAGCAGCCGGTGTGGCCGGTGTGGCCGGAGCTGCCGGAGCTGCCGGAGCTGCCGGCGTTGGAGGTATCGGTGGTATCGCCGGTGCAGGAGGTGGTCTGGGTGGCGGTGGCCTGGGCGGCGGTGGCATGGCTGGTGGCGGCATGGCTGGCGGCGGCATGGCTGGCGGCGGCATGGCCGGTGGTGGTGCCGGAATGGGAATGGGACTGTTTCAGACTGTTCCGCGCAGCAACTTTACCCAGGACGGCTTCCGGCGTACCACGGTCGGGTTGGCTGCACCGGGACAGTTTACTGATGACTTTGATATTCAGTTTCAACAGGGATCGTTTGAACTGGGGATTCCTCAGTTTGGCAACTTTGATCCAACAGGAGGACTTTCAGTCGGTATGGCGATTCTGAGCGATCTGGAAGCATTCTTCTTCCTGGAAGCCGTGCAGTCAGATCGGCGTGCCAATGTTCTGTTTGCCCCGAAAGTTTCCGTATTCAATGGTCAGTCAGCGACAATTACAGATTCGACGTCACGACCATATATCGCGTCTGTGGCTCCTGTCGTCGGTACAGGAGCTGTCGGATTTGCGCCGCAGATCGGTCAAATTCAGGATGGTATTTCACTGAGTGTCACCGCAGTGATCTCAGCTGATCGACGATATGTCCGTCTGTCACTTTCGCCGATGTTCAACAACCTGGCCAAAGCCGCCACCGATGCCGCCGAAGCCCATCATGCCGCCGCCGCCCATGCCGCCGCCCATCATGCCGCCGCCGCCCATGCCGCCGCCCATCATGCCGCCGCCGCCCATGCCGCCGCCCATGCCGCCGCCACCCAAACCACCACCAATAGCTCCACCACCAGCACCGCCACCGGCAAATGTGAAGGTGAAGATATCAAAGGGGCTTTGCTGTCGGCGGCTTGTTGTGCGTCTGCATTTGCTGCGTCGGCTTGATGGGCGGCGGCATGGGCGGCGGCGGCATGATGGGCTTCGGCGGCATCGGTGGCGGCTTTGGCGGCGGCGGCATGGGCGGCGGCATGGGCGGCGGCATGGGCGGCGGCATGGGCGGCGGCATGGGCGGCGGCATGGGCGGCATGGCCGGTGGTGGAATCGGCGGTGGCGGTGGAGGTGCCGGTGCCGGAGACATTACCGTTCAGCAACCGGTTATCGAGACGATTTCTGTTTCGACAACAGTCAGTGTACCTGACGGAGGAACTGTTCTGTTGGGTGGTATCAAACGTCTGCGTGAAGGTCGCACTATGTTCGGTGTACCGATTCTCAACAAGATCCCTTACATCAGCCGTCTTTTCAAGAACAGCGGTGTTGGACGGGAAACTGAAAGTGTGATGTTGATGGCGACTCCCCGCATCATCATCCAGGAGGAGGAAGAAGAGGTGGCTCTGGGGACATCTGCTCAGTAGAGACAGACTGGTCAGGTTAAGGATGCGGGTCCTTAGCCGGATTCAGTGCTTTGCAGCATCGGGTGCGGTCTGATGCTGTAAGGCCGGTCAGTTTCAACTGAATCGTTCCTCACTGCACCGTTGGCAACAGCGGCGTAGTTTCGGGGTCCGAGCCGTCGCAGCGTGCGGGCGCTGCGACGGCTTTTTTTATGCTACTGCGACGCGATTTGGCAGACTGGAATTCAATGGAACCTGCGGGTTAACCGGTCTGCAGGTGCAGATCCTGTGTGTGACTCATTCTGTTCGCCTCTGCAGGATCAGGAAGCACCCGTCGGTTTCGTCGGGGAGCAGTTTCCAGGTATCCGTTTCCTGCAGTTCCGGGATTTCAGCGGGGCGGCGAATTAAACTATACCGATGGCCTGTATCGATCACGATGAACTCACAGTCGGCCGGAATTCGTTTGCCGTCTTCATTAACCACTCGTTCGTAATTGCTGTAGTCGTAGGATCGTTCACAGTGTGTTAATCGAGGATGAATGAAGTCGGTTGACGCAACTCGAGCCGTGGCGGGAATCTGTGCAACTACTTTTTCCGCCATTTCTGCTCTTCGAATGAGCGCCCGCTCTGTTTCCACGTTTTCTCGAGGGTAGAACAACGCATGTCGTCCAAACCCCGAAATCTCTGACCAGTAGGCTGCGCCAAAGGGTAAGAGCGAACCCGTGATGCCGGTGGTGAGGCAACAGCAAAAGACTAACAGAGCGGTGGCAACCGGTGTTGGGGGCAGCAGCCAGGCAAGGCTCTGATGCCGTGATCTGTTTGCGGCCGTTCCGTAGGCAACTGCCCAGAACAGTACTGGCAGCAAAGGTGCATGAAAATGGTGATAGGGGACCGGTGGCAGACCGCTGTCATTCGGACCAGAGTCCAGTTGTAACAGGCACAGCATAAAAAATGTGAGCGAACCGGCCGCTAGTTTCAGCAGACTGCGAACAGAGACAAATCCCACTGGTGCCAGCAGCACGACGGCGTAAAGCAATGTTCTGAAGCTAAAGATCTGAGCAAGGACAAGCCCCGGTTTTGTCAGTGCTGTCCGGATTAATTCACCAGGACTGCTGCCCAGATCTCCGAAATACCTGCTGTAGTGGACTACATCCCCCGACCGGAAGGCGGGAATCACGATCAGCACAGCCAGCAACAACCACACGGCGGATATCGCAGCTGTGATCAATCCCCAGTTTCTCAATAGTCGCTGGTGAGACCCGCTGTACCACGCGCTGATGGCTATTACTGCGCCGATGGGTGCTGTAATGAGTGCCATGTCTTCTTTCGCCGACAGTGCAACAAACAGGAATAGCCAGGCCCGTCGATATCGACCGGATTCAGCAGCTTGGATCATCCAGAACAGAAACGGCAGGCCCAGACAAATTGGACGGAATGTTTTCTGGTCGATCGCGATGTCCAGGAAGTGCATCGGAAAGAAAAACAGCCAGCTGATCGCTACCAGACAGGCGGCCCAATCATCATTACACCGTTGCCGGACAATAAAAAACAGCGGAATGGTGCAGCTTCCGAGGGCGACAGATTCCGCCAGTTCCAGAGTTAAATGGGTGGGCCAAATCATGTGAACCGGGATCAACAGTAGATGGATCACTTGAATATGTTCGCCAAGAAACAATCCCTGATCCAGAAAACTGCGAAATCCTTTCCCGTGTCGGAAATTCCACAAATGTTCTTCATACATTGCCGAGTCTCCGTGCGGGATCAGGAGATTGGCATAGAGTCGTTCATTCAGTCGGAAGGAAATACCGATCCAGACCGCTGTCACGCTTAACATCAAAATCCATGAGAGCCTGCTGCTGCCGAATTCGGACTGTACGGATTCCGGGAGAAATTCCGACACGCAGCAGTACAATGCTGTTCCGGTCAGCATCATCACCAGCGTTGGAACGGCCAGACCGAACTCATGACCTCCCAGAGGCTGCACTCCCCAGATGATTCCGCAGCCGACTCCGACCAGACCCAGCCGTGTCAAAAGTCTTACCGCCATTTCGGCGACACCAGGTTCGCGTCTGAAAAGACAGGCGATTGCAACACAGATTGCCGGCAGACCCAGAAATCGTAAGGCCACTGACAGCACAGACAGTTGTAGAGTCTTTTCGGGACGGTTTCCTGTACCACCGAGCAGTTCAATGACCGTGTCATTGATATCCGTCGGCCACAATAGATTCGCCACATCCGAATTTGTAAGCCAGTCTGCCGTACATGCCGCTCCAGCCAGGATTCCGATGAGTCCTGCAGGAATGGTTATCACATTAAAGCTGCGCTGGGACATGAGCGGCGATGATCGTTCTTGTTGAGACTTTGATGTGGTCAGTACGGGTTTTGTGAAGTGTGCAGGCTGCCTGAGTTCCGTTTCCTGAAAAGCCGGGGTTGACCTGGATTCTATACCGGTAGAGTTTACGCTACCGGGAGGGAATTTGAGTGCTTCAAGTGTGTTAAGAAGAAGAGTCGTATGTGCAATTTAGTTCGTTCAGCCGGTGAATGCGCTCAGGCACCCTGGAATATGACTCAGAATAAGACCGCAGTCCGCTGAATCTCAAGGAACGAAATTGTCCGGCCGGGTCTGGGTTTCTAAAGTTGTCGTACTGCGCCCTCCGTTCAGAGTCAGCCTGATTCTGATTGCGGTGATCGAGTTTGGTTATGCAAGCTGCACAACGGTGCAGCTTGCTACCCTTCGTGAAAAGCCTCGGAACCCTTTGTCTGCTCGTCTGAAGCTGACAGATCCCAATGGTCCGCGGCCCTCTCCGCGAACAGACAATCTTCTTGCGGCGACCGATGCGGTAAAAGTCGTGACCTTGGGGCACAGCTTCATCATGCCAGAAAGATCCTCACAGTCACGCCTGCCACTGAGTCGCTGCACGCGACCGCTGAACTCAGCTACCTGGTGGCGCGTCAGACCGAAGGTCACCACCAGGACCTTGTGCAGAATTGTATTTGGATGCGGTTTAATATGCGTGGTGTTGTCTGGTTGGCAGTGCTACTCACCAGGCCAAATATCTGAATGTTTTGAGGCACCGCCATACAGCAGACGTTTACAACTCAAGTGTGGTTTTTTTACGTCTGGTTAAAAGCTTATGTCCCGACGAAAACAGCGAGTTTTGCTCATTCGCGATTACGGATCGCCGTGTCAGTGTTGAAGTTCCCTTTCCGTCTGTTCGCAGCGGTTCCCTCGTTTTACCGGTGGGGCATTCGAGGTTGGAGTGACGATTCTATTTAGTGCATCCCGTTTGGTGAGACGAATCAACATGGCTGGTGGAAAAACAGGCCGTTAAGTTTTGAGCCTCAGCTTGCGGAATGTTCCATGACCAGGAAACGGATTGGTTGAGCAAAGGTTAGCCACCTCACAGAACGGTGGCGCGTCCGATCCCGGTGTTTTCGTCCGCGTACGAATGCCCGCTACCACGTAGGACTCTGAGCTTCCCGATCAAAATTTTGGTGACCCGCAAAAGTGATGAGCGTCTCTCGAGACCGCCGGCCATGGGTTTTGCTGTGATCCCCATGCGACTGCAAAAACAGGGCCTGCTTTCACTCAAACAGCTCTGATAGAACCTTACCTCACGTTATGGATTTTTCTGGCCCGGACCCGTGTGTCAGGTGGTGTGAGAGAGAATGACACTGGTATCTAGGATCGTCTTTAACTGATTTTGGTCCTGCTGCATCGACACAGTCAAAGATACTGCCGGTTCGCACACGAACACGACGGCGTCAGGTGATCATGAGCCCCGTAACCATTGAAACACCTCCCGCGAGGTCGAAAAAAAAATTTACCGGCTTCGTTCCAGTACAAGACCACAAAGACAAGTGACACAGGAGAAAAAAGACACCCCGGAACCCGCGAAAATTTCTCCTGGAAGGCCACGACCAGGGATCAGATACCAACAATGACGACCCGGATTATTCCAATAATTAAGAGAATCATCCTGATGTGTGACCAGGGTGAAAGTGGTCGCATTGATAAATTGTCAGTGAGTCGTCGAGGTGCCCGGCGGATACGCGGTGAGGTTTCCACTGAGGTCACGATATACCAAGAGATTCGGATGCAGATAACAGGTCGCTATTGCATGGCCTGCTTCATGGCATCGCCCATGCCGGCGGGACTGTCGGCAATCACAGCCCCAACACCTCGCAGTGCTGAAATTTTTTCAGCCGCTGTTCCACCACCGCCTGAAATGATGGCCCCGGCGTGCCCCATACGTTTGCCAGGAGGAGCTGTCTGGCCAGCGATGAATCCAGCCACGGGCTTTGTCACATGTGACTGAATGTATTCCGCCGCTTCCTGTTCAGCGCTACCTCCGATTTCACCGATCAGTAGAATTCCGTCTGTATCCGGGTCACTTTGGAACAGTGCCAGCAGATCAATGAAGTTCGTGCCGGCAACCGGGTCACCACCGATACCCACTGCTGTACTTTGTCCCATCCCAACCCGGCCCAGCTGCCAGGCGGCTTCGTAGGTCAGTGTTCCGCTCTTACTGATAATTCCAATACGGCCGGGTGTGTGAATATAGCCAGGCATGATTCCGATCTTGGCCACACCAGGCGTAATGACTCCGGGGCAATTTGGGCCGATCAGGCGAGCTTCCGAATTTCTCATTGCTGACCGCACACGAATCATGTCCATCACCGGAATGCCTTCTGTGATGGCCACGATGAGTTGCATGCCGGCATCGGCGGCTTCGAGGATCGCATCGGCACAGAATGGCGGCGGGACGAGTATCATCGACGTATTAGCTCCGGTTTCGGCCCGAGCTTCGGTGACCGAGTTGAATACCGGGAATCCGTCGACTTCGGAACCGCCTTTGCCTGGGGTCACTCCAGCTGAAAAAATATTGAGTCCGGGCTGACATTCCTCAGCATATTCGCGGCATTTTTGACTGTGAAAAAGTCCCGAATTGCCGGTAATCCCCTGACAGATAATTCGCGTTGCTTTTGTTACCAGGATGCTCATGTTGCCGGGTATTCGATGTTGAAGTTGAAGATCCCGGAATGCTTCCGGGGAGGGTCATCTGATACGGATTGAATTTTTACGGCAGTTTCCGGCTGCAGCGCTGTGTCGGAAGTCATTCGCTGGCTCTGGTCCCGGACACTCCCAATCTCAGTAATAGTCAGGCGCTCAGGGATGCCACGACCTTTTGCGCAGCATCTGTCAGATCTTCCGCAGAAATAATGTCGCGACCGCTGTCGTTCAGCATCTGTCTGGCTTTTTCCACGTTGGTTCCTTCCAGTCGCACAACAAGCGGGACTGAAAATCCCACGTTTTCGTAAGCTTCCAGCAGAGCCTCCACCACAACATCACATCGCATAATCCCGCCAAAGATGTTAACCAAAACTGCTTTGACTGCATCGTCGCGCAGAATAATGCGAAATGCTTCAGTGACCTGATCAACATTTGCACCACCGCCAACGTCGAGGAAATTGGCCGGCTCTGCTCCATGCAGCTTGATCAGGTCCATGGTACTCATGGCCAGTCCGGCACCGTTGACCAGACAGCCGATACTGCCTTCCAGATTAACGTAACTGAGTCCTGCCTCCCCTGCTTCCACTTCAGCAGGGTCCTCTTCACTCATATCACGCAGCCCGGCCAGAGATTTGTGCCGAAACATGGCGTTGTCGTCGAACGACATTTTTGCATCCAGAGCCAGCAGCCGGTCGTCTTCTGTGAGCACCAGTGGATTGATTTCCACCATACTGCAGTCGTTGTCGACGAAGAATCGACAGAGTTGCGGCAGCAGCTTTTCGGCGTTTCGCACTGCCCGAGTACTGAAGCCCAGTGCGTAGGCCAGTTTACGAGCCTGATACGGAAACAGTCCTTCCGAGGCATCGAAGGTTTCAGAGAGAATTTTTTCCGGGGACTCTTCTGCGACTTTTTCGATTTCCATCCCGCCCTCGGAGGACATGATCACCACCGGACCACCCACGGTTCGATCAACCACGATGCCAAGGTAAAGTTCGCGTGCAATCTTCAGCCCCTGTTCAACAAACAGAGTATTGACCTGTTTTCCGTCTTGTCCGGTCTGGACGGTGACGAGTGTACTGCCCAGCATTCGGACTGCGTTTTCCCGGGCTTCATCAGCGGAACGTACCAGCACAACACCGGGTTGATCGGGAAATTCCTGGAATCTTCCTTTCCCGCGACCACCGGCATGGATCTGAGACTTCACGACAGCCAGATCACTGCCGAGTTCATCGAATGCTGCTGCGGCTTCGTCCGCTGTTCGAACCACGATTCCTCGGGGAACAGCAATATCCGCCTGCTGGAAGAGTGCCTTTGCCTGGTATTCATGAATCTTCATTGGGAGGCCTCACGGCGTCGGGATCTGAAAAGTTTCAGATTGGAATCTGTTCTGTCTCGCTGCGGAACTATAGCGGTCACGGTACAGCCGTTCGAGCGTGAGCAGTCAGCAATCGTCTCTTCAGGGAGCATTCCGTGCTGTTCAGACCACCAGTTCAACTTCCAGGAATCGCCAGGGTTCGCTGGTGTATCGCTTTTGCAGATGTTTTAGGGTTTGCCAGCGGATCCTGTGTTGAGGATGTTCGAATTTTGGAGCTGCTTCCGGCAGGCACAGCAGCAGTTTGCGGCGGATTACCATCGCCCGCAGCTTGCGGGTTCTCAGATCTCCGTCGCACTCATTGGTCAGACAGATTAGGTACTGAGTTGACAGCACCTGTTTTCCGGCCTCTCGCGCCAGCAAGCCCGATGCGAACTGTTCTGAAAGTTCGTTGAGCACGGAATTCAGAAAGAACCAGCAGTCTTTCCGAGGGATTGGTACGACTGGATCACGGGAGTTCGTTTTTGCAATGAGCTGACCCAGACGTCGGACAGCGTACGTGTTCAGAAATATGTCTGAGCAGGATTTTTCCGACAGGGTACGTATTCTCAGTGTATCGTCCGTGATGGAATTGAGCGAAAAGTTGATGCGTTCGAAGAATTCACGTCGCTTCCATGCCCGACTCGCTCGCCAGTGGGCCACAATCCAGCCGGCCAGCGTGAATCCGGCGGCTGTGAGTACCTTGATCCAGTGTTCGGACAGCAATTCCTTGATGGCGTTGAGCAATTCTGTCATGGGCTGCATTTCGTCCGGGAGCTGGTAGGTTCGGCTGTCAGCGAACATCTGCGGCGATACGCGTCCGTAAAGGTAATCCCCTGGACTGCGCATGAAATCATTCGACGGTAAGGAAAACCCACCGGAGGTTTATCAGGATTGTTCCGATTAACACTGTTTCCGGTCCGGCAGCTGCACATTTTTCAGATGAATTTCCGACAAACATGTCAGGAGAGGTAGGGATTATGAGACCGGTTGTTTTCCTCCAGGGAATTTTACCAGGACGACTTTTGCCTGCCAGGACTCTTCTCCCTCTCCCTCGCATCCGTGTTACCAGTTTTACCCCGTGTTGACACTTACGAATCAGCTGCCATCCTGGCGACCTGTTCGCAGGCGTGTCCTGAATTCAGAAGGAACGGTGCTGTGGTTTCTTATCGACTTGACGGAATCTCTGGAACGCGAGCACACTCAGTCGGACATCCGGTGTCTCAGTCCCCGCGGACCATTTCGGAGTATATTGCTGAGACACGGATGATCGTAGACGCCCACCAGCATCCTGTAGCGGTGTTTGACGATGAAGGGCAGCCTGTTTTTCGCAATTCCGCTCTGGCGGCCCGTCTCACGGCCGAACAACAGTCTCCGTCTTCCCCGCGGGCATGGCAGTTTGTGTATGCGACTGCGTGCCGAACCGTGGCTGATTCCATCAGCAGTCGGACAGCAATTTGCAGCGTGATCCCGGTTCATCAGAGAACTTTTGTGCTTCTGGGAAATTTTCTGCGTCAGGCATCCGGGACTGTCTACGGCGTGACCGTCAATCTTGCGGAAGTCAGCAGCGCAGGGGCTAAAACCGCATCGGCAGGATTCGAAACGCAAAGTTCTGTCCGCCGTCGTGTTGACAGTGGAGATGAAGCCTATTCCTCATGGATGAAGCGGCGTGACGAAGCTCGTACCAGAATGCAGCGTCTCTCACCACGAGAAACCGAAGTTGTGATGCGAGTTTCGGCCGGTCTGCCGAACAAGAGCATCGCCCGTGAACTGGAAATCAGTGTGAAGACTATAGAAAAGCATCGGGCGAATGCGGTACGCAAACTGGGTGTTCAGAGTACTCCGGAAATGGTTGGGATCGCAGTACTTGCAGACGTGGTCAAACAGGCAGGTAAACGGACATTTATCGATCGGGCATCGCGCCGACCGGCACAGCCGAGGTTCGTTTCCGGATTGCAATCAGTGCAATAGTGCAATAGTGGTTTGTTTATGTGACTTCATCCAATCAGCACGTCCTCGGTATACATTAGTATTAACCACTGCACGGACTACACTGAACCGATGCAACCACCTGCATCGTCGGCAGATGAAAATGGATCTGCGAGAGGTTTCACTCCTGTCCACCGTTCCTCGTCAGTCGGCCGTTGGTAAGTTGGCCCTTCTGCTGCCGGACAGACCCTCTGAATCAACGGTTCCTAAAAACCGGGTAGTGGGGTCATGACAATGGTTTGGTCTCGGTCCGGGCCAACCGACACCAGTTGAACGGGTCGTTCCACGAGTTCACTGATAGTCTGAATGTACTGCTTTGCATTTTGCGGCAGGTCGGCGAAATTTCGGATACCGGTGATGTCTTCTGTCCAGCCTGGCACCGCACGCAGAACCGGTTTTGCCAGACGAAGCGCATCCGGGCAGGATGGCAGGTCTCGCGTGATTTCTCCGCCGACGTCGTAAGCTTCACAGACGTTTAGTTCACCAAGTCCACTGAGCACGTCCAGCAGAGCGACGGCGATGGAATCAACACCGCTGATGCGGGCACTGTATCGTGTGGCTACGGCGTCGAACCAGCCACACCGACGCGGCCGACCGGTGACCGTTCCGAATTCATTTCCCGCAACTCGAATCTGTTGTCCCAGATCGTTATCCAGTTCCGTAGGAAACGGTCCTCCACCCACGCGTGTTGTATAAGCCTTGGCAACACCGATCATTGTGCCAATCGCTCGTTCGGGGACGCCACTGCCGCTGTGGATGCCACAACCCGAACTGTTGGACGATGTGACATAGGGAAAGGTTCCGTGGTCAATGTCCAGCAGACTGCCCTGGGCACCTTCGAACAGCAGACGCTGGTTGTTTTCAAGAGCGTTCAGTAACCATGCGGTTGTGTCAGCAACCATTGGTCGGAGTCGATCGGCACACGCTGAATAGTCTTCGATAATACGGTCGGCATTCAGTGGC
Organism: Fuerstiella sp.; assembly: GCA_022447225.1. Classification (NCBI taxonomy): domain Bacteria; kingdom Pseudomonadati; phylum Planctomycetota; class Planctomycetia; order Planctomycetales; family Planctomycetaceae; genus Fuerstiella; species Fuerstiella sp. The sequence continues at coordinate 140,958 of JAKVAZ010000004.1, read as the reverse complement.
TCGCCGTCGGGATCCAGGGCATTCAGAACGATTTGTTTGAACGGTACGATTTCCCGGACTTTATCAGCAAACCGATCTTTGTTGATCAGGTCTCCCATACGAATTGCGTGGAAGCGTCCGACCTTTTCACGGTAACAGGTTCCGATACCGCGCATGGTTGTACCAATGGCTTTGGAGCCTCGCTGTTTTTCGAAGGCGGCTTCTTCCAGATGATGCCACGGGCAGATGACATGCGCCCGATCGCTGATCATCAGCCGTTTGGAGCAGTCAATGCCGCCTGCGACGAGACTGTCAAGTTCGTTGAGGATGGCCTGCGGATTGATAACAACTCCGGGGCCGATCACCGACTGGACGTGACTCTGGAGCATTCCGGTCGGGAGCAGACTGAGCTTATAGGTGTTGCCACCGAATTTCACCGTATGGCCTGCGTTATTACCACCCTGGTAACGGATGACAATATCGTGTTTCTCAGTCAGAAGATCGACGACCTTGCCCTTGGCTTCGTCGCCCCACTGCAGTCCAATTACAGAAGTTGCCGGCACAATGATGACTCACAATTAATCACGGAACTGCATTCACGACACAATTCCAGGTCGATCGGTGACAGGCGTCGTCGCAGAAAATCCTCTGACTTCGCCAGCCCAAAAGAAAACCGGACGTCACGTGTCACGGACGCCCGGGGGAACAAGTCTAGTATTGTACAGGAGAGACTGCGAATCCGAAGCACGTGCTTCGTTTTTGCTTTGGAGAACCCAGGCTTTTTGAAAATAGACAGAGATTGAAGGCTCTGGCTGTCAGTTTCGTCGCTGAATTCGGCCCACTCGATCAATGACTCTGCTGACAGACTCCCGATTCGGATGAATGCCGAATTCCAGAGTCATCCGATGGCTGCCCCCCGGTGGCAGTACCGGGACCCGACCGGCCTCACGTTCCACCGGCTTGGGATGAGGAAAATTGGTTCCCGGTTCAATGCCCGTCACATAGCCGTCGGCGATGGCTCCGGTGTTCTTCCAGACTGTCAGATAAGGCAGTTCAGACACGGACCAGGTGATCGAGGCAGCACGGTCTGCGGCACTGTTGTGCAACACGGCTGTGGTCCGTCCATCCGCATCGGATTTGGGCGTGATCAGATACACCTGTTCGATGAACCCTGCGACCGGTTCCGCATAGCTGTTCCAGTCTGTCAATCCTTCTGCGGCCCGATCGTTGATCGGTTCGACCGATTCACTGGCAACCACAACTTTCGCCCCCCGTTCCAGAAGCGGAGACCCGTAGTTCGCGTGATACAGAATCTCGAATTCCTGATCCTGAGCGCCTGCATTGTGAACCACGTCCACCAGCTGAAAACTGGCTGCTCCGGGAACCACGACCAATTCCGAATGCAATTCCAGTTTTGGTCCAAACAGCAGAGTTTCGTCGACCTGTCCTTCAATGTGAATGGCGAACGGTGACTGGCGGTCAACACGGACGACAACATCGCGCGCCGGGATGTTGGCAATTCGCCCGTGCAACGTCAGATCCATGGTGGCTTCATCGCCCACATTATTGATGAAGCGATCGGTCGTCGGACCTCCATTACTTTCGAGACCGCAACGGCACATGAATTCATTGAAACCGAAAAGCCAGCCCAGACCTCCACGGCTTTCCAGATTCACGAATTGTGGGTGTACGATTTCCTTGACGGGGCTGTCCCATCGCAATTCGACATCGTCCATGGTGACACTCATAATGCCCATGCCGCGAGTCGGACAGATTTTGATTTGCATCGCGCCGTTATCGACGGTGACGATTTCCACGCCTTCCTGTCGTCCTCCTCGCAGCGTTCTCTTGCGAATACTCCAGTCATGTTCACAATCAGGAGTCACCGTTTGACGATTGATTTCCCAAGATGTTTCCGTGGTGCCCGAATTGGTGCTGGTCAGTACGTGACGAAACGGTTCCTGTGCCAGAGTCGTTTCGCGACAGGTAACACAAACCACAAACAGTAAAACACAGCGATTCAGAGACATAAATAACAACTCCGGCAGGGCACAGGACGAAGTAAATGCTGGGGACGATCGTAGCGATCCGAGAACACGGGTTCGAGTCATATTCACCGGAAGTGTTCGAGGATGATGGTTGCGGGGTGTTTGTGATCTGACTGAACTTGGATGTACTGTGCCGGAATTTTTCTGATGTGTAACCGAATACTGTGATTTGTTGTGTTGGGCCGTGGTCCGGCGAAATATTTTTCCGAGCTGTATTGATTTTGTAGGACTATGAAGATCCAGCTTCCACAACGGCCGTCCGACGGCCACAAGGGAACTTTCGGTCGAGTCACGGTTGTTGGTGGTTCTCCCGGAATGAGCGGGGCAGCATGTCTGGCCGGTGCAGCGGCACTGCGTTCGGGGGCCGGACTGGTTACCGTTGCCGTGCCGCAGTCAATTCAGTCGATTGTGGCCGCCTTCGAGCCATCGTATATGACCGTCGCTTTGTCCTGTGACGGTGACGGTCAGTTGTCAGCGGACGTCGCAGGTGACGTGCCGGGTTTGATTGACGGCCAGGACGTTATTGCTGCGGGACCGGGCCTGGGACAGGAACCTGCGTCAGAAGAACTCGTTCGGGCTTTGATTGGTCAGGTGAGCATTCCGCTGATTCTGGATGCCGATGCTTTGAATTGTGTGGCTGCAAAACAACTTTCGCTCTCACGAGATGCACCCACGATTGTGACTCCTCACCCAGGTGAATTTTTGCGACTCACCGGGTATTCCACGGAAGTTATCGGTTCCGGTCGTCAGACGCTGGCCAAGGATTTTGCAGCACAGACTGGTGCCGTTGTCGTTCTCAAAGGAAAAGGAACTGTTGTTTCCGATGGAACTCATACGTATGTGAATTCCACCGGTAATTCCGGGATGGCGACCGGTGGTTCGGGTGACGTATTGACCGGCATCATTGCCGCTCTCTGCGGGCAGGGTCTGCCTGCCTATGATGCGGCTGTCGCGGGAGTATATGCGCATGGTTTGGCTGGAGACTTGTATGCAGCCGAATTGTCACCACGCAGTTTGATCGCTTCCGATCTGATCAAATGGCTCCCGCGTGCATGGGCTCGAATCGACGAATAGACCGAACCGGTCCGGTTCGGTCTATCACATATCAGCCGGAAGTTCATTGCTTAACGGTGATAATGCTGTCCGGAATCCTCACGGCCGGCAGGACCGTGAGTCGTTTGAACCTTGTAATGTGTGCACTTCCCCGGGAAACTGTTGTTGTGTCCGGATTCTTCACGGTCCCCTGTTCCCGGATACCAACGGGTGTCCTGACAGATCAAGCCATGGGCATTGGCGGAGCAGGTTGATGTGTGGTCGAAATGGCATTTACGGCAATGAGTCAGACCTCGTTTGTCTCACATGATGAATAATACGACGTATGTTGTCTGGTGTTGCCGGTTGATACGGGACAGAGTGAAAATGCTGCGACCTGGCGTGATGCTGCTCCTGATGCTGCACGGCGGTGTCACATCTGTGGCTAGTGAGGACCCAGTTGTAAGCAGGGATCCTGCCGTAACAGCGGAGCAGTTTGCATTCTTTGAAACCAATATCCGGCCGGTATTGGTTGAGCACTGTTTTGACTGTCACAGTGGAGACGATGCAGAAAGCCGTTTTGACGTTTCCAGTCGAGCCGGAATATTGCAGGGGGGAGAATTTGGACCGGCAATCCGTCCCGGTCAGCCGGCGGAAAGTCTGCTGATCAGTGCGATCCGGCATGACGAATTTCTCAAGATGCCTCCAAAGCAAAAACTGTCCACGCAGGACGTGGTCAACTTCACCCGCTGGGTTGAAATGGGAGCGCCGTGGCCGAATACAAAAGTGGCCACGACCACGCCTGAGTCGGACAGTTCCTCCACAGGAGGTATGCAGTTTACCGAAAAACAACTCAGCCACTGGGCGTTTCAGCCGGTAGCGGATCCTCAACCGCCGGCAGTCGGTTCCGACTGGCCCGTATCACCTGTCGATCACTTTATTTTTAAACGGCTTTTGGACGCAGGGCTGTTGCCAGCCGCTCCGGCGGACAAACGCACACTGATTCGTCGCGCTACTTACGACCTCACTGGTCTTCCGCCGACTCCGGCAGAAACAGAAGCCTTTCTGGTCGATCATTCAGAGGACGCTTTTGCGAAGGTGATTGATCGACTGCTGGGTTCACCGCGGTACGGTGAACACTGGGGGCGTCACTGGCTGGATATCGCCCGTTACGCTGACACCAACGGCCTGGATGAAAATCTGTCTTATGCCAATGCTTTTCGATATCGCGACTATGTGATTTCAGCGTTCAACTCTGATAAGCGGTATCCGCGATTTGTTCAGGAGCAGATTGCGGGTGACCTGTTACCGCAACTTCAGGACGATCAGGAAAATATGAATCGCCTGATTGCCAACGGGTTCCTGGCCATCGGTCCGAAGATGCTTGCCGAAGATGACCCCATGAAGATGCAGATGGATATCATTGATGAACAGGTCAGCACCCTTGGGCAAACGTTTATGGGGCTGACGTTGGGTTGTGCTCGATGTCACGATCATAAATTCGATCCACTGCCCACAGAAGATTACTACTCACTGGCTGGAATCTTCAAGAGCAGCAAGACGATGGAGAACCATGAGGTTGTCGCTGTCTGGTACGAACGGCAACTGGAGTCTCAGCGAGTCCGGGAGGAGAGGGCGGAAATCGATCGGAAGCGTGCGGAAGTGCAGACAAAGATTGATCGGTTCACAGTGGTACAACGAGCGGAAATCGCTCAGCAGATTCGACGTCAGTTTGGGGACTATCTGCTGGCGGCCGGTAATCTGCAGCTTGCTCATCAGCAGAAGATTCCACGCCGACCGGCTTTGATGAAGCAGGATCAGCCTTTCGAGGTCAGGCAGGATGTGACGGTCCTGGAAGGGGAAGCTTTTCATCGTGGTGATCTCAAAAGTCAGACATCCGGGTACGGTGAAGGAATCGGTGTGATTCTGAGTGACAAAGCCGGATTCGCCGAATTTGATCTGAAGGTGAGTCAACCGGGTCTGTACCAGCTGGAATTACGCTTCGCGGCAGCAGAAAACCGTCCTTTGAAATTGTCAGTTAATGGAAGTCCGGTCGATGACGCAGTGGCCGGGCAGGTTACCGGAAGCTGGTACCCCGATGGACAACGCTGGTTTCCCGGTGGTCAGCTGGAGCTGAAGCAGGGAAAGAACACGATTCGGTTTTACTCTGACGGTCCTTACCCGCATATCGATCGTTTGTTACTGGTGCGGTGCGGGCCAGACGGTCGACCAGCCAGCGCAGGATCACCCTGTTTGTCACAGATCGCTGCGGACTACGGTGTCAATCTGCATCTGGTGGAACTCTGGCGCGACTTTCTGGACCAGGTTCGCAACGGAAATCAGACTCAGTTTCCATCCTTTGGTACCTGGCTCAAGCTGTCTCAGCTGGCCTCGTCGGGCTTTGCCGAACAGGCGGCCGAATTGCTGGTGGAGCAGGGCGATGATCGAGCTGAACCCGTTCGTCAGGCACTGATTGCCTCGAAGCCAATGTCGTTACGAGACGTCGCTGCGGTGTATCAAAATCTTTTGACCGGTTCCCGGGAAACTTTGCCGGAGGCGTGGTTTGCTGATCCGTCACCGCTGGCAGGCCCCACTCAATTGAGTCTTTCCGTTCTCGTCGGTGAAGCGAGGCAGCAACTCAAAGAACTCTACGACCAACGCACACATCATGCCGCTGCTCAGCCCGACGTTGATGTTGCAATGGGGGTCACGGAAGACACGCCGGAAGACCTGCGAATTCATCTGCGAGGCAGTCATATTGTGCTGGGTGATGTTGCACCTCGGCGGTTTCTGCGGATCATCGGAGGACTGGGGGCACCCGAGATTGACCCGCAGCAAAGTGGCCGGCTGCAACTGGCACGCTGGATGACCCAGCCTGATCATCCTCTGGTTGGCCGAGTCATTGTTAACCGTGTCTGGCACTGGCGATTTGGTCGTGGACTGACGCCGTCAGTTGATAATTTTGGCCTGCTTGGTCAACCGCCGACACATCCAAAACTGTTGGACTGGTTGACGAGACGATTCGTTGATGGTGGCGGTTCGCTGAAGCAGCTGCACCGCATGATGATGCTCAGCAGTACGTATCGAATGAGTACGCAGTTTGATCCGGTGTCAGGTGCAGCGGACCCCGACAACAATATGTTGTGGCGATTTCGACGGCGTCGGTTGACGGGTGAAGAACTTCGGGATTCGATGATAACGCTTGGAACCGGACTTGATCTGAAGACGGGCGGGTCGCTGCTGAAGGTGCAGAATCGCAAATACGTGACCGGCACGCGAGGAGATGGTATCACCAGCGAATTTGATAATCACCGTCGCTCAGTGTACGTACCCGTGGTTCGCAGTGCTGTTTATGATGTTCTGCAGGCATTTGATTTTCCTGATCCTGCCGTACCGGCAGGAAAAAGACAGACTTCGACTGTGGCTCCCCAGGCGCTGATGCTGATGAACAGCGTTTTGTCAGAAGAACAGACACTGGCAATGGCCCGACGTTTGATTGACATCACGGACGATCGACAGAAAGTTTTTGTGGCGGTTGGGCAGGTATTCAATCGTCCGCCCGGTGACGAAGAAATTTCGCTGGCCCTTGCGTTTATTAATGAGGTGTGTCTTTCGCTGGGGGATGCTGAAAAAGAAGCAAATTTGAAGGCCTGGCAGAGTTATTGTCGAGTATTATTGTCTTCCAATGAATTTGCATACGTGGAATAGACGCGGCAATGAACAATTTGTCCCACTGGAACAATCACACTGCTGTGACCCGCCGTGATTTGCTGCGACAGGCCAGTGCTGGTTTTGGATCGGTCGCCCTCGCCAGTCTGCTTTCGGACGAATCCCGTGCCGCCACTCGAAATGATTTAAGCGTTCAGGTGCCTCATTTTGTACCGAAGGCGAAACGAGTCATCTTTCTTTTCATGCACGGTGGTCCGTCGCAGGTCGACACGTTCGATTTCAAGCCCCGGTTGATTAAAGATGACAATAAACCGATTCCGTTCGCCAAACCTCGTGTTGTTTCTGCAAGGACGTACAACCTGCTGAAATCACCCTTTCGATTTCAGCAGTACGGCGACAGTGGGGCCTATGTCAGCGAACTCTTTCCCCACGTGGCAAAACATGTGGACGAGCTGACACTGATTCGCTCGATTCACGGATCGAATTCCAGACACGGTGCTGCTTTGCTGGAACTGCATACGGGCAGTGATACGTTCGTCCGCCCCAGTCTGGGCAGTTGGCTCAGTTATGGTTTGGGGACAGAGAATCAGGATCTGCCTGGATACGTCACGATCTGCCCTTCACTGACGCATGGCGGAGCCAACAACTGGACGTCCGCGTTCCTGCCGGCAACTTATGCGGGCACTCCTGTTGGTCACGCCAACATGGAATCACAGAATGCGAAAATTCCCTTCATTCAGGGGAGTACCTCAACTGACCGTCAGCGAATGGAACTGAATCTGCTGCAGCGGATGAACCGGATGCAGTTGCAGTCTATTGGTCCGGATTCAGATCTGGAGAGTCGGATTCAGTCATTTGAACTGGCCTTTCGACTGCAGCGCGAAGCGCCAATGGTTCAGGACATTTCAGATGAGACGGAACGCACTCTTGCGATGTACGGAGTCAATGAGGAACCGACCAGGGACTTTGGTCTGCAGTGTCTGATGGCTCGTCGTTTTGCCGAACGTGGTGTGAGATTTGTTCAGCTGTCACACAGTTACAAATGGGATCAGCACAGGGGCCTCAAAGAGGGACATACAGAAAATGCACTGGAAGTCGATCAGCCAATCTCTGCTCTGTTGACAGATCTGCGTGAACGCGGCTTACTGGAAGATACACTGGTCTGGTGGGGCGGTGAGTTTGGTCGTACTCCGGTATCGGAGGGTGGTATGAGGAATGGTCGTGATCATAATCCTCATGCCAATACGATGTGGTTTTGTGGCGGCGGCATGAAACCCGGCATTCAATACGGTGAGACCGATGAATATGGTTATTACGCAGTCAGGAATAAAGTCCATTTTCACGATCTGCACGCCACAATTCTGCACCAGCTGGGACTGGACCATGAACGACTTACGTACCGCTATGCAGGTCGGGACTTCAGGTTGACCGATGTGCATGGTGAAGTCGTCCACGACGTGCTGGCCTGAGCGTCTGCAATGCACACAAGGGCTGTGGGATTTTTGAACAGCCTTGTGCGTTGCTGATTGTCATTACCGGTTTGTCAGCGGACGTGTATGGGTAATGCGATACGTTCACGTCACTTCATGGTGATCTGTGATGCCCTGCTTCTGTAGGAACGCGGCCTTCTGCCGGCTACTGTTGAGTTAATCAAGTTTCCGGCGGACTTTGTCAGAGTTTGTTGACTTCGGTAGTCCTGCCCGCACGAAATCATGTGGCTGTCTACAGTGGTGTGCAGTGTGTACGAATTGAAGTGACAGAAGACCCGTCGTGATCGTTCCCTGATTCCTTTTTATGGAACGGTTGACTGGGTACAGATCAGTGGTGCAGCTTTGAACCGGCAGCAGGTGACGTATCCAAATCTCCAGTCTTGGTACCGGTTGGCTGACCCGGTAGAAATCGAATCTGATTGAATTGTTTCGAGGCGTTTTGGGGAGCGACCATGGAGCGTCGAACTATGTACGCAGGCAAATGGTTGTTGCCAGAGGTTGCCGGTGGTCTGAGTGCTGCCTGCATGTGATTGATGTGTGAATTCGTCGCCTCACAGGCGTAGAGGTGCGTTTGTCGATTTGTTGAAACAAGCGGCGCATGCGGCTAGTATTTTAAACTGCGATTTTCAAGAATCGGGTTCCAATTGAGTCTGCTGCGCCAGCTGCCGGAGTGTCGCCTGTACTCCCTGGTGGTGAATTCCTTCTGCGTTCGGGTCGAGTGGATTGACAAATGTCAAACATACCTGATCGTAAGGAACGTCTTGTTTCCGGTCGCATCCCAGTGATGCGGGAGACGAGGTATGATCACACCAGTTCGGTGGTGATTGCTGCTGCTCTGGTACTTATTGGCAGTGTGATTGTGCTGATTTCCATCTGGCTCAGCAATTTGTTGCCCAGCCAGCCGACGATGCAGACCGAAATGATGCCGGCGATCAGCGATACGGATGACGGCGTCGACACTGACTCCCTGGAAGTTGAGATTCCGGAAGACCTGTCTGACGATCCCTCCCTGTCGAATGACCAGCAGGAATCAAGGCTGGAAGAAGTGGTGGAGCGAATGATTAGCACCGCCGGTGCGGCGACTCAGCTGGAACTTCCCAATAACTTCAGTGATGAGAGTTCGGGCGGAAGCCTTGGCAGTGCCGTGGGCAGCACCGGAAGTCCACTGGGAGGGGCAGGAACAGCAACCGCGATTCCCCAGGAAAACCGATGGAATGTTGAATTCTCTGAAAGCGGCAGTCTCAGTGAGTATGCACAGCAGTTGGATTTCTTCGGCATAGAGCTGGGTGTGGTAATTCCGGACCTTCGGATCATCTACGTCAGCAATTTCAGTAGCACCAAAGACAAACGAGAGACGCGTATTACCTCAGGAGAACAGCGTTTGTTCATGAGCTGGCAGGGTGGCGACCGTGTGCAGGCTGATTTAGAGTTGTTAGAAGAGGCTGGTGTTACCGATGCTGCCAGCGGGCAGATTTTACATTTTTATCCTTCTGAGACCGAAGCGATGTTGCTTCAGCTTGAAATGAACCACGCCGGTCAGCCGGCAGAAAAAATTCGACGCACCCGATTTCGGGTGGTCGGAGAATCAGGCGCATACCAGTTCATTGTCACAGACCAGAAGTATCGATAAAACCAGACTTGACAAAATCGCGATGCAGGACGCTGTCAACGATTGCTCAGGACATACATTCACATGCAATTTCAGGTCCAGCCGGCACTGCTGGCTCAGATTGATATTTCGCCCATTCTTCTCTGGCTGGGCTACGCAATTTACGGCGCGCTGGCGATTTCCTTTATTTACGGTGTCTATTGTATTATCGTGCTGATGCGCCGAGTGGCTCAGAAATCTTTTCCCGGACGTGAGTCCGCTGAACAGTTTCTGGAAGATATTGGCGGTCACCTGGAGTCAAATCATTTTGACGCGGCTACGGAAATCTGCGACTCTCCTGAACTTTGGTCGCGTGCGGTTCCCCAGCTGGTCATGGTGGCGATTGAAAATCGAAATAAACCGGTAAGAAAGATTCGACAGCTGCTGAGCGAGTTCTATGAGCGAGAAATTGTGTCAGAGTTTGACCGAAGACTCGCTTGGCTCAATACGATTGTTAAGTCTGCCCCGATGCTGGGTCTGCTGGGCACAGTCGTTGGTATGATCGGGGCCTTTCGTGAGATCGCGGGTTCGGCAAAACCCGAGCCGTCGGATCTGGCAGACGACATCAGCTTTGCACTGTTAACGACGGCCTGTGGTCTTGCCATTGCCATTCCGATTGTGGTGATGACGAATCTTGCCAATGTCAGGATTGCCAGACTGCAGGATTCGGTCGATGAAATCATGGGGATCGTGGTTGACGATCTGGAAGCATCACAGGTTCGCGCCGGTCTGAGTTCCGGACCGAAATCCCGGTCGTGACTTGTGTCGTCCGTATTGAACATTGACAGTTTCAGGTGGAGGATTGGAGATTAAGGATGCCGCGACGGTCTCCGGAATTCAGGATTGGCGGAAGAAAAAAGCGGACAGCAGACAGTGACCTCGACATCACTCCGATGATTGACGTCACCTTTTTGCTGCTGATTTTTTTTATGGTGACATCCACGATGCAGGCGACTCCGGACAAGGATATTCCACCTGCTGTGACCGGACAGAATGCCAACGCCAACGGGTACCTGAACGTTGAGATTTTGTCTCCGGATGTAATCTCAGATGACAGCCGGCTGTTGTTCGACGGGAGACGAGTGAGTCTGGACGAGCTGGCAGATGAACTGGAAGACCTGGCTGTTGGTGGCAAACTGGACATTATGATTTATGCCGGACGTGATGCACGCAATGGGTTTGTCGGCGAAGTGGAATCCGTTATTAACTCGATAGAAGGCGAGGTGGATTACGATCACGCGGTGCGTGATCTGTAACAAATCAGTTACCAAAGTTTTTTGTAAGGACCGTGCCGGATAGCCGTGGTTTCGTCCGAATGTTGTGCGGAAGTCTGAAAATTTGAAAGAGCTCGGGCAGAAAAATCAGGCTGCATCGGAACGTTCCGGGTAGTTTTTTTTCTGCGTGAAACGGTGTGTCTCTCATTTTCGGCTGTTTGCAATGCTGACTGAAAGTCTGATGTTCCAATGAAAGATCTGGTCGGAAAAACATTTGGTGAATACCGACTGGTGAAGCATATCGGCAGTGGCGGGATGGCTGACGTTTATCTGGCGGAGCAAACGACGCTGGAACGGTCTGTGGCGGTGAAGGTTCTCAAGCCGGCCCTGATGAACTCATCAGGCGAACGCGTTGTTTCACGGTTTCGCCAGGAAGCAATGACCGCTGCTGCGCTCAGTCACGCGAATATTGTGCAGGTTTATACGATTGGGCATGAGGGGGATTATCACTTTATTGCCCAGGAATATGTTCGGGGTAAGGACCTTGCTTCGATTCTAAAGATCCACGGCATACCTGAACTGCATGTTGCACTGCATGTCATCAGGCAAATGGCAGCGGCCCTTGCTGCTGCGGGGAATGCAGGCATTGTTCATCGGGATATCAAGCCGGACAATGTCCTCGTAGATAAAAACGGCGTTGTGAAGGTCGCGGATTTTGGCCTGGCTCAACTTCAGGAAAAGTCAGAACCGGGCGGACTGACACTGGAGGGTACGACACTTGGGACGCCGCTGTACATGAGCCCTGAGCAGGTCCGTGGAGAAGATCTTGACCAGCGGTCAGATATTTACTCCTTTGGGATCACCTGTTACCAGATGTTGTGTAATCGGACTCCGTTTACGGGTAACACGGCAACCGGAATTGCGGTTCAGCATATTACGACGATGGCTCCGCCTCTTTCCGAAGAAAATCCTGATCTGCCCGACGTTATCTGTCGGATGGTACACTGCATGATCGCGAAAAGACGATCGCAGCGTTATCAGACAGCCGGGGCAATCCTGAACGACGTCAAAATTCTGCAAACCGCTGTCAGGCAAAAGCGTTCACTGGACCTGGTGCGACTGCCGGAGTTGTCTCAGATCGAGAAGATAACGGGTAAGGCCGTTACTGAGTCGAGTGCGGTACCTGCAGAAAAGAAAAAAAACGCACCCGCCAGGGTTAGTAGCTCATTTGTCTCAACCGATGTGCAAAAGGCGAAGGATCGCAGGTTATCCGGGCGTCGCGCACCTGACATGGTGCTTGGTAATCGTCAGTGGGTCAGTCTTCCTTCGTGGGAAGAGCTCGACGACGATGAGATTGGTCTGGGCCGGCGTCGTCCTGAATTTGAAGAAACAGACCTGACACCAATGGTCGATGTGACGTTTTTGCTGTTAATTTTTTTCATGATTACTGCTGCATTTGATCTGCAAAAGAAGTTCGATGTTGCTCCGGCACGTCTTGAGGAAGCTGTGGAAGTGACGCTTGATGATACCGACGATCCTTCCTTGCTGATTGAGATCGGACACGACAACGTTGTGTATATCGGTGACGAAAAGGCTCAGACGTACGAGGATATTCTGGGCAGGCTGGAGACAGCACACAGGGAGGATGCAGATCTGGATTTGCAATTGCGAATTGATCCTGATTCTCGCCACGAGATGCGAATTCGGGTCAACGATGCAGGAACCCAGGCGGGTTTCAGCCGGATTCGTACTGTCTTCGGAACGGTGGAATAATGCCGGACACTTTTTTTGCTGCGGTTGAGTGTTCTGAATTTCAGGGTGACACAATTGCATAATTGCCTACGAATTCCCATTCGGATGAACTGGAACGACAATCGTGTCGAAGCGTAAGTCGAAAGACGATTCTGTTGAGTACATGGACGATGCGGCTGATTCTGCACAGGCAGCTTCGGAAGCCGTCGAACATCGCCGTGATGAAATTCGTTCGCGGGCTCAACGCCAGTTGCGACGAGGTCGTTTGTCTCAGCTGAATGATCAGATCGCCGGTGGCCCGACCCGTCCCGGCGAACAGAAATTGTCACGTTCACCGTTTGTTCTTGGGATGTGCTTCGTCATTTTCGGCCTGGGGATCGTTGCTGCCGTATTTTATTTTCTGTTAATGACGGAAAGTGAATCTCGTCGACTGCAGCAGGCACAGCAGGCACTGCAGAATTCCAGTTATAACGAAGCAGAAGATCTGTTTCGGCAATTCCTTGAAATTCATCCGGGCAGCACTTCGAAAGAGTCGGCTCTGATTGGCCTGCATTCTGCCCGTGTTCGGAAATACAGCGAGGGTAATTCGTTCAGTATTGATTCGGTGATTCAGGCCCGGATGTGTCTGGATGAATTTTTTCATGTATGCCGTGACTTCAGCGGCTTCGCTGAACAAAAGGACGATTTGATTCGATTCTCGAAGAAGATCACCAGTGCAGCCGCACAGGTGGCAAAGGAGAAGGCCAGCCAGGAGGCACTGGATGCCAGTGAAGCAACTCTTGTGATGCTGGACCGGCTGACGCAGAAAGGTGGTGGCGTCAGTCCTCAGAAGCGTGAGGAGCTGGAAAGTCTTCAGCGCAGCGCAGCAGCCGCCATTCTTAAAACTGACCGTCTCAGTAATTCACTTGCGTCAATTCGTCACAAGCTGGAGACCGAAGACACGTTCGGTGCATTGGGCGTGTACACCGAGGTAGTTGATCGTTTCGATGTGATCAGGAACGATCAGGAGTTTAATGATGTGTTGTCAGAGATTGAGGCTGCGGAAGTTGAGAGAGTGGTTGCTGAAGATCTTGGTGCAGAGGCGTATCCACTGGATGCGGATATCGATCAACGGCCTTCGCTGTCACTCAATCTGCAGACTCAGGCTCAGTCCGGTCTGGTCTCCGACGGGAAACTCGTTTTTGGTTCAGGAGGCGACGTGGTTTTTGCTCTGGACTCAAAAACCGGCAGACCGGTGTGGAAACGTAACATCGGAGGACCGGCTCCGTTTGCTCCGGCCAAGGTCGATGCTTCGTCACCTGCGCTGCTGCTGTTCCACAGCGAACGCAACGAACTGATGCTGGTGCGACAGACAGACAGTACATTGATCTGGAGACAGTCGATTGAATCACCGGCGTCCGGTCCGCCTTTAATATTCAACCAGCAGATCTATATTACTACGGAAGCGGGAGACTTGTGGCAGGTTGCTGTCGCGACGGGGCAGGCTGTCAGACGAGTCCGGTTCAGTCAGCCGGTGCAGGGACCGCCAACTGTCAGCCGGGATAAGGCATCACTTGTGATCCCCGGGCGGACCGCATTTGTTTACACATTGTCGCTGCAGCCGCTGGAATGTCGCGCGGCTACCTGGCTGGAGTATGGTGAAGGAAGTGTGGGCGCGCCGTTATTGACGATGGGGGAACTGTTTCTGTTGTGCGAAAATGATTCTGTCGACAATTCTCGTATACGGGCTTTGACGTTGTCTGAAAATGGAAAACTGGTCGAACGTCAAAGTCGCAGTGTTGTCGGCCAGATTTGGGATCCGTGTCTACTGCGGGGAGATCAGCTTTATGTTCCATCGACACCTCAGCGTTTAACAGCCTTTCGAGTGTCCGATCGACCCGATACCGATGCACTTTCGGATATCGGGACCAACCAGCTGGAAAACGCAGTCTTTGCTTCCACGTTTCTTGCGGCCGGACCAGGCGGCAACCTGTGGATGGCGAGTACGGCTTTGCGCCGTTTTAGTATTACGTCACAGGCCGTCCTGCTGGATGAAGCGGTGGTTGCCGGGGGCCAGCATCTGTATCCGATGCAGATTGATGATGAGAGTCTGCTGGTGACAACGACAAAACCATTTTCCGCGTCCGTGTTTTTTACGCGGGTGAATCGCAATACGATGACGGGGGACTGGCGGACAGTGCTGAGTACCAATCTGGTGGCAGTTGGTCAGTCGACGTCCGGACGGTCGCTGATTGCTCTGAGTGATTTTGGTAACGTCTTTCGGATTCCCGTCAGCGAAATTGATGAATCAGGTTTTCACACCACATCGCTCAGCCCGTTTCGTCTTCCCGAGGGACTCAGTGATCCGGTGGGCGGTACGGAGCTTCCGGACGGTCGACTTGCTGCCTGGTGTTATGGCAGTGAACGGGCCCTGTGGACATTTACTCCGACAGGTCAGCTGGAGAGAAACTGGGACCGGGAACTTCCCGGATCCCTGGAATGTGATCCTGTGCCGCTGGCCGACGGCCTGGTGGTGGCTTCACCAGGCCGACTGACACTAACGGCCACCCGGCAAAAGTCCGAAGACTATCAGGTGTCACGGGATTTGAATGCGGAAGCCTCGTGGAAGTCCATGACGTCCATCAGTGAGACGCAGCTGATCGCGATTAACTCGGATAACAGGATGGTGCAGATTGAATACCGTGAGAGTCCAGAACCTCATCTTGCGGAAGTTGCCTCCACTTCCTTTGACGGTGAGACAGATCTGCCTCCGGTTGCAGCCGGCGAGTATCTGTGCGCCGCAACGACTGACGGACAACTGCTGTTGATCAATTCATCGACGCTGCAGAAAGTTCAGGAGCGTGACCTTGGTGCGGCGGTCAGTCATCCGCTGCGGATTGCAGCAGATCGTCTGTTTGTCGAGATCGGTGATGATGAAGTGGAGGTTTTTGAACTGAATGCTGAATTGAATTCTGTCGGAAAATTTTCGAAAAATGCGTCTCAATTTGTTGATGCACCGTTGCCACTGCCGAGTGGCGGATTCCTTGCGGCATTTTCTGACGGGACGGTGATGAATCTGGATGCTGCGGGTTTGCCGGTCGGAGAGTCGACCCAACTGGATATGCGGCTTCAGCGAGGTCCCGTTGCCGTTGGCTCTTCTTTCATTGTGGTGGGAGCTGACGGAAGTCTGTATTCCCTGAACGACGTGGTCAGTCATTGATTCAGGGGACATCGGTATGTCCGAGACACCGAAGGTCGGAAGCGTCCTGCCCAATCAGAACTGTGAATTAACATAAAAATAATGTACGTCGGAATTCAAAAGTATCTTTATCCAGCCTCCCGGCGGCAGGCCTTCGGCAGCACAGCTTTGCTGAGGGCACTGTTTGGTTTTACCGGGATTTTGTGTGGCGTATTGGCGTTTCTGAATACCGCACCGTTATGGGCTCAGGAAGACAATCGTCTTGACCGGGACGGACTGCCGACACTGGAGAGTATGAATCGACCGCCCTCGTTTGAAGAGCTGATGGAAAATGAACGGTTTGACTGGGTGGTGCTGAAACTAGAAAACTTTGTACTTGATTGTCGCCTGCTGGATGGACCTCGCCCCAATACATATCAGCGTCTGATCGAAGAAAGAGATGCTCTGGATGCACTGCCTCGTCGAACCGCCGGGGAAAATCTGCATTTTGAACAACTTGGACTGCTGACAGTCGACCTTCGTGACGGAACGGTTACCAACAGGCAGATCAAGCTGGATCAGGTGGCTGATATTATCGGGAGTGAGCAGCTGATGCTGGAACGCATTGATTTGCTGCTTGAGGAAGGAGATACGGACAAAGCCTACGATATGCTGCAGCGGCTCGATGCGTATGTACCTGACTGGAAAGAAACCTCGCCTCGGTTTAATCGACTACTGTTTCTGGAGTCACAGTCGCATATTAAAGAAGGCCGCCCGGTTGCCGCACTGGCATTGTTAGAGCAGATATACGACAGAGATCCGACTTATCCTCAATTGTCTGAATTGACGGGGATACTGCTGGCTCCGATGATCAGCCAGGCGGTCAGCGACTCTGATTTCAGGCGTGCAAGGTGGCTGCTGCGGCGGTTAACGTTGCGGTTCAGCGATCACGAAGTTGCGGGAATGTGGCGTCAAAAATTGCTTGAACTTGCAGTGGCAAAACTCATGGAGGCATCGGAGTACGCAAACAAGTCAGATCATGAAACGGCAAGCCGACTGGCCCGAGACTCCGACATAATCTGGCCATTGACGGGTGCTGATCGCAGAACCGGTGAAGAACTCCTGTCCCGATACCAGGTGGTGCGCGTCGGTGTTGAATCAGTTGCTGACTCAGCGTTTCCGATTGTGTCACCATCTCAGCGGCGCCATCGCGAGCTGGTTTCTGTTCCGGTATTTGAGGCGGATGTTGCCGGTGAAATGACGCATTTTCGTTCAACGATCGTCGAAGAATGGGACCCTCAGGATCTGGGCCGTGTTGTGACCTTCTCTCTGCGGAGCCGTCGACCGTACTGGCAGTCACAGGTTCCGGTTTCCGCGGGACAGATTGCAGCTGCCCTGGAGGGCAGGCTCGATCCGAACAGTGACCAGTTTGATCCGCGTCTGGCCTCCTTTGTTTCCGGATACATCGTTCGATCACCCACCAAAATAGAAGTTCAGTTTTCACGCGTGCCGCTGAATCTCGCTGCGCTGTTTCGGTTTCCGATCCATCGTGTGTCTACGGACCGGACCGGCAGTGAATTGGAATTACCCGGAAAACTGGCCGGTCGTTTTCGGCTGAAAACTCAGAGTAAATCCGGACGGTCTTATTTGAGAACCATTCCGGAACCTGATGATCTTCAATCTGACCAGTACCACGTTGCAGAAATTGTCGAACGGGTTTTCGAGACTCGCCACCAGCAGATTCAGGCTTTTCGTCGGGGTGAAATTGATGTTCTTTCAGATCTTCAGCCGTGGGAAGTGAACCCGGTGCGGGAGTCGGGTCTGGGGTTTGTGCAGAAACTGGCAGTGCCGGCAAATCATGTCATCGTGTTCAATCCGAAATCCCAAAAGATTGTCAATGCCCAGCTGAGACGTGCGCTGTCCTTTGCGGTGCCCAGAGACGTCATTCTGAAAAATATTATTCTGAGGGATGAATCCATGGAGCATGGTCGTCTCAGCAGCGCCACGTGGGCGCGTGACAGTTATGCCAGTAATCCTTTGATGGATCCTCCGCTGTTCAATCTCCGACTCGCGTTTACACTGAAGTTTGCAGCAGAGGAACAGCTGCGTATTCCGGTCAGACAGAATATGGTTGCCCAGGCCCGGGAAGCGTTCAATGCCACTCGAACCGAGGATCAGGTGTGGAGTGAAGTTGCATGGCGGGTCGATCATGCTGACGAACTTCAGGATGCAGTCCGGGATATTAAACTTCCTGAGTTGACCATGCTCTGCGAATCAGATCCGGTAATGCGAACTGCGGCCGAAAAGATGATTGAGCTGTGGACGCACATTGGCCTTGATGTTCGGCTGATGGTGGCCGATGAGTTCGCTGACAGTTATGCCGACTGGGACATGCTGTATCGTCGTGTCAGTATGGAAGAGCCGTTGTTTGATCTGTGGTCTGTGTTGTTGACGGACAACACACTGGATGTCAATCTGTTGAGGCGGTATCCGGACTGGCTCAGACGTGACCTGACGCGTCTGGACTATGCGGGAAGTTTTCGCGCGGCTCAGAAAAGTTTATTCCGGCTGCAGCGAAATATTGCAGCCCAGGCGTTTTTGATTCCTTTGTGGGAGGTTGATCAGTTCGTCGCATTTCGCAGCAGCGTGACCGGTTACAGGAACCGTCCGATTTCTGTATACGACAACGTTCAACGCTGGGTGGTGAAACCTTGAGACACATCGGATGTTATGACCGTCGGCTTGGGTGGTCGTTCTTGATCTTTCTAAGTCTGGTTGCCGCTGACTGGCTGCCGCTAAGCAGTACTGCCGGTGCGGCCCGGATACCGGAAGCTGAATTGTCAGTACAGGAAGCCGATGGATCCCGGGATTTGGCAGACGACGAATCGACGTCCGAGGTTCCTTTCCGTCTGTGTTCGTATCGTGTTCGGATATCGGTTTCAATGACAGGGGCCGTCGGAGGACGCTCTTTCCGCCCCCGTCGGTTGCTGGATGATATCCGCCAGGCCGTCAGTCGCATGTACGGCCGAATGTGGCAGCTTGATGTGTATGCCGCCGACTGGTTGAGACCAGGTACTCCGATTCAGATTGCCGAACTGGATGTCGCAGATTTGATTGACGCTGAGCGACTGCTTCAACCGTCCGGTGAACGTGAGGTGGAAGATGGTGAGCTCGCCCTGAACCGGTATCCGGAATCAGAGTCCGACAAAGCAATGCTTCTGGGTGTGGCTGCCAGTACAGCCGGATTTGAAGTAATTTGCAGGGAATACGATACGCGGACCCATGATCTGTCTCCTGCGATTCGGCAATTCACACCGGACCGTAAATTCGTTGCCGCGATTGCAGCACGGCTGGTTCGTGACTCATTTCGGCCCTGTTTGAAGTATGTGCGCCGTTACCGTGATAACCAAAATCACGAATTTATGCAGTTGCAGTTGCAGGCTGCTGAGATTGTGCCTCCTGATCCGTCTGCTTTACAGATTCGTGCCGGTGATGTGTTACGCCCCTTTAAGCGGTTCATGAACCGTAAAGATTCCACTCAGTTGCGACGTTTAAGGCCACTGCCGCTGACCTATATCCGGGTCAAGTTTGTTGATCAGGAGGTAACCCGCGGACTGGTGACCGGAGTACTGCTGACTCACACGCCCGTTTCCCCCTTTGGAGTGCGTGGCAGGGGCCTGGAACAGATTGCGTTACGTCAACGCCCGGTAGTACCTTCGAGCACTGTGCGTCTGGTTGAAAGGTCCGTCGACAATAAACCACTGGTATGCCAGCGGTTGAGTGTGGTCTACAAGCTGAGAAGAGAGGATCAGGACGAACTGGCTCAGCTAAAACTGATCAGTGACCGCAATGGCGAAGTTCAAATCGCTGTTCATGAAGGATTTTCGACTGTGTGGCTGTACGTGTACAGCGGTCGTACGTTGCTGGCACTGATCCCTTATGCGCCGGGACTACAGACATCAGATACCATAGAACTGCCTGACGATTCGATCCGATTGAGTGTAGAAGGGGATCTGCAGCTGTTTCAGGATGAGCTTGTCGATTCGATTGCTCTCCGTGAAGTTCAGTTCAGTCTGGCCCGGCGTGCTGCAAAGGAACGGCGAAGCGAAGATCTTCAGAAATATTTAGACGAGTACGCAGCTCATAAGACGTTTGAGGAATTTGCCAAATCACTCAATCTGATTCGGGTCAGTGCTGAGAACCGCGCAAAACGTCAGCAGAACAGAACCGAGCAAAGGGCCATCCTGAAAATGTGTAACAGGATGCAGAATACGCTTGAGCATTACTTTAACGCCGAGAGACTTACTCGTCGTAAGAGTGAACTGAATGATCTGCGTGCCCGGATAAAGCTCCAGCCGAAAGCGAAATCGACCGGAGCACGGTAAAGTCAGAGGACGCTGTCACTGTTTCGTGTGAGATACGCTGTCCTGAGACAGATCGGCTGAACGGTCCGTGGCGGTGAACCGCTGTTCCCGGTGTTTAAGGATCGGAAAAAGCCGGATCATTCAGCGGGATTGGAGGCTGCCGCCAGTTCCAGCTGCATGTGTATGTCACGTCAAGCCACGGTGTTTCGAGTCTACTGCCACCGTCACGTTTCGAAATCAGGGCTGCATCAAGAATTCCACTGGTGAGCAGTGTGCGTTCCACGGGCCACGCAGGTTTTCCTGTATGCATCATCTTTTCAACACCGGCATTCAGATATGTGAAGTGCATGAACGGGCGAATCTCCTGTGGTGCAAACCGGGTGGATTCTGTGACTCCGCCACTGACCGGATCACTGTCTGCATATCGCCATGCGACCGTCCATTCGCTAACAGCGGCGCCTGGTACCAGTACACTTGCTCGTAACCCGTCGCGATAATCGACAATGAACAGAACAGGCTCGTTTGCAAGTTGTTCAATATTCGTGTCATCGGGAATGGGTTGATGTCTGAGTCGGGACAGGGCGGCGTCGAGAAGCTCGGAGTCAAAAATACCTTTGCGACGCGCATCCCAGACGTCTTTGCCCGAAAGACACTGCACAGCGATGACTCCCGTTTCGCCACCTTCCCGACGTTCCACCAGTGACTGAACCATTTCCAGGGCATGAAACCCGTAGGCATCCAGGCTGCCGTAGGACAATGCCACAATTTCCTGGAGTTGGGCACCTTTTCGTACGTCGGCAGCCGGGTATCGCCATAATACGGGCAGTGACGAACCTGCCATCAGCGGAATCTTCAGTTCACGAGCCGTATCGTACAACCACTTTGCATCGTGCCAGTTGTCAGCCAGATGTTTATCCGTGAAGACCGGAACGACTTTACCGGTCTTTCGAAATACGTCTGATATTTCATCAAAGAGTCGACGTTTCGGATACCTGATCTGGCCGGTGTCCGACCGCGGATAATTGCCATGTTCGGCGACCAGCATGACACCATCAACATTGAGTGTGTCGCCTCCCGCTGTCAGCGAGTCCGTTACGGATTCTACAACAGAGACAGCATGTTTTTTGGCGTATGTCCGGCTGGTATCATTGTTACCGATTTGATCGACATACAAAGATGCCAGTTTCAGCGGTGACTTCTGACCATTTTCGTCAAGAGTGTCCGTTCGGAGCAGTCGGGTAAAGATGACATCCGCGTGTGAGTTGTGACGATAGACTGTGGTGACGCCGGCGATCCGAGGAATCTTTACGGCATGCACGGTGAATGGATACAGTGTGGTTAGGTAGATAGTGTTGTCAGTGGCGGCACAGATCCCCATGATGGCGAAACGAGACACAAGGGGTCCCTTGTTGCCATACGGCTGATGAACGCCATGCTGATGATCACCTTCAAATGGTGTGTAGTCAGGATTTCCAATGGCGATTGGTCCGTGGTCCGTAGGGGCCGTATCGCCGGGGGTGTAGCTGACCAGTCGGGGCAATCGCGGCTGGCCAGGCAAAGTCGCCATGACACCGGCCCACACCGTTCCGTCCGGAGCAACACACATGGCTCGGCAGTTCGTGTTGACGGCTTCCGGTACGAGAGGACCGATTGAATGTCCTTTCAGATTGTCGTCGTCATCTGTCAGGTCATAGCGGTAGAGTCCGTTTGAGTTCATAGCAACCGCGTACAGTGTCCGGCGATCCGGACTGATTTCCCAGTTGATCGGATGTCCGTCGGTAGTGGCAAGCAGGGTATGCTGCTGCGGTGGTCTGCCATCGATAGTTTGTTTCAGGAGTTCCAGACGGTCGCTGTCGGGATCGTAACGAGCGATGTTTCCGCCGCCGACCGGGTGATAGGCGCGGCCTCGATGATCAATGACGATGAACGCATAAAGGTGATGGCAGTCAAGAAGATCGCGATAACTGCCGGTCTGCAGGTCCAGCACCATGAAGTGAGTGCTTTCGATGGGGCGTTCATCAGAACAGGTCGAGACATAGGCAATGCCCCGTGATTCATCGGGGGCGATACTGATGATGCCCTGATGCGCGATCGGTATTCCGTAGACCTGGGTTTTTCCGGTTGCCGGATCGAACACCATCGGATGTCCGCCAGGATAGTCTGTCAGAGACTCTTTTGTCCTGTCAGTTCTGTCGCCCTGCTTAGTACCCAGATAGATTTTGCCACTGCTTCCGATGTTGTTACGTGTATGGAATTGAGCCTGAGCCGCAAAGCCCGTTCGGTCCAGGCCGATCTCGTGTTCGGCATCCAGAACGATCTGAATTTCATCTGTTGCCGGATCAAATTCAACCAGATACGCATTGTCACCGTATTTTGCAGTTCCGATGTAGATTTTGTGATTGTGGCCTTCGATGATGGAAAAATAACCACTTTCCTCGCTCGTCGTTTTCTCCGGGATATGACGGGCTGTTGACCAGACCCAGTGTCGTGGTGTCTGTCCGGACACGCCGGCTGCGTCGGTCGGACAACCGGTCCCGAAAAGAACTGTGGCGGCAATCCAGATATGAATTTGAAAAGGTGAGCGGAGTCGTTTCATTGCTGCGTCGATGGACCAGGAACGAAGAGGGACATCAACTTGTAAGATATCGCAGGGCAGGAACCAATGCCTGGGGCAAATCGAATTCGATAATGATCTGATTCTGAACTCTGTTGTGCGTTAAACCAAAGGAAGACCGCCTGGATGTCCGGGCCGAATTCGAAGCAAGGTGTGATTGCTCTTGTCTGTCTGATCTGTGTGGGGATCTGGAAAGAACAAAACGAAAATCTCCGCTGTGGTCTCAACGGAGGCAGGCAGGCCAGGCACCTCGCGCAGAAGCAAACTTACTTCTCGAGGCATACCCGAATGAAAACGAATTCTGAAAGCTTTTGCCTGGTGTCCAGTGCTGTACGTTCCGGATACAGATGACTCTGTATCCGAACAGGCGACGAATCCGCTCCACGAACCACATCAGCCGACCGTACAATGGAATAAGCCGTTGTGCGAGGTTGTCGGAACAGGGCGGGGCGTTTTTCTTGCCGGTACGGAACCGCACCGTTAATGCTGTGAGTGCCGGTTAAACACGGAACGAACAATTTGCAGACTTGAGTGCACTATTCATCTGCAACGTTGACGTAAACTTTCAACGCATTCGGGTCTTCAACCAGTAGACGCATCATTTCCTTGTAGTTGTCCAGTCCCTCGACCGGATTCGTAAGGATTTTTTCTGTAACACCTGGCCATGACATTTCTCCGAGTGCCATATCAGCAATTCCGCTTTCAAAGTGACGAAAGTTGGCGTTTACGGAACCCAGCAGCATTTTGTTACCGAGCACCCAGTTGAGGTTGATGTTGTCACTGGGGATGTTGATGTCGCGTTGACCGCCTGTAATGCTGGTCCATACGATACAGCCGTTATGGGCCAGCACCTGCATGCATTCAAAGGCTACGCCGCTGTGTCCCGTTGCTTCGATGATCAGATCCGGCTTGCCGTGCTTTTCGGCCATTTCGTGCAGAGTTATTTCCGAAGTACTGACATACGTGGCGCCATAGCCTTCGGCGATTTCAGCTTTCAGATTTCCTTCGCGTTTTCCGCGTGCGAGAGTCCAGACTTCGACACCTCTAAGACGCAATACCAGTGTAGCCAGCAGACCAATCTGGCCGGCTCCGGTCACCCACGCACGCTTTGGTTCCCAGACCTGCAGCCTTTGCTGTGCCAGAAAAGCCTGTTCGACGGCTTTAGCTGAACAACTCATCGGTTCAGCGAGGACATGCAAATGTCTGAGGCCCTGAGGAATGCGGACTATGAATTCTTCGTCGTCGACAAAGTACTCTGTCAGAAAACCGTGACGCAGATTGATACCGCGTTCGTAATACTCTTCCTCGCTGGTAATGTCAGAACGGCCAATCTGATCGAAGATCGAGCCACCGGGACGACGGACCGTGCACGTCACGTAGTCACCAGGTTTAACTTTCTTCACGGCGCAACCTGTTTCCTCAACAATACCAAAACACTCATGGCCGATCACAAGAAAGTCATATCCCTTTGGGGACTGACCATACAGCGCATCATTAATTTCACGATCGGTGGCATCGACACCAACTTTGAGGACTCGGACCAGTACGCCACGATCATTGGCGATTTCGTCGACTGAAGGCTTGGCAAGATCGGCCAGATACACGCTGTCTGGAGTGCCCGGACGAACGGCAATGGCTTTCATTGGTTACGACTCCCCGGATTGTTAAGAATTGAGAATGCCGACAGGAAGGTATATTTGCAGGGACTGATTCTAAGTGTCAAACAGCCGATGTCGAATGCATAACAGACAATACTCCGTGCGGTCATCATTGAATGGTCAATTGGTTGTTGAGTCATCGTCTGCAGGTTCACTCGAATCACCACTGAGAAACCCTGAGACGGCTTTCCAGCCACGGACGACCAGGCGACCGGAGACAAGTTCATCGGTCCATGTTGTTGTGTCATCCGCAAAATTATTCCAGACGGCGGCGATATACGGACCGGAGGTATCCTGCAGGGATTCAAACAGGCCCTTATCCCCAATGGTTTGCAGAGAATCGGTATAGTGTCCGATCACATGTTTGTTTAGCAGGCCGCCGGCCACGCGAACTCCAGTGAGTGTTCCTTTTACCATCGTTTCCAGCTTTTCCAGTGTGTTCATGGCCAGGGCCCCGGAGACTGCCAGCAGACAAACTCCGTTATTGACTGAGATCTCCTGCATCTCGTGCCAGTACCGTTTCAGTTCAGCCTCAGGCAAAACAGTGGTGTAGTCGACTTCGGTGAGGGATTCCCGCGTTCTTTCCAGTGTTGCTCGCAGCTGATCTACGGAGAGCGGGGGAGTGTCGAACAGACTGGCTGCGTTTCCTGAACTGTCCTGAATCGCATTCAACACGTCTTCAACGTGTTGAATTGTGGACGTATCATCGATCAGACCTTGTTTTTTGAGTTCATCGGCAAGTTCCTGTACGTAGCTGCTGGTTCCATAGGCAACGTCGCTCACGATTGCCAGCAGCCAGACCGGCGAAACGTGGAGTGTGGCCATACCGGCGAGGTCGACGAAATTGCCGACCGCTTTTCTGGCGACAAAGTTGTTACTGAGGTCTGCCGCTGATTCGTGATCGTCTTCGGTTGTCTGAACGCCGCCAACGCTTTTTGTCAGGAATCCCAGCGAATTTTTAACGACCAGTTCGTAAGATTTGGCCGACTGGAATGACTGCGGAATTAATAAGCCTGCGGTTTCTATCGCGGCGCCGGCCGCCAGTCCGATGGAACTGCGGACAACACGTTCCGGAAAGCTGAGGCTGTACATCAGAAACTGCTGCAGTCCGGCGCGATCGGTGACTGAAATTGAATCTGTCCTGTCCAGCCAAATACCGGAACATTCCGGACAGACGTTGATTTCCGTTGTTCCCAGCATCTTGATTGTCATGACAGCCCTGCACCCAGGGCAGAAAACCGGCTGAACTTCGGTGAGGATCTCCGGGATGCTCAGCCAGCGGGCATCGATGGTGTCGCCTGCAACGAAACGACCCTCACATTGAGAACATGTGAGTCCGTCATCGGAAGCCTTTAATGACTGCGAACAGCGCGGGCAGGCAGTCGAATCTGCCATGGTGGATACTCCGGAATAACGGACGGATGGATTGAAGCAATCCTGATCGATTCGTATGCGTGCAGCCTAAACGCAGTTTGTTCATCTGCGGATGAACAACATTTGAAATTACCGGACGCTGCGCACAGTAATCATCTGTCGGCATCCGGATTGTCAGCCGGACCATTCAATCACAGGTAACAGGTCATGGAAGGCGAGAAAAGACGTTAACAAGGTCTGCGGATTACACGGATTCAGTGACTGTAACGAGACCACGTGAGCTCGAATTGTCATCATCGATTCCATTTGCTGAGGTGCGGTCAAACGGCACCATGACCCTGTTCGGTCGTAGTCAGCCTGTAACCTGCAGGTTGTCCGGTCTTCAATCCAGTCAATGATGGTTTCGACATCGACCGGCTGTCGGGGGGAAAATTCCACAGTGTCGAATGTGGTACCGAAGGTGGCTGAAAAACTCTCTGAGAGAACAGCATCGGGCGCTGTAAATCCGTACACAGATCGTCTCCAGACGACAGCAGACGAATTGCTGCAGCTAAGGTCGGCACATACCTGGTAACTGAATTCCGGAGTCCTGATCGACCCGCATCCGTCGGCGGGATCAGAAACCTGGATCTGCACACGTTTCAACCCCAGCTTATGACGCAGGTCGGTAAACCGCTGATCGAGGTCCCGGCCAACATCATCGCCGGCAATACGACGCACAAATGCCCGGGAACGTTCCGACGTGTCATCGGGAACCCTGTGCGATTTTCGAAAGCCGGCAAGGTTACGCACCGGGCTTTCGTTCTCTCCGACCAGAACGAGATTCAACATACAGACGCAGAACTTCGATAGACGACTGACTGGCTGGACAATTTGCTGATGGAAACCAGAAAATCAATTGATTGCCGGGCAGAGCAGGCTGGTCTATTTCTCGCGGATTGGCCCTGTCACGTCAATTGGAATCACTGTGAACGACTTCCGGGAACGGTCAGCTGATCAAAACATACTGACAGCAGGACCGATCTGTGCATTTGCTTCCCTGGTTCGAGAACACCTGAGGCCACGCTGGAATCACTCATTCACACTAGAGTACGCTAGGTATTCAAGCTGAAGAATTTTTCCGCCATCAATGGTCGCCGATCCTTGAATTGTACCGGACCCGATCAATGAACGCTTTCATAGAACTCATGCAGAACCTTGTCGTTCTGTTCTGGTCACTGCTTTCTGTGGCAATATCTCTCTTTGAGGTGATTCTACCGTGGCTGCCGCTGATGGCCTGGATTGCTTTCTGGACACTGGCGGTGAACTGGGTGACAGCCTTCGATGCGATCAGGCGGGGCGGGTGGATCGGTGTTTTGTTACTGATGTTTGCGGCCGTACTGGTCTGGGGAGCCGTGGCGCCTCCTGTCGCCGGTCATCATGTGATTTTTTCTCTGAATGTCGACAATTATCCGGGCAAGTTCTTTTACGTGACTGCACTGACCTGTATCGCATTTCTTTGCGGTTCTGCTCAGATGAACGGGCTGGCTCAGAGCCTGGTCCGTTTTGACAATCCTCCCGAAGAATCTGCCTCACACTGACAGACGATCTTTGATCGTGGAGTGTTGAACTGAGTTCGTTACAGAGCTGCTGAACCGTTCGAATAACAGTTGCGGGTCGCTATCGTCACCGGCAACGATGGCCTGTCAGTCCGGCTACGGAAATAGTCTCAGTGCATCAGAGGGCCTGCCAGAAATTGAGACGTGCGGGCAGGTTGATACATGAGGACCGCTCAGGGTTGTACCGTATCAACGTTTGTCGATTTCAGTAGTTTCGCCGCATCTTTGGCATACGGGGACTCGGGGAATTCATTCAGCAGTGACTCCCATGTTTTGGCAGCATCCTTTGTTTTGCCAAGTTGCAGCTGACAGTTTCCTACCTGGAACAGTGCCTGTGACTGAAGGTCCGGATACGGATAAAGAATGTAGACTCTGAAATAAGCTTCACGAGCCTGTGCGTAATTTTTCTGCATCAGGCACATATCGGCGATCAAACACTGACTTTTTGCTGCCAGCCGCGTTCCCCTTGCTGATTCATCGTCAATGATGCGTGTGAAGAATTCACGCGCCTTTCCAAAGTCGGGTTCCGGTTTATTCTTCCAGCGACGCCCCTGCAGAGAACTCATCTGAAAACCGATCGGTGATTCCGGGAACTGTTTTTCGAACTCCTGTGCAATCGTGTCAACCTGTGCGTATCTTTTTGAGGCCAGTTCGACTTCTCCCAGCACAATCCAGATTCTTTCGGTCCATGGTTCCGGTTCCAGATAACCTTCGAGAACATCCTTCCGCAGCGTTTCAAGAATTTCACGTGCCTGATTCGGCTGATTCAGTTCCATCAGAGCATTGGCGTGCAGTGACTGAATGCGATGGACCAGCTGGCTGTTGCTGTGCACCCTGGCAAATCGGCCCGCAAGTTTTGTCACCTGCTCCCAGGACTCCTGCTCCAGTCTGATCTGAATCAGATGAAACATAGCGGTGGCTTTTTCAGAGTCTTCGTAGTTTCGGTGATCCATAATCTCCTGAAACTCATGCATCGCTTCTTCAGTACGACCGGCATCGAGGTCACTTTCTGCCAGAGAAAGTCGTGCTGTTCCCTCAAAGGGGCCGCCGGGACGCGTTTTCAGCAGACGCCGATAAATGAGATCTGACTGTGAGTATTGTTTTGCTTGCAGATTTGCCAAAGCCCATTCGTCCAGAATAGCGTCCAGTTCTCCGGAGTCCGAAAATCGGTCAGCCAGTTCGGACCACTGAGTGTTCGCTTCGTCTCTGCGTTTCGCCGAATCCAGCAGGCGTGCTGCCGTTCGTCCGGCGTCCAGCGCATAAGACTGCAGTCGCTGTCTGAGTTCTGTGGTTGCAGCTTCCGATGCAAGTACAGAAAAATCTTTAGACAAAATCGTGTACTGTTCGATGGCTGCCTCTGTTTGTCCGTCTTCGTGCAGACACCTGACTGCCATGTAACGAGCCTCAATCCCGATTGATGATTCAGGCCGGGTTGATGCCGCTTCATTGAACTTTCCGGCAGCCTCTTTGAACTGATTGCGGTGAAACAGACACCAGGCGGTACCCGATGCTCCGGACTGCCGTGTGACCTCGGGAGCATGGATGCTGTTGGAGCGACGGAATAATTCCAGAGCCGACTCATAGTCTTTTTGGTCCCAGGCATTTTCCGCTGCCTGAAGAATTGAGGTCCATGTTTGAAGGCTGTCTGAAGCGGTCTGAATGAGTTGGTCTGAGTCAAGTATGGCACCGGAATAGTTACCGACGCTGGCGCGGGCAATGGTGCGAGCTGCGAGGGCATCGGTAGTCTGCGTACCGTTCACGCCGTGCTTGAGATAGTCAGTAGCCAGTTCTTCGGCCGTCTCAAATTTGCGCAATTCGAGAGCACTCATTGCTCCCAGTGCGAGTGCTCCTCTCAGATCGCGATTCGTATCATCGTCCAGGAAAGACTGCAGCTGTTGTACCGCTGAAAGGGCGGATTCGAACAGATTTTGTTCGTGATCAATCCGCGCGAGATAATACAGACTGAGTGCCATCGTACGTGGTTCGGTGTCAGTAGCGAGGACTACCTGACGCAGCGACTCCCGCGCAGCCGCAGATTGTTTCTGCTTCAACTGGATTCGGCCTGCCAGAAACATGGTGCGCGGTTTTGCTGCATGGGCCGGGTATTTCTGAGTGAGACGTTTAAGCAGTCGGTCTGCGGATGTGGTCTCCTCCAGCCCGAGCTGCAGATTGGCAGCATTGAACAATGCATCCGGTGTGTGAGTGTCGGCCGGCCAGCGTTCTGCGAGTTGTGTATAAATTTGGACGGCTAGTTTGTGCTCTCCGGCCAGTTGTTCAAGACGTCCCAGTTCAAACAGTGCTTCGGCTGCATGGTCCGGATCCCCGCCTGATTTAAACACGGCTTTCAGAGCTGATCTGGCCTCATCCAGTCGGTTGAGTCTGGAAAATGACATTCCGGTCAGCAGTACGGATTCATTATGCTTATTTGAATCGATGGAAACCTGTCTGAATCGACGAACAGCGTCCTCGAATTTCTGAATGCGATACATCGCCAGACCTGAATTGAGTGCTGCCAGCGGTGTGAGACGTGAATCCGGAAACCGAGATACGATCTGATCATAAAAGGCAGCTGCCGATTCGTATCTTTCCTGCTGAAAACGGATCGTCCCGGAACGAGCCAAGGCGCGGGGAGCCTGGTAAATGTCATTACTCAGCGCGACGCTGCGATAGGCCTCCAGCGCCGCATCAGGTTCTTCCCGTTTTTCCAGAGAAAGTCCGAGTGAGTATTGTGCCTGGACTTTGATGTTGTCACTGGAGGTTGTGGTGACAAGCCGGGTGATAACTACCTCGGCCTCCTGAAAGCGTCCGACCTGTATCAGTGAATCACCCAACTGCAGATGTCCCCAGTCAATTAACTTGTGACCGGGATGTTCTCGCGTGTATGTTTCAAACTGTGTGACTGCTGTTTCGTATTCACCGAGGTAGTAACTGCACTCGCCGAGGCGATACTTTGCTGCAGCGGTGTTGGGGCTGTCCGGATTGAGGTCCAGGTATCTTTGGAACTGCTCACGTGACAGGCCGTATTTTTTGAGCGAACTCCAGGTCAGGCCGAGATAAAACGTAGCCAGTTGAGCACGTTGGTGATCAGGATACTCTTTGAGAAATTCTGAGAACACCTGGGCTGCGGACGTCCATCGCTGCTTCCGCCACAGGCCCACGCCAAATTTAAAGTCATCCGTTGCTTTGTCTGCCAGGCTCGCGTCAGGCTGAATGACCAGGGCAGCCAGAAGTAATGCTGTGATGGCCCGAGGTCTGAAAACAGGCTGAGTCGACATACGTGAACCAAACGAAGGGAGGATCAGGTTGCGCGGTATGACGCGGAGTCCACCGGGCAGACGATTCGCAGCGGACATGTAAACCACAGTGGCTGATTCTACGATTGAAATCCGCGAATCGAAACCAGTGATTATTGAAAGTTCAGCAGAGCAGTGACTGGTGTATCCGGAAGAAAATTGGAATGCGACAATGTTCCTGGACATATTTTACAGGACTGGCAGAGAGATTTTCCACAGGAGATCGTCTGCTGCGATTTCCAGGAGACGGGGCGCCGCGTATCGTCGGCAGACAGTGCATCAATGGTATTCATCCGGTGAACCGTCAGGGATTGTGGACGATCTGTCGCAGGCTGCGTGTACCTTTGATGACGCAGATTGTGTTGCTGAATCGAGTGATGCGGGTGAAACAGGAAGGAATCAGTTGACAGGTTTCGTTAATATCTAAATTCCTGTCATGCCGGCAGGGCCTCTGCGATCGCAAAATCCACAATTATTTTTCCCCAGTGGAGTTATCTGATGTCACGAGCTGTTTTTGTTGCTGCCATGCTCATTGGTTGCCTGTCTCTCTCGGTGGTCTTCGCTGCGGAACCCACCCGTTACCTTCGGTTTCAGAAGGGTGAAACGATCGCTTATGGCCGGTTGGAAGGAGATTTGGTCCGGCAGCTGGACGGGGACCTGTTCGGTGAATGGTCGCGAACGGATATCACGCATTCACTGAAGGACATACAAATCCTGATACCGTGTCAGCCCACACAAGTATTTGCACTGGCGGGGAACTATCGTAGTCATCTTAGTGACGGTCCCATCCCTGAGAAATTCCGGATCCCACAGCCGTTCACCAAGAACGTGTCCTGTCTGGTGGCACACGGTGAGGCAATTGTCATCCCGCCGGATGCTTCGGTGGTTCATTACGAAGCCGAGATGGCCATCGTGATCGGGAAAAAATGCAGCAAGGTGTCGGCTGAAGACGCGCTGGATTATGTGCTTGGCGTGACCGCGGGTAATGACGTCAGTGAACGTGTCTGGCAGAATGACAAAGAGGTGAAAGACGTGCAGTGGTGGCGTGCCAAAGGTGCCGATACGTTTGGGCCGGTGGGGCCCTATATTCTTTCCGGTGTGGATTACAGCCAGTTGAGACTTCGTTTGGTTCTGAATGGAGAAACTCGCCAGGACGAAAAGACGGACCATCTCATTCACAATGTGCCGGACACCGTCAGTTTTATGAGTCAGTATGTGACGCTTCAGCCAGGTGATCTGATCTTTACCGGCACACCGGGCACAACAAAAATCATCGTCCCCGGAGATACCGTTGAGGTTCACCTCGACGATATGGTGCTCAGCAATCCGGTCAAATAACAGGTGCCAGACCTCGCTGGACTGGGCTGGTCTTACTTGTTGGTGGACACCGGTTTAACTTGCCAGCGTTCATCGAAGAAGTCGGCTGCGACGACGCGGCCGGCTGTTTCGGTATTTGGAGAAATGTCTAGATTCAGGATGGCCCAATCCGGTAATTTCGGGTTTTGCAGCGAGTTCGTTCGATCATGCGCTTCTCGGAAAGTGATGCCACTGTTGATGACAACGTAGCGGTCCGGGGCAGCGGGATTGGGATAGATCAGGACGGGAACGTGGTGTGCAGCAGAAAAATTAGACGGGCCCACTGTCACAGAGTCTGTTGTCCAGCATAATGGAAGGTTGGGCAGGACCGCCGCGAGTACCTTGTTCGAGGTCGGATCTCCCCAGAGTATCAGATTGTACCGTTTCATATCCTCGGCCGTTACATCCACATCCGCCTTCATGCGTACGTCGCCACGGAACAGACGACGCCAACGGTCGATGAAATGATTCAGTTCAAAATGAACCCATTCGTTGATTCGGGGATGCGCTGCCGTTGCGCCCGGTGTCACCACAAGAAATGGTTCGAGAAACGCATCATCGATCGGTCCCTGCAGTCCATGTGTTTTTTGCAGGTGCTGTGGCCCCTCAGGGCCTTTGAGTGACCATGTACCGTTGTTTCTAAAAAGTGTAACGGTCGTGGGTGTGTTGTCGTTCAGTCGTATTCCTGTTCCGTCAATCCTGACCTGTGCACCACCCAGACGCAGTCCGTCCCGTACCTGGATTTCCAAAGCAGCCACATTGTGAGTGGCAATCTGGATTGACCCCTCTTTCTGGCGGGCGTCGACGTGACTGTCCGTCCAGTGTTTTTGGAGCTGAACGATGCGGACCCAGCGACATCGGTCATAGCGCAGCGTTCTGGTCTGAAAAGTGACGCTTTCGGGATTACGATTGAGCCCACGTTCTGCTGTGGCTGCAAGCTGACGGAGGATTTCCAGACGAGATTCAGAATGGTATTTGTGTCCGGTGTTCGGCCCGATAATGTGGTTAAGTGTTCGCCCGTGTTTCCGGTATGCTGATGCCATAACGCTCGAGGCCTGCATCTGAGGATCCAGCTCACCGCTGTAGGCAATCACCTCCATGTTGAACAGATTGCGAACATATCCAGGGACGTCATAGAGTCCCCAAAGTGACTGTTCGTACCACGGGGGGTATTCGGCCGGCTTGAGTTTGTTGTACTGTGCGGTTTCTGCGAAACCAGCACCCGGACTTGCAGCCATCCAGAGATCAGGATAATGCGCGGCCAGATGCCAGACACCGGCGCCTCCCATCGAGAATCCGGTGATGGCGATGCGGTCCCGATCGACCTTGTAGTTTTTGCAGACGTGTGCGACTGCTTCCCTTACATCCACTTCGCCGGCTGCTTTATATCCGTTGCAGTATCGGCCAAACACGTGAAGGACGAAGGTTCCCGGGGCTTCGACGCGACCCAGATTGCGAAATTGTTCAAGAAACTGGAGTTCAACCATTTTTTCATTTCTGCCGTGCAGAAACACATAGAGTGGTGCCGGTCTGCTGTGGTCCAGTCCTTCCGGAATTTGTAAGCCGTACGGTTGAACCGAATCGTCGAGTGCAGATCTGAATCCACGGTAGATCATTCCGTCAGCTGTTGTGAACGGGCTCTGACTGTTTTGCAGGGCCTGAAGACGACGGCGTGCTGTGGCAAGCAGATTGCCGGCCCATTCTGTTTCCTGGCTGTTCCAGAACTCGCCGTTTGCCAAAGCCCGCCGGACAGCTTTCAGATAAACTGCAACGTCTGGTTCAAGAGACTTAAGATCCGGTGCAGTTTCTTTCCAGCGTTGCAGGGCCGTGTTGACTTCAGCCAGTTCTGCGGAAAGTTCCCGTGAGACTTTGAGTGGAATTTCGATGCCGGCAGGGGGGAGGCGACGCGGAAGCTGGTCAGCAGCCTGAAGGCCGGACCCGCAGAGCAGGATTGTCAACAACAGGAGAACGCGGGAGAACATTGCCAAAGCTACCGCAAAGTTTAGGAGGGAAGGGGCATGTTTTGACTAACTTGACACGACCGGGGCAGATGTCCGGCTGCGAGTCAATGAATCGGGTCCGGTTAGAGGGAGGGTGCCTGTCAGAATGACTGACAGCGACCCAGAGACAATGCATACTGACAATCACAGTTCGAAGGATCCAGTCAGAGTGCCCGGATTTGTTGGTGACAACAACTGCACATGTCAGGAGAAATCGAATGTATTATGCAACGAATTAACAGGGTTACCGTTTCCGGCGTCTTTCCCTCCGCTGCGGCACAAAGTCATTTCGGGACCAAAATCCCGCCTCTGTTTCTGTGGTCGTGCTGCCTTGATTCGGCTTCTCAATGCTGGGATGAAATTGGAGGCCGCTTGCGTCCCGAATACCCGGATCTATAATCATTGGCAGGGTTTTTCCTGCTCCTCCGGGGCTGGCATCCGTCTCAATCACCACGGGTTTCGTGGTTCAACTTGCACCTTTCGTTTTTGAGAATTGTGTTTATGCTGGTCTGGTTTCGAAACGTTTGGATGGCCGTTGCCACCATCTGCCGCGGGCTGTTTGTCACCTTACTCACGATGGGCAGAACGTATAACCGCAAGGCGTTTACACAGATCTATGAATATCCCGAGGTGCCGCTCAAAGTGAAGCCGCGTTACCGTGGCTTTCACCGGTTTGATCTGACGACGTGCATCAGCTGTGAAAAATGTGCACAGGCGTGTCCGGTCGACTGTATCTACATCGAAAAAGAAAAGAGTCCTGTGGGCAAGGGATTTCGCCTGAACGGATTCGGAATTGATTACACGAAGTGTATGTTCTGCGCTTTGTGTGTGGATCCTTGTCCGGTGGACTGTATTTTCATGGGTTCCAACCATGACCTGAGTTGTTACAGCCGCGACGGGTGCATCGTTGATTATGCAAAGCTGCCACTGGAAATCGCCTGGAGCAGGGCGACCCTTAATCCCACAGCCGTTGCCGAGTCCAAAGTGCTGCATGAACCGGTTTGGGTGAAGGGAGAGGAAAGTCCGTTTGAGTTTGCGAAGGAATCCTGAGTCACTGAAAAAGACGCCAGTCGCGAACCAAGCCCGTTAAGGCCTGCCGATGTCACCGCCCGCTGTGTTCAGTATTGATTCTGCTAACAAACGTCTTCCGTACGTACAGACTGTGGTTCGTGATATCGTGGCGTTGGCCAGGGATTTGCAGGAACGTCAGGAACGACTCGACGAAATTTTCCATTTGTATGAACAGTGTGACGGAGACTCTCCTCATTCGGAAGAATTTGAACAAATGCAGCAGGCCGTCGAGCGTGACTTTGAGTGTTTTGAAGAACTGGAAAAGGAACTCAGTTTGATTGATGTCAATGTCGTTGACCGCAATTCGGGCCTGGTGGAACTGTCGTCTGAACAGGGCGGTCAACGGATCTGGCTCAACTGGCAGCCGGGAGAAGCTGAATTTATGTTCTGGCGAAGTGTTGAGGATGACGCGATGATGCGTCGCCCTTTGCTGACAGGCGTTGCGGAGCCGCATGCAGAGTTTTCTGAAAGAACGGGTGTCGACTTTTGAATTGCTGAACCCGTTGGTTACTCTCGGCAGTTTTGTCCGGACACCCGACTCGGCCGGAACCGGACAGGTGTGGTCTTGGTTCGTTGCGGTGGGTTGATGTTAACGACCGGTGTTGAAGTGAGTGTTGGACGAGGAATCAAATTGTTATGACAGATCTTGTTGGGCATTTGATTTTGTTTGGTGGCGGATCGGCCGTGTTACTGATGTTGCCATTGATTGCTGGCCGGCTGCTGCGACCGAAACTGCCAACTCCCGAAAAGGACTCCATCTACGAGTGTGGTGAACCTGCGATTGGTTCCAGCTACATTCAGTTTGATCTTCGGTTTTATGTGGTCGCACTGCTGTTCATTATTTTTGACGTGGAAGTGGCCTTTTTCTTTCCTTGGGCTGCCGTTTACGGCAGTGCAGTACAGCTTGCAGACACGCGGCTTTCGGAACCCGTTCGTCAGGAGCTCAGCAATCGGCTGCTGGATCAACCGGCTGGTTCCGAGAGTATCATTTCTCAGCAGGATGCTGTGTATCTGGCCGGGACGGGCTTCTTCGATATCCTGATTTTCTTTGGTGTGTTACTGGTGGGGTTTGCCTATGTCTGGAAACGTGGTGATCTCGACTGGATTCGCGCACTGACCAGGAAATCTCATCAGGCCTCCGATCAGACATCACCGGTCTCGGGCCGTACGACTCCTGTTTCAACTTCTTCGTGACACATGTTTATATTCCTGACCGGTTGAATCAGATGAACATCAACGAAATTCACGACCTGCTTTTGGAAAAATTTGGCGAATCCGTGGTCGGAGCCGGTCCGTGGCCGGCGACAGATCCCTGGATTGAAGTTGCTGCTGTTTCGATCCAGGAAGTTGCCACATTCGTTCGGGATCATGATCAACTGCGGTTCGACCACCTGAACGACTTGTGTGGTGTGGACTATCTGGAGCTCGATCCGAAGAAAGCGAAGAAATTCGAGCATGATCCACATCTGGAAGTTGTCTATCAACTTTCCAGTACATCGCTGAAACATCGACTGAAACTCAAGGTCACTTTACCAAGGTGGGAAAACGACACTGCCGGCAGTCTGCCGACGTGTCCTTCGGTTTCTTCGGTCTGGGGAATCGGCAACTGGCACGAACGCGAATGCTATGATCTGATGGGTATTCAGTTTGAGGGACATCCGAATCACCGTCGAATTCTGTGCCCCGAAGACTGGCAGGGACATGCGCTTCGCAAGGACTATGAGTTTCCACTGGAATATCACGGTGTACGGGGTCGGTAAGTTTTACCTGAACGAGTTCGGAGTTTTGGTCTGATGGGTTTTGACTGTATCGATTTGAATCTCCCGCCAAATCTGAATCTCGACTCTCTGTGTGCCCAGGCGGGACAGCGAGAATTGTCATGAGTATGCAGATAGAAGATCCTCGCGTCGTTGAATTCGATGTGCAGACCGACGAAATGCTGGTCAACATGGGTCCGCAGCACCCCAGCACACACGGTGTGTTGCGTCTGTTGCTTCGGACCGATGGTGAAATCGTGCATGAATGCACCCCGCATATCGGATATCTGCACCGGTGTGCGGAAAAGATCGGTGAGAATCTCGCCACGCCACAGTGGATTCCGTACACGGACCGTATGGACTACCTGGCGGCCATGAACATGAACCTGGGGTTCGCGCTGGCCGTTGAAAAACTTGTGGATATGGAAGTGCCTGATAAGGCACTGCACCTTCGTGTGCTCATCGCTGAGCTCGGACGGATTGCCAGCCACTTGGTCGGGATGGGGGCCTATGGACTAGACCTCGGCACTTTTAGTCCGTTTCTGTATGCGTTTCGGGAACGCGAGATCATTCTGGACCTGTTTGAAGAAGTCTGCGGGGCCCGACTGACCTGTAGTTATCTGACCCCCGGCGGGGCAACTCATGACCTGCCGGAAGAAATCGAAATTCCGGACGGTCTGGCCGCGATTGCAGGATTCACGCCAGGCGAAAGATATCCATTTGTCGAAGTCATCGAAATGTTTCTGCAGTGGCTGGAGAAACGAATCAGGGAATACCACATCCTGCTGACTCGAAATGCCATCTTTATTAAACGTACGGCCGGTATCGGAGTCCTGGACCCGGAAACGGCAGTCAGTTGTGGTTGTACAGGACCGGTACTGCGTGGCAGCGGGGTGGATTATGACCTGCGCCGCGACGGTGAACCGATCTACACCCGCATGTATGAAAATTATGAATTCGACGTCATTTCTGCGCCATTTAAAGACGCTCCCCGCGAAGTTCGCCTCGGTGACAACTGGTGTCGATTCTATGTGCGAATGCTCGAAGTTGTGCAGGCGATTGGACTGGTACGTCAGGCCGTACCGAAATACTTGGCTGCCCAGGGCAGTCATCGTGCTCCATTCCGGTTGAACACAAAACTGCCGAAAGACGAAGTCTATCTGGAAACGGAATGTCCACGTGGACAGATGGGATTTTATATTGTGGGTGATGGCAACGCGGAACCTCTGCGAGCACGAGCGAAGAGTTCATGCTTTTGCAATTTGTCTGTAACCGACATCCTTTGCGAAGGTGTTCCTCTGGCCGACGTTCCGTCCGTGGTTGGGTCACTGGACATTGTAATGGGTGAGATCGACCGTTAGTTCAGTAGTGGTAAGCCGATCAGATCACAGCAAAAGACCGTCGTTTGCCGTGCCCTTTCGAGCGACGAAAACATTCGTTCGAAGCAGCTGTTAGCTGATTTGAACAATGAATTTTACAGTACGTACGCACTGATTCTGTCTTGTGTTGACGAGGATCTGAATCACTGTGTCCTGTTGTGGCTGGGATGTCACCAGACCGGCTGACCTGCGCAGCGCATGCCTGGCTGGCAGTTTTGCAGACGGGTTTCCGGGGCGACGTATCCACAAATATCTTTCTTCTCTGTCCGACGGGGCAATAATTTGCTGAGTTCGCTGCGAACATAATGGATGTCACAGACGCGGGACATCCACAAGGTTCTCAGACGGGTGTTTGAATGAAACACAGGTGAACGAATGTCACGACAGGTGTTTATCAATGGAAATCTGCTGCCTGAAGCTGAAGCGACGGTGAGCGTTTTCGATCATGGTCTTCTCTACGGTGATGGTGTTTTTGAAGGGATCCGTGTTTACAGTGGCAATCCGTTCATGCTGCTGGAACATGTGCAACGGCTCTATGAAAGCGCATTGGCCATCCGACTGCAGATTCCGTTGACCCAGGAGGAAACGGTATCAGCCGTCAGGAGGACAGTTTTGGCAAACGGTATTACCGATGGTTATGTGCGGTTGGTCGTTACACGTGGAGCCGGTACGCTGGGACTCGACATACGCCGAACGAAGGACCCGCAGGTCATCATCATTGCGGATACCATCACCATGTATCCGCAGGAACTGTACGAGAACGGCATGGAGCTTGTGACAGCCAGCACAGTGCGAAACCATCCGGCGGCATTAAGTCCGCGGATTAAGTCACTGAACTATCTCAACAACATTCTGGCCAAGGCAGAAGGCACGGATGCAGGGTCGGTCGAAGCATTAATGCTCAATCACAATGGAGAAGTAGCTGAATGCACGGGTGACAATATCTTCATCGTTCAGGATGGTATTTTGAAGACACCGCCGTCAGGTGCCGGAATTTTGGAAGGAATCACGCGGGCAGTCGTGATGCGGTTGGCGGGCAAGGAGGGGATTACGGTACTGGAAACCTCACTGGAGCGTCATGACATCTTCACTGCCGATGAGTGTTTTTTGACAGGCACGGCAGCCGAAGTGATTGCCGTGGTCAGCCTTGACAGTCGAACCATTGGCACAGGTCGTCCTGGACCGGTTACGCAACGACTTCAGTGTGGATTTCGGACGCTGACTCAGGGGTCGTAACGCGGAACGAAACAGAAAAAGAGAGGTCGGGCGTTTCATGTCTCGGAATCGGGATCTATTCGACGACACCACGATGACGTTCGGGGAACACCTGGAGGTTTTGCGGGTCCATGTATGGAAGTCACTGATTGGAATCGTCATTGGCGTCATCGTTTCGATGTTCATCGGCGACAAAATTATCGGATTTCTTAAGGCACCGATCGATAGAGCGCTGCGCGATGCCAATGCGGCACCTGTTGAGGACGATCTTGGCGATCGCAGCCTGTTTGATTTTGTGAAAAGCTGGTGGACAGATGATGAGACAGAAACGACTGGTTCCGAAAGTGTCAAACCGCAAGTGGATCGGGATACGATTGTCGTCGATGTGCAGATTCAGGATCTGACAAAAATTTTGCAGACGGTTGCTCCGGAACTTCTGGTCAGTGTCGAAGATCCTGCCGCTGTCCTTCAATCTGACGATGCACAGGCGAACGAATCACAACGCGGAAAAACAGCTCAATCTGTCTCGCTTCCGATCAGTTCACCCCTGTTCAACTCGTTCCGGAAAGCAGCCGATCGGGGTAACACACCGACTACGTTTCGCGTCGAAGAAGCTTTTATGACCTTCCTGAAAGTCACATTGGTGGCAGGGTTGATGCTGGCTTCCCCGTGGGTCTTTTATCAGGTTTGGGAGTTCGTGGCGGCCGGTCTGTATCCGCATGAACGCAAGTACGTTCACCGTTATCTTCCGATGAGCATTGGACTATTCGGCGCGGGAGCGATGTTTTGCTTTTATTTCGTGTTTCCGCTTGTCCTCAAATTTCTTATTGCGTTTACCCTGTGGATGGGAATCGAACTCATTCCCAGGTTGTCCGAATACATTACTTTGGTACTGATGCTGCCAATGATGTTTGGGATTAGCTTTCAGCTGCCACTGGTCATGCTGTTTCTGGAACGAATCGGGATTGTCACAGTTCAGACGTATACGGAAAACTGGCGAATGGCAGTTCTGGTCATGTCTGTTGTATCGATGCTGCTGACGCCAGCCGATCCTGGCAGCATGCTGCTGATGCTGGCTCCGCTGGTTGTATTGTATTTTGGCGGTATCCAGTTATGCCGGATGAAGCCGCCGGCAGCAGAGGATCCTCTTGCATAATACAGATGGAGTGACCTTACCGCTGTCCGAGAGCCCCTGCAGGAGGACCGCTGCTCACGACGAACACTGCAACGGTGGCGCTTTGCCACTGATATTCAGCTGTTCTGCCTGAATGCCTTTGCGACAGCGCGTCCGATCAGTCCTGCCAGTAAAATACAGCCGGCAGTCAGACACGTCTTCATTTCAATGTGGACCGCCAGCAGCAGACATCCACACAGTCCGATGATGGCGATCCAGCGCGGATAGATACGGTGTTCCGGTGGCAGCTTCAGCGCGGCAAGATTGGTCAGTCCGTAATAAATCAGGACTGTCACTGCGCTCAATGACCAGGTGGTGCGTGAGTTGTGCATCAAGACAAGTCCGGTGACGATGATGCCCACCAGTGCAACAGCGTATACGGGGGTCGTACGATCCGAATTCAGTCTTGCCAGAAATGGAGGAAGATCACTGCGGCGGGCCATTGCCAAAACGACTCGGGACAGGCCCAGAATCAGATTCAGCAGAACTCCCAGCATTGCGGCAACAGCCCCCACTGCCACAAGGCGAGTGACAGTGCCACCGGCAGATGAACTTAGAGATTTCAGGGTTGTTTCCGAAGCGACTTCTGAAGAACAGTGATTTACAGCCACGGCGACCAAAAGATACAGAAGGGTGGAGACAGACAGAGTTGCCACGACTGCAACCGGAATGTTCCGCCGGGGATCCCGTATTTCCTCACCAAGCGTGGCGACCCGGCCGTACCCGGTGAATCCCACGAACATCAATGCTGCCATTTCCAGAAACGTTTGCAGAGTCAGAGTTTGTGAACTGACGACGGTTTCGTTCGTTGCTACAGGGACGGGAGCAGCAGACACCGGTTCTCCGGGACGGGTTTCATTTCCGTTTTGGCTGTCCGGCGGTCCATTCACAGCGGAAACAGCGAATATCAGGAGCCCTGTGATGGTGAGGGTGACGAGCACT
This sequence comes from Fuerstiella sp., assembly GCA_022447225.1. Classification (NCBI taxonomy): domain Bacteria; kingdom Pseudomonadati; phylum Planctomycetota; class Planctomycetia; order Planctomycetales; family Planctomycetaceae; genus Fuerstiella; species Fuerstiella sp. The sequence continues at coordinate 99,174 of JAKVAZ010000004.1, read as the reverse complement.
GCATTCATCCAGGTGCTGCGACGCAGTCCACAAATGACAAGCAGAGCTACCGCAGCCACAATTCCACAGCCCGGCAGTGGAGCAGGGCCGGGTAACAGATTGGCGGTGACCTGCAGAGCAGCAGTGGCTGCTGATGCCGATTTGGCACACAGGAACAGCCAGCCGGCGGCGAAGCCTACCCATGGTGAGAGCAGCTTGTATCCGTATTCGTATGTTCCGCCGCTGACCGGATAACAGGCGGCCAGTTGAGCGCTGCTCAGTGCATTACAGGTTGCCAGCACTGCTGCAGCAATAATCGGCAGAATCAGTGAAGTTCCTGCAACGGCGGACATATCCGGAATTGCAAAATAGACTCCCGTGCCAAGGATTGATCCCAGACCAAGCAGCGTGGCTCCGAAAACGCCGACAGTTCGGCGCAGACTATCCTGTGAAATTTGAGTCGACATTGAGCAACGAATCTAATAAGTCAGGACCATGCACAAAAAGACCGGAGACAGAAGGTAACGATGCAACACAAAGCTTGCCATTGCTGTGGTCAGATTCATCAGTTGCCAATACTGGATGAAAATCAACGGTCCACATGTGTCCGCTGCCACTCGACGATTGCTGTTCGCGGCAATCCTCACAAATCGGCCAGTCGCACCGCGGCCGCGACGGTCGCGGCGTTTCTGTTGTTCTGGCCTGCCGTACTTTGTCCGGTTTTGAAAATCGATCAGCTTGGACAGCAGAGCGAATCGAGCATCATCAGCGGGATCCTTGAACTGCTAAGCCACGGCAACTGGTTTGTAGGAACTGTGGTTTTGCTGTTTTCCATCGTTTTCCCGCTGACAAAGATTGTCCTGCTGCTGGAATTAAGTCTCCTGGAAATTCTGCACAGACGACACAAAGCTGTCACCCTGAGGGCGATCGAGCAGGTCGGAAGGTGGAGCATGATGGACGTGATGCTTCTGGCGTTTCTGGTGATGATTGTCAAGCTGGGCCGCCTTGTTGAATTTCAGTTGGGTCCTGCCGTTTTTGCATTCATCCTGTGTGTGTCGATGAGCATGGTCGCCTCATTGTCATTTGACCCGCATACAATCTGGGAGGACAGGAAATGAGTTCGGATAATCCCCAAAATGCAGAACCGTCGGCTGAGTTCCCACTGGCTGATATTCGGGAGCGAACGAATGCTGCGACAATTCTTACTTCGAAGATGTGGTGGGTTACGTTGTTCTGTGCGATTGTCGCCTTTGCGGTTGCTTGGCGGGCCATGCCGAGTGCCGGTCCGGTGATTACGATCGAATTCCCGCAGGGTCACGGTCTGAAGTCCGGTGATTCACTTCGGCATCGTGGCATCGACGTCGGAGTCGTTCGGACTACCCGTCTGCGTTCAGACCTCAGCGGCATTCAGGTGGTGGTGGAGTTGAAACCGGAGGCAGAAGTGCTGTGTCGTCGGGGCAGTCGCTTCTGGGTTGTGCGTCCTCGCGTCGGGCTGACCGGAATTGAGGGCCTGGATACGGTTGTGGGATCACGTTACATCGCTGTCAGTCCCGGTCAGTCCGATGGGGCAGTACAGCGGTTGTTCAAAGGGTTGACCTCCACACCACCGGATGAATTCGCCGGAACCGGACTGGAACTCATGCTTCGAGCTGAAGGCCGCAGTGGTCTGAATCCTGGGGCACCTGTCACGTGGCGAGGTATACAGGTGGGACAGGTATTGTCGGTCAGTCTGTCGCCTGACGCAAAACACGTGAACTCCAGCGTTCGGATTAGCGAAGGTTACCGTCAGTTGGTCAAATCCGGTTCTAAATTCTGGGTTACCAGCGGGATTGGTGTACATGTTGGCCTTGCCGGTATTGATCTCAGTGCGGATTCGCTGTCCAGTCTGGTTAGGGGTGGAGTCTCTTTTATTACACCCGAGACAAACAAACCGGCACGGGACGTCCGTAACGGACATGTCTTCACACTGCATCCGTCGGTTGACGACAGCTGGATGCGCAACGCAGCTTCGATTCCACTGATTAAAGTGGATCTTCCCCGGACAGTTGCCGTCGAAGGAATTATCAATAAATCGTTTCTGGGCATCAGAAGACAACGGACATTTTCCGTGACCGGTACGCTGTTCCGCTTCGGCAGCACCGTATCGATACTTACGGTAAAACTGTCCTCAGAAGGGCAGGCTGTGTCCGGCGAGTCTGTTGCCGGTCTTAAAGTGCGTCTTACCGGGGCGGATGAATGGACCACTATCGGATCCGGTGAAGTGCCGGAAGACGGAGACCGGCAGGACGGCTTACTCCTGATTGCCTGTCCGGAAAATGATGCAATTGATGTATTGCGAAACACGGATGCGTTACGAGTTGCCGGGACTCCGGAAGACTGTTGTGTCGTTCGTACGATATTTAGTGACGAGCAAACGTCTTCAGCGATTCATGCACTTGCAGCAGGGGATTTTTCCGTAAGGGACCGGGGTTGGATGATTACAAACGGTGACCAGACGGATCTGTCCGTATGGAATGGCGCTCCGGTCATTTCTTTGAGTGATGGAAAAATCATTGGAGTACTGGAGGTAACGGACCGAGGCACGTCCGTGGTACCCATACCACAATCCCTGGTAAAATAGTGGCTTACTTGAGTCTGGATTTTGTGTTTTGTGAATCACGGAATTCCGGCCACTTAAAGTATTGTCGGATCGATACACCCGGGTAGACTCTGGACTTCATGGGGGATTTGCCCGTTCACGCCCTGTGGCACAGGAGGTGCGACTTCCATCAGGACCAGTGGTCTGGCCATGTGCAGCGCGTCGGATAATACGGCTTTGCCGTCAGCCGCAGAATTCGCGGCTCAGATTCGAGCTCGGGCCGAGCAGGCGGCGGCTGCTTCTGTTCAGCATGCGACTCTGGCTGAATGCTATCTGGATCTGTCCGGGCAGCTGGCCACGCTGGCCGAGAAGGCTGCGACGACCTCTGTCGTCGATCTGCGGGCGGCTCTGATGAAGATTGAATCGGAGAAGACGGGGTCTGCGGAGCATGGGGTTTTACCCCTCACAGACGCATTGTTTGCACTTCAGGGAGCGGTGTCGAACCTTCATCCAGAGAATACTTCGTTGTGTGCGTCCGGTATGATGGTTGAGGCCGATTCAGAAACGCCTGGCCGTATTAGCAACCGTGATATTGCACTGCCCACCAGACCGACAGAACCGGACGAGACGGAGATAGTTTCTTCTGTGCAGAAGAATAAGCACGACAGTACATCAACACGATCTGTCGCGCAGAAGATGTCTATAAAACGCAAGGGGGCAAGTCGCGTCGGGATGAGGAAAATTGTTGAGCGGGTGCGATCTGCTCAAATTGGACCTGCTCACTCTGTGAATGTACGAGCCGGTAAGGAGGATCTGAAACCACAATCGCGCAAAGCTCTGGACGAATTCAGGAACAATCGTGGCTCTATTGCGACGAGTGTTACTTTCGTTGGACTGGTTTTGTTCATTTTGAGTCTGATCACGCTGCAGCTGGACATTGACGTTCCGCCCGTTCTGATTATGGCATCATTTTCCGATGAAATGGAAGAGATCGCAGAACCACTACTGGTCGAAATACCACAGGAAGAGCAGGGCGAACAACAGGAACAGGAACACGAATCTGAGGACCACGCTGCTCAGCCGGTACTCCAGGAAGAAACTGCGGAAGAACCGGAACCACAGACCACAATGGAAGTGGCGGGGACTTCTGTTTCTGAAGCGGAAAACCGGATCGCGGCGGCTGATGATGAATTGGGCGTAACAGACAATCGGAGTCCGGCAGGAAGACAAAAACTTCTGGAAAAGTTTGGAGGTTCGGTAGCGAGTGAGTCAGCGGTGCAACGAGGACTCAGCTGGCTGGTTTCGGTTCAGCATCCTCGGGGCTGGTGGGATTTTACTCAGGTTGGTGAAGCCGGTAACCCGGGAAGAATCAACAATCCGATCGGGGCGACGGCTTACGCTCTCATGCCGTTTCTGGCTGCGGGGCAGACACACCGAAACGGTCAGTACAGAAAACAGGTGAAGGCCGGACTGGATTTTCTTAGTCACATCGGAGTGTCTGCGCCAGCCGGGTACGACCTTCGTGGTGTGCTGAATAAGGGTAATGGCGACAAAGAACCAAACGAGGCCTACTACGTTCATGGTGCGGCGACGCTTGTGTTGTGCGAAGCATACGGTATGACCGCAGAAAAACGACTGCGCAGACCAGCTCAGGCGGCGCTGGATTTTCTGGTCAATTCTCAGGATCCTCGTGGAGGAGGATGGCGTTACCTGCCGCGGCAGCCTGGATCAACATCGGTGACAGCTCTCCAGGTCATGGCTTTGATGGCAGCGAAGAAGGCTAAGTTGAAAGTGCCTCCCAAAACGCTGGACCGAGTGATGCATTACCTGGACAGTGTGCAGGTAGACGGAGCAGGACGGTACGGATACGAAGTAGAAAAGAAAACCTACAAAGGCAGCCTGACCGCCATGGCTCTATTGTGCCGGATGTACCTCGGTTGGAGACGGGACGACGGTGATATGCGTGACGGTATCACGTTGCTGGACAAGTCCGGCCCTTACGACAATCTGTATACCACGTATTTTGCTACTCAGGTCATGCGCAACTGGGGCGGTGAAGAATGGACTCGATGGAACGCGCGAACCCGGGATGATCTGATTGCCGGTCAGGTTCTGGAGGGGCCAGGAGAAGGAAGCTGGAAACCTCGGACAGGCATGCATACCCGTTACGGTGGACGACTGCTGGAAACCAGTCTGGCCATACTCACACTGGAAGTCTACTACCGTTACAGACCAGTGCTGCCCGATGTTCACGTTGTTGCGCAACCGATGGCTGACGACTCCCTGGCGTCCAGAGACTGAATTGTCGAGTATAGGCAGTTATGTGGTAAGCCGGAGTTGAGAATTGACTCCGAGAGTCCGTCCGTGAGGAACTGTTTCTGCATCCGTTTTCAAGCCGGGGATTGGCAACTTCCGGCTTGTCGGTGCCTTTTTACACTGCAACCGTCTTATGAGAAGGCGATCAGTTGAATGACCGAAACGGTATCACTGATTCAGGTTCTGTCTACAGTCCCGGACGGCAGTAGCTGATGGATTTTGTTAAGGGCCGCCGGAGGCAGATTCACCCCGTTCACGAAGAGCCTCTGCAGAGATCAAATGGACCACTTCCTGACCAAGCCGGTCCATTTCCACGACAATTGCATCGATGCGGCCTGCAAGGAACATATAGGCTGTGAGCGCCGGGATGGCGATAAACAGGCCAATGGCTGTGGTCAACAGGGCCAGCGCAATTCCGGAAGCCAATATTTCAGCCTGACCGATCGCGTTACTGTCTGCAATATTATTGAATGCTTCAATCATTCCGGTCACGGTGCCCAGCAGGCCGATGAGAGGCATGATTGTCGCAACACCGTTGAGCACGCGGAGACGTTTCTTCAATAAGGAGACCTGTCGTTCACCACCATCCATCACGGCCTGCTCGATTTCTACGGCGGGCTTACCCCATTTCCGCACACCATGAAGAAAGATTTCAGCGACCGGACTGGCATTCTGCTGACAGACAGCAACCGCGGTCGGTTTGTCCATGCGGCCGGTTCGCAGATGCAGCAGAAACCGGTCGACAAACGCCCGTGGAATGACTCGTCGCTTTCTCAGCAGTACCAGTCGTTCAATCGCAGACCACAAGGCAACGATTGACGCAAGAACAAAAATTGCAGCAAATGAGTATCCGATCGCTTCGACAATTCCCTGCGGTGACGTCGGGACAGCTGATCTGGTCGTGGAGTCCGGGAAAACTTGAGTGACCTGGGATGGGGTTGTTGTAGACTGGGCGCAGACGAACGACTGGACATGCAGGGCTGCAAGTACCAGCACACCAGCCGCAACGTGGCGGATTTGCGGAGTGTTCATCGAGCAAAGATTTGTCAGCGATGCATGCAGAGGAAGAATATCCATTTTCGGCAACCGGGACAGTTTAGGACGGATGCTGTGATGATCAACAAACAGAAACATGACTCATTCAGCTCCATCGGAGGACGCTGTCAGCAGTACAGACCATCTGAGTTTTGCGAGCAGTCCGGCGTACTATGCTGATTGTACTCGGCCTGTCTGTTTGTGCATATTGGTCCGAATTCCACTACTTCGGCTCGCAGGTATTTGGACACCGGAATCGCAATCGTCGAGTTTGATTCGTAGACACAGGGTGTTTTGGTCCGGAATCCGAGTTACCTAATTTACAGAAAAAGTGTTTACACGGAACCCCTTGTTCTGAACGGCAGGTACGGACAGAACGTTCGCCCTGCCCGAGTACGGCTGAACATTCACGTCCAGCAGAATGTTTCCCTGTATCTGTGCGTGCTGGTAAAACTGATGCTTGGCAAAGCGGTCTTTTCCTGTTCCACACAGTCGCCCTATACTTTCGACTCTCGACTCCTTACCGAAACTGGATTGCGAAGCTTCTGATAATGGTTTGGTACGATTTTGTCATTCTGGCGATCTTGGCTTATGGCGTCTGGCAGGGAGCGGCACGTGGCCTTGTTATGCAGCTCGCCTGGATTGTTGCCATCGTGCTGTGTTTTGAGTTTGCCGACAAGCTTGCTCCGCAGATTGAGCCGCTGATCAGCGTTGAGTCATCCAGACTGAGACACTGGATTGCAATGTTCATTCTGTATCTTGGTTTTTCACTGGGAACCTTTCTGGTGGCCAGGTCTCTGAGCGGAGCTCTGGAGAAGGCAAAATTTCAGGATTTCGACCGGCAACTGGGTGGTCTGTTCGGTTTGCTCAAGGGGGCGCTGCTGTCACTGGTGATTACCTTTTTTGCGGTCACACTTTCAGACTCGTTTTCGGAGTCATTGGGGAATACCGTTGCCCGATCGCAAACCGGACACATAGCCTGTCTGATTCTGGATGAGGTTGGTCCGCTGATTCCGGAAGACGCTCATCCTGTGATCAGGGAGAGCCTGGCAGAATACAAGAAGGCGCATACGGCGATTCACAATGAAGATGGAGGAATCGAAGCGTCTCCGGAGGACTTTATTGACCAAAGGATCGGGAGTGTCCGCCGCGACGGCAGGGCACGATGGAATCACGATGATCCGGGGTTTCCGGATGAACCATCTGTTGACGGTATCCGGTCCGGGGAAGCATATGAGGCTCTGCTGGATCTACTGCCTGAGTCGATCCGAAATCGAACAAGCCTTGCCGTTTTGCGGGACCGATGGAGCCACATGACGGCGAGTGAACAGGATCGGCTGGTGACCGATCTCAAATATCAGCCTTCCACTGAAAAGACCCGTGTACTTAACAGTTTATTTGAGCCACCTCGGCGGCAGGGGGGAGGAGCTGAGTCGGTAACAGATGCCGGACTCATGGCTCGTATTGCAGATGAATATCAGGATTTTGAAGATGCGGATTTAATGATCATCCGTATCAAACAGCATCTTGATGGTCTTCCGCAGCGAATAAGGACAGCCGTCCTGGAAGACTGGTACATTGATATCACGGGCAGTGGGCGTGATCCGGATCCACGGACAGATGTCGATACGCGTATCGACGAACGCATTTTAAATCAGCTGGACCAGGCCCGAGAATCCGTTGACCGACTCACTAACTTTGATTTGCGGACTCGTCTAAAGCGTTCCCGGTAGCAGCGTACAGCGGGACGTGCAGCAGGCGGGAAACGGACGCCTGCAAATACTGAGTGAATTTTCTGTTAACCAAACATAACGGACATTATCGGACGTTGGGGGTCGTACAGAAACAGAGCTCTGTGGTCATTGAACAGGAGCTTCGCACACTGCCTGCGGTTCAACGTCGTTTCTGATTTCGATAACGCATAGACATTGATGTGTGGTCTCGAAGTCGGTCAGGAGTCAGTCGCTGTTGCTGTGTTCGAACGCTCCAATTCGGCGGTATCGCTGATAACGACGTTCGAGCAGTTCCCCGACGGCCAGTTGGTCAAGATTTTTGAGTGCGTCCAGGATACATCCCTTCAGCGTTGTGGCCGTATGACGATGGTTGCGGTGAGCACCACCAAGCGGTTCAGGAATGATTTCTTCCACAATCCCCAGCTCCAGCAGATCGGTACTTGTAAATCGCAGGGCTCGGGCAGCCTTGTCTGCATGTTTCGAATGCTTCCACAAAATTCCCGCACAGCCTTCCGGGCTGATCACCGAATAGTAGGCATTCTGCATAACGGCTACGTGATCACCAATACCGATTCCCAGTGCTCCGCCGGAACCTCCTTCACCAATCACGATACAGATGACCGGGACTTCCAAGGTTGACATCTCACGGAGATTGACAGCGATATTATACGCCTGTCCTCGTTCTTCAGCTCCCACTCCAGGATAGGCTCCCGGTGTGTCGATAAGACAGACGATCGGCAGTCCGTAACGGGATGCCATTTCCATCTTTGACAATGCTTTGCGATAACCTTCCGGATGGGCACATCCATACAGACATTCATGACGTTCTTTGAGTGTTCGCCCCTTCTGATGACCAATCATCATCACGCGACGCCCATCCAGCTTGGCGAACCCTGTCACGATTGCCCGGTCATCGCCAAATGTCTTGTCACCGTGCAGTTCAACAAACTCATCGAACAGTAACTCAAGATAGTCGGCGGTCTGAGGCCTATCCGGATGACGCGAAACCTGAACGATTTCCCAAGGGTCCAGATTATTGTAGCGTTCCCGGGTCATTCGCGTGACTTCGACGCGCATGCGCCGAATGCTGTCCTGAACTGCAGGTGAGGGATTCGGGACATCCTCGAGTCTTGCGAGCTGCTGTTCGAGTTCGCGAATCGGCTTTTCGAACGGAAGGTGATGCGTGAGTGCCATGACAATTGATTCAGTAAGCGGTCCCGGTATGACCGAGACCTGAATATGATTGGAATATAATTTGCCTGTCCCTGGCGAACATGGAAACGCTCAGGACTGACCCGATGATATTTGGCTATTCAATTTTATCCATGAGACTTCGGACGTCTTCCTCAGTTGCTTCCAGCGGTGTATTCGAATCCGGTTCCGCCGGACTCTGAGCAGTTTCCGGAGTTGTGTCCGGAGATTTGGCGGATGAAGCAGGTATTTCGCTTCCGACCGACGGAGGAGCTTCCGGTTGAACGATTTCAGTGGGCTGCTGGATCGGTCCGGTTGCCGGTGGTCCTGGATGAATTTGCCCCGGGTACGGTTGTGGGGCATAGCCGGTGAACGACGGAGGCGGATAAGGCTGACCTGGCATCGGTGGGCCGGGATACGTCTGACCAGGATACGTCATTCCGGGAACAGGCTGATTGGGATAGGGTTGCACCGGCACGGTCTGACCTGGATTTGGCATCGGTTGACCAGGGACAAACTGGCCTGGATACGGTTGCCCCGGCATACCGGGATATGGTGCCGGAGGTGCAACTGAATATTGTGCCGGAGGTGCCATTGAGGGAATCTGAGGGACTGCAGTCTGTTGAGCAGATTCCTGTGGCCTTTGTTGCTTTGCTGCAAGGTTCGAAGCCGTCGGTTTTTTCTTCTTTTTGTTCGAAACAGGAGCACGGATTCCCTTTGCTGTACGTTCTGCGTCAGCTCGACTGTCCAGCCGTTTGTCGACAGACATTGTCTGTTGTTCTTTGTCTTCGCGAGTCATACGCTCATAGAGTGTCACCGGGTCTTCGTGGAAACACTTCAGCTCACGGAATGCGACAGCAACATCCATCATGGTTTCAAATCGATCTGATGGTTTCTTTGCTATCATTTTGAGTATGAAATTTTCGGCTTCCTGGGTGAGATTAGGGTTGATTGACGAAGGTGGTGGCGGTGTTTCACTCACGTGCTTAACGAGTAGATCCGATGGGGTCGATCCTGCAAACGGCAGGCCCCCTGTCACCACTTCGAATAGTGTAATTCCGAGGCTGTACTGGTCTGTCCTTTCATCTGCCGGCTTTTTCAGGATCGTTTCAGGAGCGATATAGTTGCGGGTTCCCTGAATAACCTGTTTCCCTGAAAACAGTTTTGCAAGGCTGCTCTTCACACGGGTCGACAGGGAGAAATCGATCACTTTCACGTCCGCTGTTCTGCTCACCAGAATGTTGTCGGGCTTGATATCGCGATGAAGCCAGCCCTTTTCATGCATAAAGTGGAATGCTTCACTCAATGCCACTGCAATCCTGGAAAAGTGCGACTGTACACCCGCCAGACTGCTGGAGATATGCTGTTTCAGACTTGGGACACCGGCGAGATCCATCGTGAAGAAACCGTGGTCCCGATTCACCTCAATTTCATGGAATCTCAGAAATCCTGGATGGATCAGTGACTGTCCCACCTTGAATTCGTGTTTCAGGAGAGCCTTCTCTTCCGCAAGTTTATGTGACTCTTCCAGCAGAAGTTTCATTGCCTGTCTCACAGGCATGCCCTGCTCCGAAATTTCCCATATCTGGGTCGAATTTCCGGTTGAAATGCAGTTGTGTAATTCGAATTTACCAACCGTTAGTTGTCCCTCAGTCACATTATTCTCTTTCCTGTTGATGTAACTGCGATTCAGCTGCCAACCTGGCCCACAGATTCGTTTCCGTCCCGGTCAGCAGGTAAAGGCGATCTGTCAATGGCCGCTCGATTATCAGAATCCCGCCAATTATAGCCTGTTGGCACCAGCCTTTGCGAAGGCAATCTTTCCTGATGGGACAATCCACTTCCCGAACCAGGGAACGCCTGTGGCGAAATTATCAGTATGGTGCTGAAATTCATCATTGGAATATTTAGTCACTCAGCTGACTCGACAGAGACAAACTTTCAAATACTCGGTTTCCGGACATACGGCACTGACGGGATGGTCATTCGGCTGTCCGTGAGTCTCCAGAATCTGAATATGCCGACGGCTTTGCCGTGAAGTTTCAGCCACGATGCTGAAGAACTGGTTTCGCGAGACAAGCCCTGAGCAGTTGCAGGTCACCAGAATTCCGTCGGGTTTCAGGACATTCACACCCTGAAGATTGAGTTTAATATAGGCTCGAATCGCACGTTCGATTCCTGCACGTGTCCGCGCCATTCTTGGCGGGTCCAGAATAACGGTATCGAATTCAGTACCCTGCTGTGCGAGCTCACTCAGGACCACCCTGGCATCGCCGTTCCTGAATTCACAACGATCGGCAACTCCATTGAGTTGGGCATTAGCCGTGGCCAGATTCAGAGCTGCCGCTGACGAATCAATCCCCAGAGACTGTTTGGCTTCACCACTTCGCACAGCAGTCAGCCCGAAGGCACCCGAATAGCAGTATACATCCAGTACCCGATGTCCGCGGGTATATCGTGTCAATGCCTTTCGCGTCTGACGCTGGTCAAGATAGAACCCTGTTTTTTGCCCCTGTTGAACATCCACGCCGAACTGCAGCTCACCTTCCACAATGAACAGCGGGCGTGGTGGTTCCTGGCCTGATACCAGACGATCCGTGATTTCCAGTCCTTCCGCTTCACGCATTCCTCTTTCTGTACGCAACCAGATACCCTGAGGCTGCAGCGTCCGCTTCAGTTGTTCCAGAATCGCTTCGCGGAAGTGATACAGTGCCAGACTTGTAAACTGGACAAGAACAAATCCGTTGTACCAGTCAACAGTCAGGCCGGACAGCAGATCCCCTTCGCTGAAGATCAGCCTGCAGGCGGTACCATCTGCATCCAGTCGGCAGACAGAGCTTCGACAACTAATCGCGGCTCTGATCCGGTGACAAAGCAGATTCTCTGTAATCGTTTCCTGCTGAGTCCACGAGTACATTCGAATGCGAATGTTACTGGTTGGGTTCAGCAGTCCCCAACCAATGAATTCTCCCTGATGCGAACGTACTTGAATGGGATCTCCGGGACCGGGCTGTATTCCGTCCGCACTTTCAATACGTTCAATAGCGCCCGCAAATACCCAGGGATGACGACCAAAAAACGGTTGGGCCCGGCGTTTACGAATGATAGCTACGGGGCCCTCAGCATGGACTACATCAGACATCGATAGAACAATCTGAATCTGAGATTTCGGACTTCGAAACTGACGACGCAGGCCAACGTCATGTATTGCCGTCTGTTTGAGACCTTACGGTGTAGACAGCACTCGCTGTTCCATTTCAGCAAGATACGCCAGTAAACGGTCCCGTTCACCGGCCAGATGTCGAACTTTCAGCAGTGATCGAACGCGAGTCTTTAGCTCCAGCTGGTTCACGGGTTTTGTCAAAAAATCATCACACCCGGCAATGACTGCTTTTTCAATATCCCCCATCTCATTGAGCGCCGTCACCATCAGGACCGGGATGCCGGAAAACTCTGAATCACTTTTGAGCTGTTCGCACACTTCGTAGCCACTCATTCGTGGCATCATGATGTCCAGCAGAATCAGGTCGGGTTGCTGGTTCCGCACGACCTGCAGTGTTTCTTCGCCATCACGAGCCATCAGAATGTGGTAATCTTCTTCTGACAGATAGGCATCAAGAAGTTCGCGATTCTGATCGTTGTCATCAGCGATCAAAACCCTGGAGCCGGAGAGGTTGATTTCCAGTGCGGACATGGTGTCATCCGAAGTAAACCACGGAGCAATTCACAAAATAGCCCAACGGACTATACCTGATCCTTCGATCGCGGTTAACCCACAATATTGTATGGTTCAGTCAGCATGAAGCTGTGAACCCGGATTGAACGACATTAATTGTTGTCACAGGTGTCGGTTATGTCAGGCAGCAGTTGAGTAAGATAACGGGTGGTGTCCGGACACGCAGCAGCCTCTGTGAGACCTGGCGATTTTTGCAGCGCCAACAGTGTTCCGAGGTTTTCAGCATGGTCGATATCGTACCAAGGGGACAAAACAGAGAAACGCATCCCGGCGTGTCCTGCAGAACGGAGCGTATCCAGCAGTGTAAAAGGACTGCTCCAGCGAATATTGTTAAACAGATCACCGGGTTCACCGGCCACTCCGATAAGTACATAGCCCCCGTCAGTTGCCGGCACTGTTACCACATCGGCGATTCCGTCGTTCAGTATTCGGAATGCCTGTGTGATTCGGGACGATGGTAAGTCGGGACTGTCCGTCCCGATTAATACGGCTGGTCCCTGTCCCTGAGCTGCGGCCGTACGAAAGAACCATGCAATGCGCTCGCCTAAATTCCCCTGCGGCTGTGTCAGCAGCAGAAAATCGATGTCACTGTCGGAGTCGGACAGGTTCCGAAACCAGTTGTGTGATGTGTTAGTATCAGGCGTGATGGCGAGCCAGACCTGGTCCGCCAGGCAGGCGGTCCGTCGTACCAGATCCTGAACAAAGCATGCGTACAGTTCTGCGGCTGCCTGTTCTCCTGTATCTGCAGCCAAACGAGTTTTTGTTTTTCCAGGAGCCGGATGTCTGGCGAACATGCCCAGAATATTCACGACAAATGTTCCGGATCTGAGACATCGAATCGGCGTCGGCGTGCATCAATCAATCGCTGCAGCAGAACAGTGTCGATACGGCCACGAAACCGGACGCGATCGTCAATTTCGATCACGGGGACGCACAGTCCATGCTGTTCTTCCATTTTGCTGTCGCCGGTTATGTCTATGAATTCGATTTCCGGCATCCATGCTCCGTATAACTCCAGTATATCTGTTGCCTCTTCACAGAGCGCACAGTCTGATCTGGTAAAGAGTCGCACGCGTTCAAACACCGGATACTCTTCTCTGTTTGGATTCAGGTTCTCACTGTCGGCGTTTGTCGTCGGTGACCGATCACGAAGCAGATACAGACCTCCCAGAAAGAATCCGGCACACACCAGCAGATGCAGTGGCCGTGATCGATACCAGAATCCGGGTAACGTACGAATGGTGAGGCCGGAACGATCGATAAACATCAGCAGGCACATCGCTGCGCCCATCAACAGTAACATCGTTCCAATTCGCCTGTTCAGTTCCTGAACCTCATGTTCCCCGGGTTCATTCATTGGTGGGGTTTTCAAACTTTGGTATCTGTGTCCGGATTTGTGCCGGTGTTGCTCTTCCGCACCACCCCGACCTAACTCGTCCAGGTCAATGGATCAATGACGTGGTTCTGCGATCAGGACAGTATAACTGACCCGGCGGGATTGATGGAGCCAGTCTGCTTAAATAAACGTCAGGGGCAAATGGTGAGTCGTTCGAAGCGGCTGCTGAATTGTTCTGATGGATTTCAGATCAGAGTATATCCCAGGTTCGTCGTTTGTGGTGCCGGGGCCGAAAGTTAAAAAATGACATGTCCATTCAGCTGACCAGGCAATCTTTTTGCAAAGTAGCGCTGCTCAGCCCTCTTGTCACTGCTGAGTGATTCGATGACATCGGTGCCCGCTTCATTACCTGCTGCTGACGGGCTGTTGTCAAATACAGCAGCCACAGTTGATTCGAATGCGTGGCATGAGTGCGGTGCCACCGGCGATCAGCTGCAATTCTTGTTTCATGATCTGATGGCCGTGTTTCACGGCGGGTATGATCCGGGGCCTCGTTTCGTGTTCCGATGTGATTCGTTGTCCCGACGGAAGGTTTATAAATTAGTGGCTGGTTTCTTTGACAAATAGTTTCGCCCTGCTGGTCCCGGGATGTTCACAAGTCCCTGATTTATTGTGAGGGACGAGGCGTTTGTGATCCGGAACTGTCTTTGCAGAATTGTCGATATTCAAACCAGACATCACGCTTGCTGTGTTCAGCGGTGGTCCGGTGCCAGGTGATTCAGCGTACTCTGATCAGTTCGCGGTGTCTTCTCGAAAGACTTAAGTTCAGAAAGCGGGTTTTATGCTGCGGAGTGTCTGTAAATTTCGAGCTAGAGTTGACTTTCCTTCTCCAAACATCGCCAGGGTTTGTCCTGTTGATGATCCTGAGACCAAATCGAATTCATACAACAGTTACAAATGATTCAATCAACACGACTGTCTGTGGTAATGCTTTACCGTCCGGCTCTGGCTGGAATCTGTACTCTGGTTTTATTGACGGCACCACAAACAGTGTTCGGACGGGAACGCCTCCTCCGAATTCACAGTCCTACGGAAGTGTACACCGGGAAAATTGTCTCCCTTAGCAAAGCTCGTTGTACTCTGATGGACCGGCAGGGACGACTGATTGATCTGGACGTTTCGAAACTCAAAAGAATGGAGTGTCTGGCAGATCGCTACAAGCCGGCATCTGTAGCCACGTTCCGATCGGAATTGACTGAAGAATTCGGCCGACGATACGAAGTCAGCGGTACGACGCATTACCTTGTGTGTGCTCCTCGGGGGCACGCCGAACGGTATGCCGCTTTCTTCGAACACATCTATCGGGATGTAGAAGAGTTCTATCGTGTCAGAGGTTTCCGTATTGTGAAACCGGATGTGCCGCTTGTCGCAGTAGTGTTCGGGACACAAAATGAATTTTTTCGCTATTGCGTCAGAGACAAGGTTCCGCCGCGTGCCGGACTGATGGGATATTACTCTTTGGTTTCCAATCGAGTTGCGTTGTTCGACGCCGATGATAGCTTCAGATTTGCGGCTGCAGAGACCCGGTCGGGAAATTCTGCACTCGTCGGGCTGTCGGGTATTACCGGGCAGACCGCCAGTACGATGGTTCACGAAACGATCCATCAGGTCGGTTACAACATTGGAATTCACAAACGCCTTGGTGAAACACCACTGTGGATGGTTGAGGGGATGGCCACTGTGCTGGAACCGTCCGGGATGCGGGACCGTCGTAACCGACAGGCATCAAGTCAGCGTGTTAACCCGGAACGCAGTGACTGGTTTCGGAATCGTTATCGCCCTCAGCGCCCTGCGGGGTCACTGGCAGAGTTGATTGCGACAGACAGTCTGTTTCAGAGACAGACACTGAGTGCCTACAGTGAAGCGTGGGCCCTGACCTTTTTCCTTTTGGAAAATCCGTCACGTCGTCGGCAACTGGCCACGTATCTCCGAAAACTATCTGAACGTGACGTGACGGAGAACTATCCTGCAAAACATCGTCTGGCAGATTTTCAGTCTGTTTTTGGTGATATCGCCCGCGTTGAAATCGAATTCCTTCGGTACATGGATCGCCTTTAGGGCAGGCTCGGATAACTGGTCGCGAATGTCTTCATTCGCTCGTGTAATCAGTGCCGCATGTGTGATGAAACGGTTAGTGAGGGGTAGCGGAAAGTTCAGTAACATTCGCACGTGAATCGGTTTGTGGTGTATTGCCCCTTCTCAGGTCGAATGATTCTGCCAAAGCGTGATCTCCATATCGACCCGATTCTGAATATTAATTATGCTCGGTTCAGATGTTGCACTGCGGAAGACGTTTGTTGCTGTGCTTCCGAAGCAATGCTTCAGAATCGACCACTGTGTCAGCCTGTGCTGTTTGACCGTCGACAGAAAACTTCGTTCCAGCACAGCCATCGAAATCAGGATTTCCGACTTTGTTCTCAGGACAATGCGACATGGAAGATCTGCATGTGCGACGGCAGTTTCGGACAACATGGCTGCGATTTGCCGGTTGCTCGTTTTTCATACTGTCGACCGCCTTTGCCGCAGAGGATGAAGCTGAAAAAACCGGTGCCGGTCCGGTGGAGATGCCGTTGTCAGTGCGAATTGATCCTGATCAATTGACCAGGCTGAAATGTCGCATCGTGATCAACGGAACGCTTACGACGCCTTCCCCCGGCGGTTTCCGTCACTGGGAACTGAACTCCGGTGCAGATTTCGAATTTGTTCAGCGTCAGCTGTCTTCGGAACTCACGGGGCCCCCGGCGTTACGGGCAGTTCGACAGTACCAACAGGCAGCCATGATGGTCCGTGTTGGCAAAGATCATCAGACACAAACCGCCCTGCCCTTTCATAAATCAGTGATTTATATTCGAGGTAACGATGGTGGATTTGATGTCGCAGCAGCAACTCAACCACTGTCACGCGCTCAGTTTGATCTGCTCCGGATGCCTGGAGATCCGCTGTCCTGCCGTGCACTGCTACCTTCACGGAATGTCAGCGTTGGCGAAAAATGGAATACGGATCCGTGGGTACTGCCCTGGATCACCGGACTTGAGGCGGTCACAGATCAAACGTTGTCCTGTGAGCTCCAGTCACTCGTTGGTGATACTGCACTCATTCACATAACAGGTAAAGCCGATGGTGCTTCACTGGGGTCTGCCAGCAGTGTGGAATTTGACGGTACACTGACGTTTGATGTTGTCAGTCGGATGTTGACTGAGTTTAAGTGTCAGATGAAGGAGAAAAGAACACCTGGTCCTGTCAGACCGGGTGCAGATGCTTCGGTAGAGATCGTATGGAGCCAAACGGTCGCGGAAGATGTGCCAATTCCTCTGGATCTGCCCGAATCGCTGTTCGAACGTCCGCTGGTGCTGAAGACACCGTGGAATTTAAGCCTTAACCACAGTTCGGAATGGCATGTCTTTAATCAGACCGATTCGGTCATCATGCTCAGACAAATTCGAAACGGTGCTTTGGTCTCGCAATGCAATATTTCAGCCGCAGTTGTCATGCCCCCGGGCCAGCATACTCCGGACCCGGATTTTCGATCTGATGTTGAAAAAGCCATCCGGTCGCGAGCCGGCCGGATTGTGGCGGAGAACACGGTACGGAGCGTTAACGAATGGCGTATTCGCCACGTTCAGGCTGCCGGGAATGTGAATGATGTGGAACTTGTGTGGGATTATTATCTTTGTACATCAGCTTCCGGACACCAGTTTTCTCTGCTGTTTTCACACAGCGCGAAGGACATAAAGTCGTTTGGTGACGAAGCCGAAAGGTTGCTCAGCAGTCTGTCTCTGGTTCGGCAACGTCCGGCCCTGCCTTTCCGCTAACAGAAATCTTCGCTCCTGTCCTTCCCCTCGGGACACGACGATTCGCCGGCCGGTGACATTTGTACCTGCTGAGACGGTGCCGGGACGCATGTTTAAACGGCGAAACACCTTGCGGCCGGGGAAGCCTCTGGTCTAGGATTTAAGGCAATCACCGATAAGTGATCACGGGAACTCGGTCCATCGGCAACTGTCTTCGACGGACATCCGGCTGTTCCAGTGGTGCTGGTGACCTGACAAAACCAATGAACAGCATCGGGGTTATTGCTTTCAGTATTCGATACAGCGAACGCCTCGCAGTCAGAGATCCGTCATTCCGACAAGGAATCCAACATGCTAATTCCATCTGTCCGCCGACTCTTACTTCTCTGCGGCACTGCCACGCTCGCCGGCTTTGCACTGGCCGGCGAGCCGATTTCTCTAAGCAGCAACGATGGAACCACTGCAAAACTGGTAGCCCGGATGGTGGAGTCACGTCACATCGCTCACCCGGAGATCAACGATGAATTATCGAGGCGGCTGCTGCACCGGTACGTTGATGCATGGGACCCTCAGAAACTTTATTTCCTGCAGTCTGATATCGACGACTTCAGTCGAAATATGTCTGACCTGGACGATCAGATTGAATCGGGCAACCTCGACTTCGCAACTCTGGTTTTTGAACGCGTTCGCAAACGTATGCACGAACGTGCTGAAACAATTTCTCAACAGATTGACGCAGAGCACGACTTTGGCGTTGATGAGGAGATGATAACCGACCCGGATGATCTGGACTGGGCTGCTTCAGTTGAAATCCTTAATGAACGATGGCGCAAACGAATAAAATTTGATCTTCTGATGCTCAAACTGGATGACACAGATCTGGATGAGGCACGAAAACGGCTGCACAAACGTTACAAACGCAGCCGCAGTTTTCTGGACCAGACTGAAGGACACGAAGTTCTTGAGCAATACCTTTCGTCGATGACACATTGTCTGGATCCGCATTCCAGCTATATGTCGCCGCAGACCCTGCAGGACTTTAAGATTGTTATGTCTCAAAAGCTTGAAGGGATCGGAGCTCGGCTGAGATTCGACGACGGTTATACGCTGGTTGAAGAAGTCATTGACGGTGGAGCAGCTGCCGACGACGGTCGGCTGACCAAGGGAGACAGGATCATTGGTGTAGATCCTGACGGGCCAAATAAACCGGGAGAACTCATTGATGTTGTCGAGATGAAACTTACGAAAGTCGTCGACTACATTCGCGGTAAATCGAATACTGAAGTCACGTTGCAGGTGCGCAAAGAAGCGGGAGGGACTGAAGAGTATGTGCTGACTCGACAGACCGTGCAGATCGAAGATCAGGATGTCGAAGGTAAAATTATTGAAACCAACAACTGGTTTGAAGGTCGCCAGGAAAAAATCGGCATTATCAACATTCCGTCGTTCTATCGTGATTTCAGCGGAGCTTCCAGTGGTGGACTGTTCAAAAGCACCAGTCGTGACGTACGAAGGGAGCTTGTTCGGTTCAGGAAAGAGGGTGTCGATGCACTCATTGTTGATCTTCGCTGGAATGGTGGAGGAGCGTTGACGGAGGCTGTGGAGGTGACGGGGCTGTTCATTCCTCAGGGACCTGTGGTCCAGGTTCGCGAGCCAGGCAACACGGAAAAGATTCTGGAAGACGAAGACCCTGAGATGTACTGGCGTGAGCCGATGATCGTGGTCTGTAATCGATTGTCTGCATCCGCTTCTGAAATTTTTGCCGGAGCAATCAAGGACTACCGACGAGGTCTCGTCGTTGGAGACCGTACGACGCACGGAAAAGGGACTGTGCAAAACGTTATGCCCGTGACCGCCAGTCTGTTTGGCGGCCAGCGAGGTGCCCTTAAACTGACGATCAGCAAATTCTATCGGGTAAACGGCGACAGCACCCAAACACGGGGGGTCATCTCTGATGTGATTCTGCCGTCTGTGCTGGATCATCGGGACATCGGTGAAGATTCCCTGGATAATGCGCTGGCCTTCGACAGGATTAGTCATGCGGGCTACAGGCCTTACAGCAGCTTTCTCAACGACAGTATGAAGGAAAAGCTTGCGGTGCGAAGTGGAAAGCGGGTTGAGACAGACAAAGAGTTTAACCGTCTCAACAAAGCAATCGCACGATATGAAGAACGAAAGAAACGTAAAACAATTTCGCTTAATGAAGAGACGCTTCGTCGCGAAGAAGAGGCGATCAAACGGGAGCAGAAAGAACAGGAAGAAATGATCAGGAAAGCCAGTGGCGCGAGTGACGAAGACTCAAAGGACATATTCAAAGATGACTTTTACAATCGAGAACTGATGCAGATCACGCTGGATTATCTGAAGATGCGAAATACGCTTCGTACTGTGAATCGCTGAGATTTCCGACTGTTCTGAAATTTTTGTATCTTGGAATGGCCGGGACAGCTGACAGCTGTCCCGGCCATTTTTTCACGGGGTAGCGGAGATCGTTCCGGACAGAGAATGTGTGTAGCGGAGATCGCCTCCATGGGATCCGTGAAATGGCTCAGGTGACGGTGGGGATCTGACTGCCGAGAGAGGAGAATGATCCGCTGACGGGAACCGAGGATTTATGATCAATAAGCCGCAGTTACGGTGTCCGAGTTACTACTGCGGCAGGGGATTCATTGAGAAAACTGTGCCGGGTCAGAGTATACTGATTACTCTAAAGCCCTGTGTTTGGACCGCACAAATTGAGTCTCTTTGACGGTACGGGTATTTGTAGTGCGCAGTCGGCGACAGCGCGCGGTGTTTGTCAGCACTGTGAGACCTCCACTCCGACCGAAATGCTTCGCATTTCCTGGATTCTGGATGGATTCTGTGGCTGACTTTGGCCCTGACATGACCGCTGAACTACGATTCGAATCATGCCGATCATAGATGTTCAGAAGTTGTGTCGCACGTATAAGGTCTATCGCAAGAGCGAAGGCGTGATGTCTGCTGTGCGGGGGTTGTTTCATCGGGAACATCGTGAAGTTCACGCGGTCAGAGATGTCAGCTTTCAGATCGAAGAAGGCGAAATGCTGGCGTTTTTGGGACCCAATGGAGCCGGCAAGACAACGACTCTGAAACTGCTCTCCGGAATCATTGTGCCTACTTCCGGGACAGCAACCGTCATGGGCCATGTGCCTTGGAAACGGGAGAATGCGTATCGCCGACGTTTTTCCCTGGTGACGGGGCAAAAGGAACAATTGTGGTGGGACCTTCCGGCTCAGGAATCGTTCCGACTGCACAAAGAAATATATCGTATCGCAGAAGATGACTATCGTCTGCGAATGGAAGAATTGACTGCTCTCATGGATGTTCAGGATCTGATCGCTCAGCCTGTGCGTGAACTGTCGCTTGGGGAGCGGATGAGAATGGAACTCATCGCTGCCCTGCTTCACCGCCCTGATGTTTTGTTTCTGGATGAACCGACAATCGGGCTGGATGTTATCAGTCAAAGAAGTGTGCAGAAATTTCTGCGAACCTACCAGGCCGAACAGCGGATCACAGTGATTCTCACCAGCCACTATATGAAAGACATTGAAGCGCTCTGTGATCGGGCGGTTGTCATTAACCGAGGTTCGGTGATCCATGATGGACCGGTGGCGGAAATCGGTGACCGGTTTAGCCAGCACAAAATCGTAGAGCTCCATTTTGCCGACGGCTGCATCCCTGACGGCATTGCGCAGTTTGGTGACGTGCTGGAAGACCGTTCACCTATGGTTCGGCTGCAGATCCCTAAACAGGAAGTCTCAAATTCCCTGTCACGTATACTGGCGGAGTATCATGTTGATGACGTGAGTGTTTCTGAACGTCCTCTGGAAGACGTGATTGCCGAGTTGTTTTCGTTTGAGAACGGAAACGGCAATGACAGCGAATAACCTCATCTCCCGCTCGACAGAGACTCACACGTTGTTTGACTCCCTGTCTTGGTGGTTTCGGCTGAAGTGGCTCATTCTGCGGACCGCGATGGAAGAACGGATGGTCTATCGCGGCGATTTTGCCTTTGCCACACTCGTTCGGTTTTTGCCGATCGTTACACAGATCTTTTTATGGGGAGCCATCTTCGCCGGTGACACAGTCGGAGTACTTCAGGACTATCGCTATGCGGATATGGTCGCTTATTTTCTGCTGGTGATGGTGGCACGCGCGTTTTCCAGCATGCCGGGTCTGGCAACCGGGATTGCGGAATCGATTCGTAACGGATCAGTCCGCAAGTATCTGCTGCAACCTGTGGATATGCTGGACTACCTGTTCTGGCACCGCGTGGCCCACAAACTTGTCTATTATGTTGTAGCCGCCGGACCGTTTGCTCTCGTCTTCTGGCTTTGCCGCAACTATCTGCCGGGCTGGCCATCCGGCATAGTGGTCACAGCGTTCGTGATCTCACTGCTGTTTGGGTTCGTAATCGGATTTCTGATTGAATCCTTGATCGGACTGATTGCGTTTTGGTTTCTGGAAGTGAGCTCTCTGATTTTTATATTCATGATGCTCAACTATTTTTTGTCGGGGCACATGATTCCACTGGAGTGGATTGACAGCTGGATCCCCTGGGTGCATTACCTGCCTCTCAGATATCTGGCGTATTTCCCAGCAGCTGTGCTGCTGGGACGGATTCCCGAAGCGGACCTCCCGGGAGAAATCGCAGTCCAGACAGTCTGGGTTGTTGTGTTGCTGGCAGCCAACCGAGCGGCTTTTCACTACGGCGTACGCCGATATGGAGCGTTTGGTGGATAGAGCATCTGATACGTCGATGGTTACGATTACTCCTGAACGGGTTCCGGATCATTTCCGCAAGGCCGACTCTAAGCTGACAGTAACGCATGTCGCGCCACCACATCAGGTCGAACGTCTGACGGATTCGTTATTTGTCGTTGCCTGGATCGCGAATTTCCTTTTAGTGACGGCCAATGCTGCGCTCTTCATTTTTGCGGACTGGATTGCATGGCTGGCGACATCGAATCAGTCCGGAGCGGCGATCATCTATCAGGAAGAGCTCCCGGGCCGAATCATTCAGACCGGACTTATCGCAGCGATTATTGCTCGACTGTTTCTGGGGCGGACGATCGATCGGTTTGGCGTTCGTCGCGTCTGGATCGTATTGTCAGTTTCCACGCTGATCGGCAGCATCATCTTTGCCGGTGTGGCAGCCGTGTCCCCTGTCCTGTATGCAGGTCGGGTACTGTATGCCGTCGGTGTGTCCGGTATGTTCACCTGCAGCGCATTCCACATGCAGGCCTGTGTGGCCGAACATCGGCGTACAGAGTTCCTTGGACTGCTTGGATCCAGCGGGTTTATTGGAATGATTCTTGGCACGCAGCTCATTGACGGACTGAAGTGGCTGACCGATGGCAGCCAGATCTATTTTGGGTATGCGTTTCTGGTGGTAATCGTATGCAATGCCACTTATCTGACGTTGGTCTGGGTATTAACAAAGGACTTTCCCAGGCCATCAAGCGAAATACGTCCTTCGTTGCTGCGACTGATGAAGGACTACTGGCCTGGTCCTGTTGTGCTGGTTGCAATGGCGATCGGGCTGGTGTTTACGGTGCCGAGTCTTTACCTGGTTCGTTTCAATCGTTATGCAGGACTTGGCGGGATTGCCGGCTATTGGACGGCGTACGCACTGTCTGCGTTCGTGTTGCGAATCGTAACTGTGCAGCTGAGTCAGAAGGTTGGACGTTATCGACTGATTACGGTTGGCCTGCTGGCACAGGGGACTGGTTTGCTCACGATTATTCCTGCAACTCAGTCATGGCATCTGATCATGTCTGCAGTCATTTGTGGTTTGGGACATGCTCTGTTGTTTCCTTCAATTGTGTCGCTGGGATCGGACCGATTTCCTGCCGAATATCGCGGGAGCGGTACAAATCTGACGTTGGGCTTCATGGATCTGGGTACCGCAATTTCAGCACCACTGCTGGGCCGAATCATAGACCTGGCCGTGTTCGATCGGGCCGGATATCCGCAGATGTTCTTTGTGGCCGGTGTGACTGCGCTCGGCCTGGGTCTGGTTTGGGAAACATGGCACTGGGGCCGATTTGACGGAGAAATTACTCAAGGACAGAACGGGGCCCGCTCAGCGACGTAAAGCACATTATTCCAAAACGCTCTTCAGCTAACGGAAGATCATTTTATGCCGGACATTAATGCCAGTGCTGCCATTCGACGCGTCCTGGAACTCATCGCGATTTCGGGCGCAAGCGGTTCAGAAACGCAGGTCAGTGCCTGCATTCGGAAGGCACTAACATCGGCAGGGTTATCCGAGTCTGCGATCACGGTCGACACAGCTAATCGCCGCAGTCCGATTGGCGGAGCCACCGGTAATCTGATCGTCAGACTCAAAGGCACAAAACGCGCGCCTCGTCGACTTCTGATGGCACATATGGATACGGTACCTCTGGCAGTCGGCAGCGAACCTGTACGGGAGGGAAACTGGATCAGGCCCGGATCATCGGACACCGCGCTGGGTGGCGACAACCGTGCCGGCTGTGCTGTTATCCTGACGGCGATGCTGGAAATATTGAAACAAAAGATCGATCACCCGCCTTTAACACTGTTGTTCACTGTTCAGGAAGAAGTCGGCCTTTGCGGCGCACGCCATGTGACGGCCGGAAAGCTGGCTAAGCCGCAACTTTGCTTCAACTGGGACGGACAAGATCCGGCGAGCCTGGTCATTGGTGCTGTGGGAGCCACAAACGTCACCGTGAAAATTGACGGGATTGCCAGTCATGCCGGTGTGCATCCGGATGAAGGAGTCAATTCTGCGATTGTTGCATCACTTGCGTTGTCTGACTTACACCAGAATGGCTGGCACGGACTGGTCGCGAAAGGCAAACGCCGGGGAACGTGCAACGTTGGGGCCGTTCATGGTGGTTCGGCAACCAATGTCGTAATGCCGGAAGTTGTTCTGGAGGCGGAAGCACGTAGCCACAGTTCAGGATTTCGGGATCGCATTGTGCGGGAAATTCACCGGGCTTTTGAGCGGGCGACCAGGCGTGTCAGAAACACACGGGGACAGACCGGTCGACTCACGATCAGAGATGACTCAAGATACAATGCGTTCAGGATTTCCCCAAAGGCAGACAGTGTTCGGACGGCTGCCAGGGCCGTGAAGGCGGCAGGCCTGATGCCTCAAACCGTAGTGAGCAATGGAGGGCTGGATGCCAACTGGATGACAGCCCACGGTTTCCCTACTGTCACACTGGGCTGTGGGCAGCACCAAATTCACACTGTGAACGAACGGTTGAACATTTCTGAATATCTCAGTGCATGCAGCATCGCTTTGTCCATTGCCGTGGCCGAGTGAGAGATAGTGTTGACAATGTGTATACCTGTTCGAGACCGTTCACCGGCAAAGTTCCCTTTTTCTGCAATGAATTCCAGAGACAGCGATGTCGGCTGGATTGGGACTGGGGGGACTGTCAACATAGTATTGGTTCTCTATCGCGTCCGATTTTCGGGTAACTTTCATGCAGCAAGAGTATCAGACGTATTACGCAGATCTGCGGCAGCGTGTGGACTCGAGTCTGAGTCAACAATTCAGCAGTGTCGCAATCCCGGAACCGCTGCGTCAGGCCGTATGCTATAGTCTGGCAGCACCGGGTAAGCGTCTGAGACCGGTGCTTGTGCTGATGGCCGTCGATGTCTGCAGGGGAATGGTCGACGACGGATTGCCGGCCGCCTGTGCTGTTGAAATGATCCACACGTATTCACTGATCCATGACGATCTTCCGGCGATGGACGATGACAGCCTCCGTCGTGGAATTCCCACAAGTCATGTTGTCTACGGAGAAGCACTCGCGATTTTGGCTGGTGACACACTTTTGACTCACGCGTTTGCCTCACTGGCCGGGTCTGCAGCAGCACCTGAAATTACCGGCGATTGCCTCAGGATTCTGTCCTCAGCTGCCGGCGGCGCCGGAATGCTGGGGGGACAGGTTCTGGACCTGTCGGCGGAACGTGGCCCTTTTCCTGGCGTTGAGACGTTCGGAAAAGTCGAAAAAACAGAACAAAACGGTTCGTTCACCAGTCTGGCTGCGGATAGTAGAGTAGCAGATAATCAGAATCGCATTGCGGAACCGCCCACCATTGGCCATGCGGATGACTTAGAAAAACTGATGCAGATTCACCGCATGAAGACGGGGGCTCTGATTACTGCGTCTTTGGAACTCGGAGCAGCCGTGGTTCAGGCAGATCCTGATATCCGATATCGATTGCGGACGTACGGTGAGTGCTGTGGACTGGCGTTTCAAATTGCGGATGATCTTTTGGACGTAACCGGCTGCGGGGCTAAGCTGGGAAAAGAAACAGGACGAGATCGTGAACTTGGAAAGCTCACGTACCCCGGGGTGCTGGGGGTTGAGGGAAGTCGTCGGAAAGCAGCTGAGCTGATTGATAAGGCGTGTGGCTGTCTGTCAGTATTTGAGGAGCGAGCCGAACCGCTTCGACAGCTGGCTCAGTTTATCGTTGAAAGAGACCATTGATGCCATTTGAGATTCTCAGTGAGATCGAATCTCCCGTTCAACTGCGCTCCATGGATGACGCCCGGTTGAACCAGCTGGCTGATGAGATCCGGGAAGCGCTGATCACTGTTGTTGCAGACCGTTCTGCGCACTTTGCCAGTAATCTGGGCGTGGTGGAACTGTGCATTGCGCTGCACCAGGTTTTTGACTTTTCCAAAGATCGACTCATTTGGGATACCGGCCATCAGATTTATCCTCATAAACTGGTCACCGGACGATTCAGCGAGATGAAAACCATCCGTCGTCGTGGCGGTTTGATGGGGTATCCGAACCCGGCAGAAAGTCTTTATGACCTTTTCATGACCGGTCATGCAGGCTGCAGCATATCCTGCGTACTGGGACTTAAGGCCGCAGACGATCTGATTTCAAAGGACGGAAGAAAATCGGTTGCTGTGATTGGTGACGGTGCACTGCCATCCGGTATCGTGTTCGAAGCGATGAACAATGCAGCCGGTCTGAACAAAGACCTGCTGGTGATTCTCAACGACAACAAAATGGGTATCTGCCCTCGCGTCGGTGGCATTGCGAGTTATCTGGACAAGGCACGAGTTGCACCGTTTTACAACGGACTCAAACGTGACGTCTCCTGGATTTTAAACAAGGTTCCGGTTGTCGGTGAATCTGTTGAACACGTTTTCGGGCAGTTCAAAGACGCGATGAAAACTTTTTTTCATGGCGGTATGCTTTTTGAGGAACTGGGGTTTCGCTACATCGGTCCGGTTGACGGGCATGATATTTCATCTCTGCGGCGGTACATGAATCTGGTCAAAGACGTTAAGGGCCCTGTCCTTCTTCACGTCCTCACAGAAAAAGGCCATGGATTCGAGCCGGCCTGCAGGGATCCGGTGAAATTTCATACGCCGGCACCGTTTCACCGCGACGGAAACAATGAAATTGTTTCTGTGCAAACACCTTCCACAGAGGCATACACTGATGTTGTATCCTCTGCAATTCACGATGCGATGGCTCAGGACACTCGTGTTTGTGTGCTCACCGCAGCAATGTGTGCCGGAAACAAGCTGGAGAGGCTGAGAAGCGACTTTCCTGATCGATTCTTTGACACAGGGATCTGCGAAGGTCATGCCGTGGCATTTGCCGCAGGAATGGCGAAGTCAGGGATGAAACCGATTGTTGACATTTACAGCACGTTTCTTCAACGCAGTTTCGACCAGATCTTTCAGGAAGTGGCTTTGCAGAATCTTCCCGTGGTTTTCTGTATGGACCGAGCCGGACTGTGCGGACCGGACGGTCCCACGCACCATGGAGTATTTGACCAATCGTATCTGCGCGTTTTTCCGAATATGGTTGTCATGGCTCCCGGGGATCGGGAAGACATTGCTCACATGATCAACTTTGCCTTAAAGCACGACGGTCCGGTTTCAATTCGCTATCCAAAGGCAGGGACAACCACAGTACAGCGGGAAGTCGAAGAGGTCGAACTGGGAAAATGCGAGCCCATTCGGTGGGGCCGCGACGGAAATATTCTGGCTCTTGGTGCGCTGCTGCCCGAAGCCGTCAAGGCTGCCGATCAACTGCAGCAGGACGGTTTGGACGTTGGAGTCGTTAATGCGAGGTTTGTGAAACCGATCGATTCAGAAATGGTTCTTCAGGCTGTGGAAACCGGATTTGTGCTGACACTGGAAGAAAATACCGTGATGGGCGGGTTTGGAAGTGCAGTGCTGGAAGCAGCCAGTTCAGCGGGTATTTCAACCGAACGAATCCATGTCGCGGCAATTCCTGACAGCTTTATTGAACACGGAGACCGAACCGACCTGCTAGCAGATCTGCAGCTTGATTCTGAGGGCCTGCGACAGCGTGTGCTTGCGATGGCAGGAAATCTGGCTGTTGGTTAAGGCTTAAGCAGCTGAACTGGACTGACGGCGACAGCGAGCTTCCAGTTCACCCGAAATCAACAGTCCTCGCAGGACAGTCAACTCAGGCTGATCGACAGTACGTACCGACTGGATGCACTTGGCGATATCCTGTTCGACCAACCGTTCGGTCAGAGCGCTTGCAAAGCCTGCGATGTGTGTTGGGCCACCGCAACAGATCACGTTCAGTCGTTCTGTTCCGAGAGCAGACTGAACGTGCGGTTGAGACAGCAGTTGATGAGTAGCCTGAGCAATTCTGTCCAGCATGGCACGGTACAGTCGGGACAGAACTTGTTCCCGCTCACCGACAGAGTTCCGCAGATTACGCTCAGGGTTGTGTTTCCATTCCTGTATGGTTTCCAGGTCCAGCCACACGTTCCCTGCCTCATCGAAGACCTGGATGCCGAACTCACGTGCCAATTCGATGTCAATCCATGCCGCTCCTACAGGGATGACCACAGAGGACGAACTCACTCCCAGACGTGATATGCTGATTTCAGACGTTTCCGCACCAATAACGACAGAGATTCCGCTGAATGATGATTCGCTGCCCTCCGCCAGCATCGCTACTTCTCCGGCTGAGACGGCTAGTGGTTCATATCCCCGCATGCGAATCAGCCGGGACAGGAATTCCTGACTTTTCGCACGGGATTCCGAGCCAGGTACGGTGAATACACAAAGATTCAACGTGGCATCGGGAGGCGGCAGAATTGCTGTACAGATCAGATCCACCATTTGACGCGCAGGCGGATCATCGGACGGTACGACTCCGTTTTGAAAAATTCCGGCAGACGGCATCCGGCTCAGCCATCGCATGTGAGCCGCCTGGTTACCGTAGACAGCCAGTGTGTCTTCACACTCCGCATGCGGGATCACGTGTGTACCAAGAAGTTGTCGATATCGCTCCGTATTCGGCAGGACGAGGTACTCAGACCTCTCCGAAAATACAGTGATCGGAGCTCCGTCTTTGGCCTGACGAAAGGCTGACCGAATTTCAAAACAGCCGAAATCGATCGCAGTAATCATGAGTGATCCCGTTTGTTAAGTGAATTCAATGCCCGATCCAGGGACGCACCGTCGTGACGCTCCTGTTCTGAAGCAGCAGTCGTAGTGGATCGTGTTTGAGGCGATTCGCTGTCAACCCGACTCCCGGCAGCAAAGTTCGGCTTATCGACCCGGGTATGGGCTGCATCAATTCTGAGTCTGCGAGGTCCTGCAGGACGCCCAAACAATGTTACTCGCAGTGGCAGATCGGTCTGTTTGACGTTAATCGGGATCCGATTTCGTATCATATCTTCCAAATCATAGACTGTCTTGGAGGACGGTTTCTTATCTGTTTCTGTCCTGTCAGTTACCGGGCTGACCGGCGATAGATGGTCTGAACAGGGAACGTTCACTGCAGGTTTTATCTGATGACTCTGCTCCGGTACCTCGGTTTGCGTTCCCGTTACGGATGTCGAAACCGGTTCGGACGGTGTCGAAGAATTTGCCGCGACCATTGACGCTCCGACTCGCTCAACGGAGGATGCCCGGAATTTCGATAGTGAAGCGGTCTGAGTTGTGAACTCCGGTTGAGTTCCGGATTCAGCTGTGTCATCAGAGAGTGAAGAGCATGTGCCGGGTGCCGGACTCTGCTGTGGTCGCTGTAAACTGAATTTAGAATCCGTTCTTCGTTTCGTTGCCGCAGAACCTTCACTGTGTGTCTTCAGCCACCCCGTCAAAATTAAAGCAACAGAACCCAGCAGACCAAAAATGAAGACTCCGTTCCAGATTGATGTCGACTCATAAAATTCAGGACCATTCGGAATTACATCATTCGCAGGTACTGCACTACTGACGTTCGGTGACTGATGGGGACGATCCTGGGAAATGACAGATTCCACTGCTGCCGGCAGAACAGGAATTCGTGAGGTTTCTGTGATCGAACTGCTGCGGCCGTAACCCAGGGGCGGTAACTTGAGATTGAAATCGCCGATTTTTCCTGCACCGGAAACGAGCTGGTCGCTGAGTTCCTGCCCGGTTTTTTGGACGACCTGTTCGGAGACCGTGGGGAGGACAGAGTCCGACACAGTGCGGAACAACTCGTTAATACGGATCGTGGCAGCATTGTCCGGTATTCCCGCATTATCCAGCTGCACGACATCGCCATGTCTCAGTACATCCCATGGCCTCACCTGGCAAGCTTTCCAGCGGCCTTTCTGCGTACGTATGATCGGAATTCTGTGGTTCACCGGCACGCGAACACTCGCAGCCATCAGCAGGTTACCCAGCCGATTGTCAATTTCAGAAAGCGGAACGACGTGACGTGTTGAATCGTTAATGATCACAATGTTTTCTGTCAGATGCGGGTTCCTTGAGATTTGATGCAGAATGACAATATCGCCATTCATCAACGGTTCCGGATTGGTGGACATTTGTGTCGATATGAACCTGCATCCAACAGATTGCAGGGACTCGCCTCTCAGAATGACGGCGTTGCCTTCACCACGAAAATCTGCCTTTTTCAGGAGATCCAGAAGATAGACAGGCTGATCGGGATCGGAGTAGCTTCCTTCCCATGTGTCAGCATGCCCTACGTCACCGGCAACGGTGAAACGAAATGTTTGGCCGTGTGCAGTGCAGACGCTGCAAATCAGCAGCGTCGGTATCAGTAAAGCCGTCAGCCGTGCCATGGGAATAAGTCCAGATCTGAAGCATTAACTGTCCGGCCATGCTTACCGAGAACCGGCAAAATCTGCGCACAATGGACGATTGTATTACTTATGACATCATCAGGATCGGCAAACGAATGGCGGGAAATGATTATTTCCGGCCAAGAAGCATTGGCTTCGCGGTCTGTCGGCTTTAACCAGGGCGTCTTTACTGAGACCTTTTCAGAACCGACATCCGCAGGTCATCCAGATCCAGAGTTCCTGTTGCTCCGTTGAGTCCAATACGAACAATCATTTCCCGAGCACGCAGAGGAATCGGTACTGTTCGACGGACCTGTCGCCAGGTGAAATTTCCACGCCAACGGGCGATTGGCTGCAGTGGAAGTTCGCGGCGAGCCGCATCGTAGAAATGAACAGCGATTCCTGCCTGTTGACCCTTCGTCCCCGGTTTGATGTTTTCGGCCTGTACCCAGCACGAAATTTTAATACTTCCCAGTCTTCTGCCGTTTACCGCGATCCCCTGGAGTGCCTGTGCGACTTCACCATCGCGTTCTGCAAAAAACCGAAGAAACTGTTTTCCCTGTACAGCGCTGTCGGTGACCAGTGTGGAACGCCGCTGGTAATGCCAACCGTCAGCATTGTTGTCAGCATTGACGTCATGTTCAAAGCTTCCGTTTGTCAAAACGGGTTGGTTTGAGTTCGGAAGAATGCGCCGACGTTCTTCCGATTCCCCCGTCATCGGGACGAACAATGTTGAAATCAACTGTTCCTGTTCAAGCTTGCCGTCTTTCTTTTGAAACAGATGGAACGTTTGTTGATATCGCTCACCGATTGGTACGATCATTCTGCCACCGTCTCTGAGCTGTTCGATCAGCGGCTCCGGAACACTTTCAGGAGAGCACGTAACGATAATTCGATCGAACGGTGCATGTTCCGGCCAGCCGGCATATCCGTCCCCCGCTCGAACCTGAACGTTGTCGTAGCCCAGTCGCATCAAACGGCTTTTTGCGGACCTCGCCAGACTCTTCACGATTTCGATGGAATAAACCTGATCCACAATTTCGGCCAGCACAGCTGCCTGGTATCCACTTCCCGTACCAACTTCCAGAACCTTGTCGGTGGGTTGTGGATTCAGCGACTGAGTCATATATGCAACGACAAACGGTGGTGAAATTGTCTGGCCGGAACCGATAGCAAGGGCTTCGTCACGATAGGCTCGGCTACGCATGCCAGGCAGCACAAATTCATGACGAGGCACCTTCCGCATAGCACGCAGAACTGCTTCATTGGAGATTCCTTCACTTTGGATTGCTTCATCGACCAGGCGGTTTCTGGCGGAACCGGTCGCATCTGCCGAACGTTGAGCAATCACCGCGTCCGTTCCAAACAGCAGGATTATGCAGCCTGACATCAGGATTCGGTTGGCGGTACGTTTCCAGTGAAGATTCATGTTTTGAATCGTTGGCCGGATCACATTCTGCTGTCTAGTGAAGTTCATGATCTCTTCCTGTGCACGACGCGAAACAGAATGTTTTCCAACCGACGAACCGCCACATCCTGGGCGAATACTGTTTCTATTTGAGATAGGGCGGACACTGCACGCTTTTCTGTGGCCGACGGGTCCAGAATCACATCACGAATCGAACTGGATAAACTGCTGACGGATCCTGGTTCACACAGTAGTCCATGACTGCCGTTTTCCAGAATCTCTTCCGGTCCGTGTGGACAACGACTCGAAATCACGGGTGTTCCCAGCGCCATTGTCTCCAGCAGAACATTTGGCATTCCTTCGACCAGAGACGGCAACACAAAGATGTCAGCTGACTGATACCAAGCTGAAGCGTTGTCCTGAAAACCCGTCAACCGCACGTTGTCAGTCAATCCGGTTTGGTCAATCTGATTCTGAAGCTGTTTTCGGTGGCTGCCTTCACCAAGGATTGCGAGACGCATATGAGTATCGGCCCACTTGCTCTGGAGTTCTGCAACAGCTGAGATCAACAGGTGAAAACCCTTCTCATGATTCAATCGTCCGGCAGATACGATCCTGATGAGGCGTTTTGTATGCGGTGGTGGTTCATTCCACCATGTGGAATCGACCGGTGTGGTGGCTGCAGAGCGAACCGCGTCCAGGTCCACGCCGTTGTACTGAGTTTTGACACTGTGTGTTTCGAGTCCATAAAACTGTTCAGCGCTCCGGGCTGCTCCATTTGACACTGCGAGGACACATGCTGAATTGCGATACAGTCGGCGCAGAGATT
The DNA here is from genome assembly GCA_022447225.1 of Fuerstiella sp. NCBI lineage: Bacteria > Pseudomonadati > Planctomycetota > Planctomycetia > Planctomycetales > Planctomycetaceae > Fuerstiella > Fuerstiella sp. The sequence continues at coordinate 66,087 of JAKVAZ010000004.1, read as the reverse complement.
TTCTTTTGAGCCACTGGAACCGACCGGCAACAGGTGCAAATCCAGTCGCAGGGTTTGTCACAACTGTCGAGATGTTTGGAATGTCTAGTGACTGAGCGGCGTTAGCAGAGACCAGAGTCATCAGAAACGTGCGATCATAGCAGACGTCAGATCGGATCTCCTGAAGGTACCGTTTCATGTCCTGGACACGACGTCGATGCATTGCACCCGGGATTTTTGTCGGTGGACGTACGTCACGTTCTTCAAATGCAGCGACCGGTACGTCACCGGGAATCAGTGAAAGTAACGGGCCCGATCGATACACAACGTAAAGATGCGGTTCAAAACGATCTCGGTCCAGGTGCGTCAATGAGCTCACGATTTGGCGTTCGGACCCGCCCCCGTGAAGTGCTCCAATTGAAAAAACAACACGGACTCGGGACACCGTACAGTACCTTCCTGTTTTGTTGAAATTCGAGCCGTTTTTTTCAGATCGTAACGAACCGGAGGAGTCGTCTGAATATCAGAACCTCATCAAAGCATTTTCAAGACCGTGAGTCTGATTCAGGTTTGCTGTCTGATTTGAAACCAGACAGCAGTCCATCTCCCCAACAGCAATTTTGCTGCCATCATCTGTAGGCGGATTCTTCCTGGATTTTCGTGAGAAATAAAAGGACCGACGACGTTTGACAGCCGGGGCTGGCCCGGTAATATCGCGGCTGTTGAGTGAATAAGCTATCGCGACCAACATTCTGCACGTTTGTCGCGAAATTCAGGACAAATTATCCTCACTGCGCGTTCTGCTTTCCCTTTTGTTGGCGATCGAGTGCCGTAATTGTGTCACTTGCCAAGTAATGGTTCGCTGCTGCGCTGAGGTTTCGCTGGAGGGGTGGCATGACGCAGCCCGGGGATCATGGAAAGAATCTTTTGGGCCGGCAACACGTCGGGAATAAAGGCATCGCTGCTCCGGGCATCCGTTTGACGGAGGAGCATTCAGCACCATCAGAGTCGGTTCTCGCTGAAGCAGTGTGTTTACGGGTTGGTGATCAGAATTATCGTCACTGGTTTAAAGACAGATCGCTTCTGGAATCGACAGGCAGTCAGCTGGTTGTGCGTGTTGCCAATCCGTTTATCTGCTCATGGATTATGAAACGATTTCGGCAGCAGCTGTCAAAAGCTGCGATGGACGTTTTGGGACCGTCTGCCGAATTCGTTGTCCATGTTGATGCCTCAATCAGCGATAGATCAGGTAAGCCGAAGACGTCGGCACAATCCGCTGACACCTCACGGACGACTCAAAATCAAACGAGTCACATCACAGCAGGATGTCAAAACGTAGTATCGTCACCGGATTCTGAACAACGGCACCCGGACGAACCCGCAAAGCTCAACGTACGCCCTCCGGCACGTCGACGTTTTCGGTCTTTCCACTCGCTTGTTTCCGGACCCTGTAACGAACTTTCGATTATGGCGGCACGGCAGATCAGTGAGTCGCCAGGTGAACGATTCAATCCTCTGTATATCCACGGCACGACCGGCGTTGGTAAATCGCATCTGTTGGAGGCGATTTACTGTCAGATCCGCAAATCACGTCCGGAATTCAATGTGTTGTTTTTGACAAGCGAGTCATTTACCAACTATTTCACCAGTGCACTGGCTGGCCGGTCTGTTCCGTCATTTCGACAACGGTTTCGAAGTGTTGATGTCTTGCTGGTCGACAACATCGAGTTTTTGGGAAATAAGAAAGCTACGCAGGAGGAGTTCCTGCATACGATTGATCAGCTGATGGACCACGGCCGTCAGCTTGTGATCACCGGTGACCGACACCCCCGTTTACTGACTAAACATCGCGAAGAGTTGACCACGCGATTCGTTGGTGGATTGGTCTGCAGAATTGAGACACCGGCGGCGTGCACTCGCCGAAAACTGATTCAATCATTGGCGGTTCCGTACCGTGAGCATTTGAGTTCAGGCGCACTGAGTTACCTGGCTTCTCATGGTGGTCGTAATGCACGTGAACTGCAGGGGGCATTGAATTGTCTGGTGAGTCATGCGACTTTGCATGGCAGGCATGTGACGACGAGCGACGCTCGCAGACTGCTGGGCGGACTCAAAGATGAGTGTCACCATCTGGTGCGGATCAATGATGTCGAACGCATTGTGTGCGAGGCATTCGGTGTTTCAGTTGTGGATATGCGGTCCAAAACCCGCCGTAAGTCCGTTAGTTGCCCTCGTTCAATTGCTATGTACGTTTCCCGTAAACTGACCAGGGCCGCCTGGCGCGAGATCGGTCGTTATTTCGGTGGTCGCGATCACAGTACTGTTGTGGCTGCGGCGAAGCGGGTTGATGTTTGGATCAGCGAACGAACCCAGGTTGATTTGCCGAATTCATGCCGTGGTACAACGTGGGGTGAAGTCGTCCAGGAAATTGAAGAACGTCTGATGGCGATTGCTTCGTGAATTCCATACGGGCACTGTTCACCGTGGTTCAATTCACATGCAGCGCCAGATGACCCGTGAGACTCTCTCGATTAAAGAGTTCATACGGCGACAGCGAGCTGTTGGTCCTGTATATAAGTTGATAGGCTCCCGGCTTTGCAATCATTTTTGACCGTTATCGGTGATCTGTCGTGTCCACTTCTTTTCCTTCTGTCGAAAAACAACTCCGAGTTATCCGCCGTGGCATTGAGAAAATTGTTCCGGAAGAGGAACTCACACAGAAGTTGCAGCGCAGTTTCGATACCGGCATACCTCTTCGCGTAAAGTATGGCATCGATCCGACCGGAATCGATGTCCATCTGGGGCACACTGTTCCTCTACGTAAGATTCGTCAGTTTCAGGATTTGGGCCACAAGGCAGTCATTATTATTGGCAATGCGACAGCTATGGTGGGCGATCCCAGCGGGCGTGACGAAGTTCGCAGCAAACGTCTGACAGAAGAAGAAGTTGAAGCCAATGCTCATGACTATCTGCAACAGGTCAGCAAAGTGGTGGATCTGGACCGAGCAGAAGTGCACCGCAACGGTGACTGGTTCGGCGAAATGGGCCTTGCCGAAATTCTGCAACTTTGTGGTCGAGTGACCGTCGCACAGCTGCTGACGCGAGATGACTTTGCTAAACGCTACACGGACGAAAAACCCATTTTCCTGCATGAGTGCCTGTACCCCGTTATGCAGGCGTGGGATTCCGTTGAGATTAAATCAGATGTTGAACTGGGCGGGACGGAGCAGCTTTACAGTTTCATGCTGGCTCGAGACCTGCAGTCTCAGGAAGGACTGAATCAACAGATCGGAATGATGTCACCGATTCTCGTCGGTCTGGATGGTGTGCGCCGTATGGGCAAGAGTCTCGGTAACTACATCGGTATAAGTGAAGATCCATATGAGATGATAAAGAAATTCATGCAGTTGCCTGACGAGGTCATGAAGATGTACTTCGAACTGCTGACAGAATTGCCAATGGAAGAAGTTAACACCCTGCTCAGCGGACACCCGCGTGATACCAAAATCCATCTGGCCAAAATCATCATCAGCCAGTATCACTCGACCGCTGAAGCTGATACGGCAGCTCAACGGTGGCAACAGGAAATCGGTGCCGGAGGACTGCCGGCCGACATTCCTACTGTCGATCTTCCCTCAATCGATCTTGAAGACGGTGCCCTGCCCGCTTTTCTGCTGCTGACAAAACTAGGACTGCAAAAGTCCAACGGTGAAGCTCGCAGGCTGATCGCTCAGGGAGGTGCCAAGCTGGGCGAAGACAAGACGGTGATCAAAGATCCTGTTGAACAGATCCCTCTCGAAAACGGCTTGCTCGTCTGGGCTGGCAGGAAAAAATTCTGTAGAGTCAACCTTGTGTGACGCTTTGTCGACATTGAAGTTTGAGGATCCATTATGGCTGTCGGATTTGCCCTCGTCGGAACGGGCATGATTTCACACTTTCACGCAAAAGCGATCGCCGCCATGCGCGGTGCAAAACTTGTCGCATGTTTCGATCATCTGCCGAAGTATGCTCATGCCTTTGCCGAACAACACGGCTGTACGGCCTTTGATACGCTTGAGGAAATGCTGTCGGACCCGGATGTTGACATCGTCAATATCTGTACTCCCAGTGGTGCTCACATGGAACCGGCCGTCGCGGCCGCGAATGCCGGCAAACATGTGGCTGTGGAAAAGCCACTGGAAATTACACTGAAGCGTTGTGACAGGATCATCAAAGCGTGTGAAAATAACGGAGTGCGGCTGTGTACGATTCTGCCATCACGATTTAGTCCTGTGAACCGAGAACTGAAATCGGCAATTGACGAAGGCCGATTCGGCAGGCTGACACTTGGGGACACCTACGTGAAATGGTGGCGGACTCAGGAATACTACGACAGCGGAGGATGGCGAGGCACGTGGCAGATGGACGGCGGTGGAGCCTACATGAATCAGGCAATTCATCAGGTCGACCTACTCAGCTGGATGATGGGTGATGTTGTCGAGGTCAATGGAATGACTAACACAATTGCGCACAAGAGAATCGAAGTCGAAGACGTCGGGGTGGCGACTCTGCGTTTCGCCAATGGTGCAGTCGGAGTTATTGAAGCCACGACGGCTGCATGGCCTGGCTTGCAAAAAAAGACGGAGATCCATGGAACGCAGGGAACCGTCATCGTGGAACAGGACAATATCCTGTATTGGAAATTTGAAAAGAAGAGTCGACGCGATGCATCAATTCGGCGCAAGTACTCTGCGGACACTGGTAATTCCGGTGGAGCGGCCGACCCGTCCGCGATTTCGTTCAAGGGACACCAGGATCAACTGCAGGATTTTGTCAACGCCATTAGAAACGGAACCGACCCTGTGGTAGACGGAGTCGAAGGACGCCGAAGTGTGGAGCTCATTTTGGCAATCTACAAGGCAGCGTGGAGCGGCAAGACTGTGAAGCTGCCACTCAAGAGTGACCCGAAACCACCAACGAGTTAGTGCATCCGTCGGGAGGCTCAACACAGGGAAACTCGCGGAGAGTTTGGACCTGAATAACTCATCGAGGAAAGTCTCCATGACTTTCGCTCCATCCAAGTTCTAGACTTAGTCTCCGCAGCCGACCTCCAGATTCATTGCTGTTTGCAAAAGTCGCGACTCGCGACGACTGTGTGCAACAAACGCCTGCATCCAGCTCTTGAGTTCCCGACGAAGGGAGCGCGCCAGAATCTTCACTTTTACCGCTTGCGGCAACTGATTTCGCAACTGCCGCAGGCGGTGGCAGATTTGTGCGTGCTCGACCTCCAGTGACAATACATGGCACTCCCAATTGGGCTGTACGTTGAGAACTTCCTGCAGATAGCCACCCTGTTGCTGCTTGAGCTCAAATTGTTTCGGAAGTGTTTCCAGAATCGCATCCACAACAGCGGATACCCAGCGAAGGTTTTGTTCATCAATCGGTGAATCGAGCAAATCACGTAAGTCGCCTATCAGGATGTATTCCAGCTCGGAGATCCTGCGTAATGAGTCTGTGGAGGCCGGTGTTGCCGACGCCATCGTTCACCTCGTGCGGAATAACAGAATGTGATGAACCGAGCCACCAGTGAGTTGAAGACACTGATGAGTACTCGACGGCCGTCTCTGAAGGGGTTGCTGACAGGATTGAGAATGATCGTTCTCTTAAACGAGAATAGGCTGAGTTTATCAGTCAAAAACTCGTTCGACAATCAAAAATCCTGAAAGAGCATCGGAACCGGAGCGTTTCATGCAACACATTTTTGTGTGCGAAACGGCATTCGGAATGTCAGAGAAGTCCCGGACCGGACATATGCTGGATTGTCCAAATCACAAAAAAACGTCTGCTGTATTGAGCAGACGTTCATAGAGAGATGGGTGGCTAACCGGATTTGAACCGGCGACCTCTGGAACCACAATCCAGCGCTCTAACCAACTGAGCTATAGCCACCAAAATAAAAAACCAGTGCGAAGATGATATCTGTGACTCCGGAGCGGATCAAGCTGTCGGTTTAGTCGTGTGATGGAATGGCAGCCAGGCTGGAAACGATAGCCGAAAAAACTGTGTTACCCGGAAATTTCACACGGGTTCCAGATGGTCACCTAGTTGCCGAATGACTCCTGAAAGGAATCGGTCAAGATGTTGTGCTGCGGATTCCGCGCGAGCGAACCACTGTTTTTCTTCTTTGGACTGTCGCAGGTTCGAGACCCAGCGACTGATTGGATTACCTGCTGATGGTGAATCCGGTTCGAACAGAGCATTCAGCACAGACTCCGGCATCTCTTCCTGCAGATCGTCAATGATGGCTCGAATTGAAAGACATGGGATATGGGAAGCCTGACAGATCTGAGCAACCGCCAGACTTGTGGTATCCACAGCCGAGGCGGCCGTTTCTGCCGACCATTGCTGTTTTTGTTCCGAGGTGGCCGGATGACTGTCTGTGACCAGATGGGTTCTGATTGTGGCATGTTTTGATTCCGGAATGGGACAGTTGAGTTTGAGGCACTGCCGGTGAGTGTCGCGGATCGTGTCGGCCAGAGAGAGATCTCCCGCCCGGACATCTTTTGCGAGCGATGAACTGAATCCTGTGGAAACGACCCATGCCGGTGCATGTTCCTTGACCAGAACTTCTGTGGCTTTGCGATGAGCTGCAAATCCAGCTCCGGCTTCGACGATGGCGACTCGAATATCGGTGTCGAAAAAACCGCCCGTAAATCGCATTTGTTCCTGGGAATAACACCGGCGACGATCCAGTCGGCTGAGCAGTGACGTCAGTTCCCGCCCGTGTGTGCAGACGAGACCGACGTGCGCCGTAGAACGATCAGGCGTTTTTTCTTCACCCGTGGAAGAGTCAGTTTCAATGGAAGAATCGGAAGACATGCCAAACGCATTATCACGGGAATTCGAGGCGACAGGTTGCAGGTGATTGTGTCTGCAATAGTTAAGTAGTGTAGTCCGAATTCAGTCGGACGTAGTCCTGAGTCAAATCGGACGTCCAGAATCGGACGGAATGGTTTCCGGATCGGGGACCACCTGACAATTCCAGCAGTAGATGCACTTCTTCCTGCTGCATCTTTTGAGACAGCGCCGTGACGTCGAAGGGAACAGGACTGCCAAAACGATAGACCGGTGTTCCGTTGATTGTCAGTGACAGATAATCGGAGTCGAATTCGACCCCCGCGTAACCGGCTGCGGAAGTGATGCGTCCCCAGTTTGGGTCGTTTCCGGTAATGGCCGTCTTAACCAGTACGCTTTCTGCGACTTCTTTAGCGACCTGAAACGCAGTCCGGCGAGTATCAAATCCGAACACATCAACCGTAATAAAGTGCCCTGCTCCTTCGGCGTCCCGAATGATGTCTGTCGCAAGTTGCTGGCATACTTCAGCCACGGCGACACGAACTGCCGCTTCATCCGAACCTGTCTTGACAGGTGATTCGGAAGCCCCGTTTGCCAGCAGAAGTACGGTGTCACTTGTACTCATGTGGCCATCGACGCTGATGCAGTTGAATGATCGATCTACTGCATATCGCAGGATCGCATCGCACTGGGCCGAGTTGAGCGACGCGTCCGTCATGATCACTGCCAGCATGGTTGCCATATTGGGAGCGATCATTGCAGCTCCTTTACCAGCGCCGGAGACACGAATTTTACCAGTGGCTGTGACTACATCAGATGAAGCGAGTTTGGGAAATGTATCCGTGGTCATCATGGCGACAGCAGCATCGCGGAAACTTTGTCTGTCTGCCTGTGAACCGGTGATCGCTTTCGGAAGTCCGGCAGTAATCGCACCAATTGGTAGTGGCACACCGATAATCCCGGTTGAACACACAAGTACCTGTTCCGGATTACATCTTAAGGCTGAAGCGACGTCGGCGGTCATGGTCAGGGCCGCCTGTCGGCCGTCTTCACCCGTACATGCATTAGCGTTTCCGGAATTGATGACGACCGCCCGGATGGATTCGGCCGGCACTCGGCTCCTTGAAACGTCGACGGGAGCTCCAATAACACGATTGGTTGTGAACACCCCGGCAGCTGCCGCCGGGGTGTCACTAATAAACAGAGCCAAATCCGGCTGACCGCTGTCCTTGATGCCACAAGTTGAACCTGAAGCCCGAAATTTCTTTGGAAGTTCGTGCGTTGTGTCCACTGGAAAACCTGACGAGCTGACTGACAACTATTGTGATGTTTGAAGGTATAATATTGCGACAGCCAATTTAGCTGTGGTATACGGTCAGGGAAAGTGGGTTCACGACCCGAGTCGATTCCGGATTCTCCGGAGCGGACATTTAGATCAATCCCGTCTGTTGATCCAGCCCCAGCATGAGGTTCAAATTTTGAACCGCGACACCGCTGGCTCCCTTGATCAGATTGTCAGTGGCCGAAAAGACCACCAGTTGACCGCGATTCATCCTGATGCTGATATCACAGTAATTTGTATGTGCTACATGTTTGGTTGCCGGAATATGTTCCACCACCCGGACGAACGGCTGCTCTGAATAGAAGTCACGGCACGCTGCCAGTATCTCATCCGCAGATACCCTGGATTTGAGCCGAGGATACATGGAACACAGGATTCCCCGATCCATCGGGATCAAATGTGGATTAAACGCAACGCTGACGGAGCCACCGGATACGACGCTGAGTACCTGTTCAATTTCCGGGGTGTGTCGATGGTTACCGATGCCATAGGCCGTTACCGACTCGTTACACTCTGCATACAAGGTCCCCTGTTTTGGCTTCCGTCCTGCTCCGCTGACGCCGCTCTTTGCATCAATAATGATGCCATGGGGTTCGATGAATCCCTCTGCCAGCAGTGGTGCAAGTCCCAGAATGGACGTACTTGTGTAGCACCCGGGATTTGCCACCAGGTCTGCGTCGGGGATTTGATCCTGAAACAATTCCGGCAGACCATAAACCGTATTCCTTAGCCGCGTCGGATCTGTATGGACATTGCCATACCATTCTTCGTACACACCGGGATCATCCAGCCTGTAGTCAGCACTGAGATCAATGACGCGACACCCGGCATCCAGCAACTGAGGGACAGCCTCCATGCTGGCTGTGTGTGGAAGGGCGCAAAAGACAATGTCGGCCCTTTTGCCGACTTCTGCATGCGAAAGATCTTCACACGGCAGGTCGAACAGACCGGTGAGTGACGGATGCACTTCAGTGACCGGCGGGTTGTGCTTTTGACGTGTTGTCAGAGCAACCACATCCGACTGAGGGTGACGCGCCAGGATTTTGAGCAGTTCCAGAGCCGTGTAACCGGTGGCTCCCAGAATAGCAACTTTAGTCATAGGGATTACGTTCGCTGAATTGTCTGACAGTTGTCGAGCATGGGCCTGTCCGGACATTCTACGACACCAAAGACTGCTCGCAACCAGGCCCGAACCAGACTTTTATGTCTGCTGGATCCGGAGTGGCTCAGACGAAATTGACCGTGGGCTTTCCAAACATAGGCTCCTCCGTCAAAATGGCGCACTTTACTTCGATCAGACTCCATGCTGGCGGGATAGTTTCGTATGTTTCCGGCTATCTGTCGGAATTCAAACTGTTCTTTAGCCACAGCCCAGCGAATCTCAAAGCTTCGTTATGTCGAATACTGCAAAACTTGCCGCCGATGCACTCACCGCCGGAAACGGTATTCTCAGACTTGCGCCAACGTGGGTTCCGCGTTCGTTTTTACAGCCCGGTCGCCGTCTGAAACTCCATCCGGACGACTACTATGCCCTGGGGATGCATCGAGGCGGCATCGATGAACGATGGTTTGGTTCGACAACGGAAGCGGCCAACGATAATCGCAACGAGGATGAAGGACTGTCGTACTGTGTTTACAACGGGGAACGGTTCCTGCTGCGTGATGTCGTTGCTGAACTCAAGGATCAGGTGATCGGCGATCACATCTGGAATTCTTTTCACAAATGGCCTGTGTATTCAAAGTTCTTTGACAACATGGGGCCGATCCCTCATCACATGCATCAGAATGCTGAACAGGCTGCACTGGTGGGACAGGAAGGCAAGCCGGAAAGCTACTATTTTCCTCCTCAGATGAATCAGATCGGAAATAACTTTCCGTATACATTCATGGGGCTGGAACCTGGAACTACAAAACAGGATGTGATCGACTGTCTGAATCGCTGGAATGAATGCGAAAACGGTTTGCTGGATCTGTCCAAAGCCTATCGTCTGAAACCTGGAACCGGTTGGCTCATTCCGCCATGTGTGCTTCATGCACCGGGCTCACTGGTTACTTATGAGCCACAGTGGGGCAGTGACGTTTTTGCGATGTACCAGAACCTTGTGGAAGGCCGCGAAGTTCCTCGCGCACTGCTGACAAAGGATTTTCCGGCAGAGCGTCACGATGACAATGTGTACCTCGTTGATGCGCTGGACTGGGACAAGAATGTGGATGTTAGTTTTAAAGATAATAACTATCTTGAGCCGGTCGTCAGTGAAGAAGGCGACGGGTGGTGCGACCGGTGGATTGTTTACGGTCAGGTGGATGGCACACAGTTTTTTACAGCGAAGGAACTGACATTACAGCCGGGTGCGAACTGTACCATCAGGGATCCTGGGGCGTACTGCTGGATTACGGTTCAGGGTATGGGCAGAATCGGTGACATGAATCTACAGTCACCGGTGATGATTCGTTTCGGAGAAATGACCGAAGACGAGGTGTTTGTGGTTGCCGCTCGTGCGTCTGAAGGTGTCCGTTTTGAAAATACCGGAACTGAGCCGCTGGTTGGACTCAGATACTTCGGTCCGGACACACAGCCGGATGCTCCCGCACAGAATGCCTGGAAAGATTAGTGGTGGTGCCGTGGTACACGACGCCATGCGGCTTTGCATGGCGGCCTGGCCCTGAAGAACACATCGAAGCAGAAATTCAGGATTTGTTTCCTGACCGAAAATTTGCCGAATGTATGAACGGAAGTAAGGAAACAGGACAATGTTGAAACTGCACAATGCCATGTGGCCCGGTCTCGTTGGTAAAGGGGACGAAGACGGGCAGGAACCTCCTATCAATCTTGAGCGGATGCTGGAATTAACGGCTGGTGCCGAAGTCAACGGACAAAAATTTGATGGGATTGACTACTTTCTTTTCCTGCCCCATACCGATCCGAACGCCAGTGACGATGACTTGAAGAGGATTGCAGACCTGATTGCCGGTTACGGATTTCGTGTTGGATCACTGGTGGCTCCTATATGGCCAGGGACCGTCGGAGACTCTGCGATGGGAGACAAAGAATCCACCGAGAAATTTCTCAGCGCGGTTACAATGGCCTGTCGAATTGCCGGAATATTTAATGACCACGGAATCCGGCAGTACGGCGTCATCCGCATTGACTCTGCAGAATTCGGCGTGGACGCATGGCGCAGGGATCCCAAAGCGAATACAGCGAAGATTGCAGCGACGTTTAGATCGGCTGCGAAGATCGCAGCCGATCACGGAGAACGACTTGCCGCTGAGGGTGAGATCTGTTGGGCCGGTATGCACAGCTGGAAGGACATGCTGGATTTACTGGAAGAGGTCGATATGCCGGAAACCCTGGGATTCCAGGCAGATCTTGCACACACCTATTTGTACCTGCTTGGCTACAATGCTCCGGAACATGCGCTGGTGCAGGACGATTACACTGAAGAAGATTTTTATTCTGCCTACCGGACGATGACCGACAGGTTGCGTCCGTGGACTATTGATTTCCATGTCGCTCAGAACGATGGCAAAGTTCACGGAGCGGGGTCCCATGACAAGACCGGAAAACACTGTCCGGCTGATGATCCCAATGGAAAACTGGACATTACGAAGTGTTCCGGTTACTGGTTGGACGGTGCCGCGGAACGTGGTATTCAACATATCTGCTGGGACGGATGTATGTTCCCCAACGCGATGCTGGAAGAACAGCAGACATGGAATACGATTCTGGATGCGATGATCAAAGTTCGGGACGTCCATGGGGCTGCCTGAGGTCTGTTTTCCGACCCCAGATTCGAAACATTGAGATCACAGCGGATTTACAACAGGTTACTACGCTATGGAAAATCAGAAACCGATCAATATTGGACTTGTTGGTTACGGATTCATGGGACGTACCCACACCAACGGGTACAAACGAGTCAATGATTTTTTTCCTGAACTGAGTCATCGACCTGTACTTAAAGCCGTATGTGGACGCAACAAAGACAGGGTCACGGCCTTTGCCGATCAGTGGCAATACGAAACCACAGAAACCGACTGGCGCGAACTTATCAGACGGGATGACATTGATGCGATTGACATCTGTACACCCAATAACGCACACGCTGAAATCGCTGTTGCTGCGGCTGAAGCCGGCAAGATAATCCTTTGTGAAAAACCTCTCGCGCTCAATCCTGCTGAGGGAGAGCAGATGGTTGAGGCTGTGGAGAAAGCCGGAGTTCTTAACACCGTCTGGTACAATTACCGACGTGTTCCGGCAGTCACTCTGGCTAAACAGCTGATTGATGATGGACGACTGGGGCGAATCTTTCATTACCGGGCAAATTTTTTACAGGACTGGACGATTGCGGAAGACCTGCCGCAGGGTGGCGAAGCCTTGTGGCGACTGGACGTTAATGCGGCCGGTTCCGGTGTGACAGGTGATCTGTTGGCTCACTGCATCGACACTGCCATCTGGCTCAACGGGTCTGTCACTGACGTGACCGCGATGACGGAAACGTTTGTCAAGGAACGCCTGCACAATTTGACGGGCAAAGTTGAACCAGTCGGAATTGATGATGCTTGTGCATTTCTCTGTCACTTCCAAAATGGATCACTGGGGCTGTTTGAATCAACACGCTACGCACGCGGTCATAAGGCTTTGTATACGTTCGAGATCAATGGTGAGCATGCTTCAATTCGCTGGGATCTCCATGATTTGCACCGACTGGAATACTTCGATCACCGCGATGATTCGGTTGTTCGGGGATGGCGTTCAGTGCATGTGACTGACGGAGACATGCCATACATGGACAAGTGGTGGGTTCCCGGTCTACAGATTGGTTATGAGCACACCTTTGTTCATCAGGTTGCCGATTTTCTCCAGAGTCTGGAGTCCGGAGAACGCTGTAGTCCGACATTCCGGGAAGCTCAGGAGACGCAGTGGGTCTGCGACGCCGTTTTGGAAAGTGCCCGGACCCGTCAGTGGATCAACGTTCAATGACCGGTGTTGACAGAGTGGGCTGACGATCACCGTTCGGTAAATTCGTTCTGAGGGTTTCGGAATTCCGGATGAACATACTCAGTCTGTGACCGTGTGCGCGGGGGTGGGCGTACGAAGCCAGGGAATCACCGGTACTCTGTCCTTTCCGTTCGTGGACGGGTACACTTATTTTACTTTTGTGAATGTTCGGCGGCTGAGAAAACCTTCTCTTAGCCGCCGTTGCTATTGAACGATGATCAAAGTGCGAACTCAGCCGGAAGAGTCGACTGGAATTTATTCGCAACGTTATACCTCTCACCATTTTGATCCCGAGTCAAATCATGGATCCTCATCCGATTTCCCGTGCTGGTTATGACAAAATTCGCGAAGAAATCCGTGTACTGGAAGAAGACCAGCTGCCGGCTGTCACGGAACGTATCAAGCTGGCTCGTGACGAAGGCGATCTGAAGGAAAATGCTGAGTACCATGCGGCACGAGAGCAGCAGGGGTATATCCAGGCAAAAGTCAGCCAGCTTAAAACGAAGCTGGCCAACTGTCGAATCGTCGAAAAGTCAGATATGCCCAGGGGAGTTGTTAATTTCGGTTCTTTGGTCACAGTTCGGGACCTTTCCGACGGTGAGGTGGAGCAATACGAACTTGTCGGTCCCGGGGAAGAAGACTATGACGGCGACGTGATGAAGATTCTTACCTCCAGTCCGATTGCTCAGGCGATGTTGGGCAAGAAAGTCGGCGATAAATTTGAAACAGAAGTGCCGGTCGGAACATTGAATTTCGAGATTACGGCAATCGGGGATGCTGACGACTAAGTCGAGCAAAAACGATTACCAGGTACTAGTCAGTGATTCTCGCTCGAAAGTCAGTTTCTAAATATCGGATTTCTCCTGCTGTATTGCGTATCGGAAGACTTTGTAACTCGCTTCTCCCTGCTGGTGTTCATTATGCGGAGAGTCAGCTTTACAACCGGAGAATTTCCCAAGATCTTAATGCTAGCGGATGAGTCAGCTCATCCTCGCAGATTCTGGTAGATCTGCGCCAGGATCTCTTCGACAGACTTGTACTTCTTCTTCGACTCTCGCACGGTATCAATCCGACTGCGGGCATCCTGTGGTGTGTGTCCAATGCTGACGAGCGCTTCGTAAGCCTCCATAAACATGTCTCGATCGGTGCTGTTCGGAACTTCCGTGGCAACCATCATCGCGAATTTGGCCATCTTCCGACGTAGTTTTGCCACGATCCGTTCGGCGACCGCCGGTCCAACTCCAGGGAGTGTACTGAGCTGTTTGATGTCACGTTCTTCAATTGCTTCTGCGACTTCCCGCACCGGTCGAATCATGGCTCGCAAAGCTTTGCGTACGCCCACTCCGTCGACTGAACAAAATAATTCGAAGAATTCCTTTTCGGCATCACCGGCAAACCCAACCATTCGCGGTACCAGTCGACCCTGCTGAGGATTGCCTTCCAGAAATTCAATGGTCCTGAGGCTGATTTCTTCGTTCAGCTTTGACTGCAGTTGTCGGCGGACAAGGTCCGGCACCAACACTTCGTGGTCCATGCCTCCGATACGCAGTGTTGCGCAAACATCGTTGAGACCGACAAGTACTCCCGTGATGCGGGTAATCAAGACAAGTTTCCTGATGAATAGGCGGTGAATCCGGTGGGGATTTGGTTTCCGGACAAACTGCCGACTTCAGGCAGCAAACCGTACGGAATGATACAAACACAGTGCGACGGCGGAAGCGTCGGCTACATCGTTCGGTTCGGGAATTTCAGACAGTTTAAGTTCTGCTCTGACGGCATGTTGAATCTGTTCCTTGGGAGCCCGACCACTGCCGGTCAGCAGTCGTTTGACCTGAGTCGGAGAATAATGGACGACCGAAATAGCAACGTCCGCCAGTGTGACCAGAATTGCCCCTCGAACATGAGCGAGCTGAAGCGCTGTTTTGAGATTCTGTCCGTGAGAAAAAATCTGTTCCATTGCAACGACTTCGGGGGAAAATTCATCAGCTATTTCGCGTATTCCGGCTGCAATTTCGTGGACCCGATGCTGGAGCGAATCTTTGGGGGAAGTTCGAATGATTCCACCTTCGAGAAGAGTCGGTCCATCCGCATGACGCTCCAGCAGAGCGTAGCCGGTACGGTTTAGTCCTGGGTCAATTCCAAGATAGCGTGAATACTGATTCGTGCAGGGATGCGGGCTGTCGGCAAACGACATGGTTGTTTCCGTAGCGATGCACTTGTGGGCAGCAATGAAAGTTCGACAGCAGACTACACTGATTCTTTCGGCGATTCCTGACATAGCAGCACAACAACATCTGCTTCAATTGCCTCGCCTCGCCCGATCGGTCCGACTTTCTCTCCGGACTTGGCTTTGACGTTCAATACGGACGTGCTCACCTCCAGTAATGCGGCAAGTCGCTTCCGAATGACAGGTTTCCAGTCGGACAGCTTTGGCTGTTCCGCAGAAATCGTACAGTCCAGATTCTGAATTTTCCATTTCCCGTCTACAACAGATTCACGTACATGTCGCAGGAGGTCGCCCGAATCAGTGGATTTCCAGTTTTCATCGGTGTCCGGAAACCATTCACCAATATCACCGTAACCGGTCGCTCCAAGTAATGCGTCGATTACGGCATGAATCAGCACGTCGGCATCACTGTGACCATCGAGGCCGAATGATGCCTCCACATCAACACCACCAATCATCAGGGGGCGGCCTTCCACAGTGCGGTGACGATCATGTCCTTCGCCAATACGATAAACCGGCGGATTCTGCATGTCTTGGGATCGCTTTCGATAATTCTGACTGTGACGCCTGGAGGTGTCAGAAAGCACTGAGGATTTATTTACTGCCGGAGGCGTCTGACGTTGACGGAGGCAGCGACTGATCCGTAGCCTCCGCCCAATTCACAGCATTTAGTCAGGTTTCCGCAGCCACACGTTCCGGATATATCCGGAATCCTGTCACACCGCCTGAAATCCGTCCATGCGTTTTCGAACTGAACTTTATGTTTTGCTGCTGTTCGGATGTATCGGCGGCTGCGCATTGTTTCGCGGTGACACCGCAGATCATCTTCGGCAGAAGCTAAAAGAACAGCGCTTAGAGCTCGATGCAAAGCCCTCGGAGGGCGTGCCGGTCAAGCGAATCGTGCGTTTGACTGCATCAGTCATCGATCAGCCAGTGTCAGAAAATCGGGTGCGGCAGGCTGTTTGGCGGCAAATGTGTGAGAGTGTTCTGCAAAAGTGGCAGGCCCGGCGAGTATTAAATGAGAGTGGTTTTCGGGTTGGAGTGTCACAGCCACCATACCCATGGGCACTTCAAAGTCTGCTGAGTACCTCACAGAATCAGATCCAGCAGGAGAACTCGCGACGCAGATCTGGCTCAGGTCACATGTACTTTTCCGCCTCCGGACAGTCCGGTTTGCCGATTGTTATTCCGGACGGCAGTGAATCCCTGGTTGAAATCCGTCGCGGAACCAGGGCCGAGATTCCGAATGATGTGGTGATTCCCGGGATGACGGGAGTCGATGCAGGTGATGAAATCCGCTGTGTTCTGAGAATCAAAACGATCGAAACCGGGGACGACTGGATGCTGCTGCAATTCGTACCGGAACTGCAGTTTGGTCGTGCAACAATGCGTCTGACGGTTAAGGATGCCGGCGACCACCTTCCCATTCGTCAAAAGATTGTGCCACTGTTTGATCAGCAGTTTGAAATCAAGCTGCGCAAAGACGACGTGGTTGTTGTGGGCCATTCGGTGCAGGATCAGTGGACCATTGGTCAGTTCTTTTTCCAGACAGATTCAGTGACCAGTGCTACGGAGCATCTGCTGACACTGCAGGTCTCACAGATCGAATCGATTACCGGACGGCCGTCTGTTCAGGTCAATTATCGGAAGTACTGACCAGCGTCGTAAACAGATGCGGGGAATGCCCGACAGTCAGGTCGTTTTGTCACCTTTCGTCGGGAAACAGTCGCTTCAGGCGATCAGTCAATTCGTGACGGGCTCGAAAGATCCGGCTGCGAACCGTTCCGACGGGAATTCCGAGCGTTTGGGCGATCTCATCGTAAGACATTCCGTCAATCTCCCGCAGTACAAGCGGCTGTCGGTATTCCTCGGCAATCGACCTTATGGCCTGCTGAACCAGTTCGACGCGTTCTTCTGATGCAGCCGTTTCCTCAGGTTGTGTGGCCGTATTTGAGTCCGACGGAAGACGGCCGGACTCATGAAGTCGATTGAGTGACGTTGTCCTGATACGTTGTCGGTTTCGATTTGTTTTCGCCGCGTTAAATGCAATGCGATACAACCATGAATAAAATGCCGCGTCACGCCGGAACTTCGCCAGATTTTTCCAGGCCGAAACGAACGCCTGTTGTGCTGCCTCAAGGGCGTCTTCCCGCGATCCGAACGCGTGCTCAAGACTGTGTACCAGCCGCGCCTGGTGTCGGTGAACAATCGCGTCAAATGCGTCAGTCCGGCCCGCGAGCGTTTGGTCAATGAGTTCGTAATCTGTAGGTTCATTCAACACGAATCAATTGCCACGGTACAAAAATACATTGTGAGAGCAGCGACGACAGACAAACTGCAGCGGAGAACAGATTATCCGGGTTGAGTGTTACGTTTGTTTACCTGGAATGAATCATTTGTTTTTGACAGCCAGACCAGCATGGTGATGCCGCCGGTGAACAAAGCGATACTGATCCATTGAGAAATTGTCAGACTTGTTCCCAGCTGTCCCTGTTCATCATTACGAATGAACTCAATCAAAAAACGATTGATTGGGTACATTGTGAATGTCAATCCCACCACAAAGCCTTCGAACTTTCGTCTTCTGAAGCACCACGTCAGGAATCCAGCCAGACAAAAAGCCAGCAGTGAACTGTAGATTTGTGTTGGATGCAGGGATGTAGTGGACACCGCACCCGATTGAATGACTCCTGTGTTCAGCTGTACCTGATAGGTCAGGCTGTCCGGTGGAAACCGTACGGCCCAGGGTAGACTGCATGCCCCACCGTAACAGCATCCGTACAGGAAACAGCCAATGCGTCCGAATCCGGATCCGATAAGCAGCGACGGAGCGACAACATCCCCGAGCAAAAGCGGGCGGATTTTTCGGCGACGGCAAAAAATCCAGCCGCCGAACGCGCCGCCGATGACAGCCCCGTAGAACACTAAACCTCCGTCCCACAGTGCCATCAATGACCACAGTGGATTCCGGTCGGGAAGTCCAAAGATACGGTCCGGATACTGACATACATAGAATAAACGAGCTCCGACCAGTCCCGGGATCAACAGCCACATCATCAGGTCCATGATCACCGCAGGATCCATGCCGATGTATTTCGCATGATGCACTGCCAGTAACGTTCCGGCTGAGAATCCAACGAACATCATAAAACCGTAACCGAATACCGGAATCCCGTGTTGAACGATTTCACTGTCGGTAAGGCCAGTCAGTATCAGGCCCGCCGGAATCAGTGACCAGAATCCAAGTGAGACGCATACCTCACTGATACTGCGGGTTTTTCGCCACAGTATCAGCGCGCAGACGAATGCCACTACCATCCAAAGGACATATAACCATCCGATACCAACGTGTAACTCGTTGCCGACCGGACGAACCTGCCAGAAATGTTCGTAGACAAGCCGCAAAAGCACTTTTCGCATATTTGAATCAGAAATGAGAGCGACGGGGGATCCGGGATTACATGAGCGGTGACTGGCAGAACTTGTCACTCCTGGTCATAAGGTAATCTGAAGCGTCGGTGATGCGTGACCAATGATCTACTTCTGAGTAATCATTCGGGTTGGGATAACACTCGGGTTCCTGGGGAAGAAGTGGTTTGACCTGGCCAACCGGGATTTAGTCTGACAACAGTAATACAGACTGTAGCGAATTCCGGTCACTCAGCGAATGTCAGCATTCTGTTATCGATCAGACGTGTGTTGCCGACCCGGACAGCCAGCAGTGCAACCGCGTTTCCAGATTCTTTCTCCATCGGGCGCAGAGACTCCGGATCCACCACGACGGCATAGTCCGGTTCGAGTCCTTCGGCATTGCTAAGGGTTTTGGTCATTCCCGTTTGAATCGCCTGAGGATTCATCCCACCGGCTGATGCCAGCCGATCTGCCTGTTCAAGTACGCGGTTCAATATTAAGGCCTGGTCTCTTTCCACGGGGCTCAAATATCGGTTTCGGCTGCTCATTGCGAGGCCGTCCGGTTCACGGATCGTTGGGCATGTGACAATGTCTATATTCCAGTTGAGGTCCCTGACCATCCGTCGGATAATCATCTGCTGCTGGTAATCTTTCTGGCCGAAATATGCCCGGTCCGGAAGGGTGATGTTGAATAATTTTGCCACGATCGTCGTGACACCGTTAAAATGGTTCGGACGGGACTCTCCCTCAAGAAGTTTTGCCATGTCGGCCACCTCCACTTTTGTGAGGCAGTCAGGCAAATACATGTCACCCGCAGCGGGAGCGAACACCAGGTCGGTGTCTGCAGCCCGGCATAAGTCCAGATCGGATTCCATCGTTCGAGGGTAATCCTCGAAATCTTCTCCGGCGGCAAACTGCTTCGGGTTCACAAAGATTGTGGTGACCACGCAATCGCATGCAGCCCTCGCTGCAGCAACCAGGCTTAGATGCCCTTGATGCAGTGCTCCCATCGTCGGCACCAGGCCGATCGTTTGTCCCGACCGACGTCGGTCACAAATACTCTGTTGTATGTCGGCTGGATGCTGAACAACGTCCATGGACAGGAAAATTACCAGTGCAGAATGTCAAAACACTAAACGGAACACCACAGAGACAGAACTCACGGGCAGCCTGGGTTGTCTTCCGGATGGCTGCGTCGATGGACCAGACGGAGTGAAACTAATAATTATATTTCGGGTTGTTTTCGTCAAAGTCACGATCAGAAATACGGACGTTTGATCGCAGATCTGTATAGGTATAGTCCTCAACGACGGGAGGTTCTGCATCGTTGCGAACAGGAAATCCGAATTGTTGCAGTCGTACGGCGAGTCCGCTTTCGTCGTCGATCCATAAAACGGTTTTGTGAAATGGAAACTGGCGACGCGGTCGCGGATGAGTCACAACAATTCGCCGGCAGGTCATCTCTGCGAGTTTCGCGTTGCGAAAATACTTTACACTTGTTTCACCGTATTTCGATTCCTTTGTCCACTGCTTTCGCAGTACAAGCAGGAATTTTTCGATACCTGCCCCTGTAATTGGGTGTCGATTTTCAGCCATGACAAGATTATCACCGGGGGCCAGTCTCAGCGTTCCGGCAAAGCTGGCGATACCTGTTTCGTGAACAAGGAGGTTGCCGTTGTTGCTCCCCTCAACGTAAATTACTTCTCGACCCTTGTTTTCTCCCATAAAATACAGATACACACTGAATGGTTTCCGGCGAAACTTCATTTTCATGTTTTGAGAGACCATGCGATCATTGACACGTTCCGTCTTAGTGAATGTGGCCTCGTAAGCCGGGATTGCCTGGATTTTTTTGAGACTTTTCTCAAGAACACGCAGGGCAGGTCTGAGCGGGTGCTGTTTGGTTTCCCCGGCGACCGAAATCTTCACATCAACGACTGCGAGCAGACCTGTGACCAGTAAACAGGTTATGGATTCCCGTAAGTTCCGCATTCCCTACTTCTCCTCAACACACAGACACACACATTCTGAATCAGAGTCTTCTGGGACCCGGTCCGCAGACCCACTGTTGGGTCACCCTGTGAATGATATTGTGACATTCTGCCGATGTTTGTAGATTTCGGCAATATCTGCCTCTCCTGCAGATCGCTCTCCCGCACATGAAACGGTGTATGGAATGGATTCCTCACGTGGCGGACCGCTGTCTACGCTGATTCTGATGATGCCGCTTATCGTGGTTCCGGCATTAGTTCTTCTTCGGCCACCCGAAAAGGACACCGGGTTTGGAAATACAGACCTGGGTGCCGCGGAGAATCATGAATTTTCCGGAGATCCCGATGATTTTGAATCCATGTTTGGCGATTCCACGGGCCTGAGCTCCCGACACGAACAGCCAGCGGAATTCGAAGTCGAACTTCTGGATGCTTCACGTTCTGATGTTGGTGAGGTGGAATCGACAATGGAGATTCCTGGTCTGACCAGGTCGACACACAACAATCCTGCAGACTCACCAGCAACATCAGAGGTGCGGAGTGCCACTCGTGGACTCCTGAATCTGTCTCATTTGGGGGTTACCAGAACAGTATGGTTCACGCCAGGAGAGCCGGGTTCAGTGGGATTTGCGGCGTTTGTTCCGACACGGAATCAGAGTGTTCAGTACCGCTTTGCATCTATTGGCAGCTCCGACCGACAGGTTGTAGCGGACGTTGTTCATCAAATTGAGGAATGGCATTCAACACACCCTGACATTCCTGATCGTCGAGAGAACTGATGTTGTCTGCGATTCGGTTGCAGCAACCGGGAACCACACTTCGTAGCCGTTGTGTCTCAGGCTCTGCAAACACCAGTGAACGTTTGCGGATAGCATTACTGTGTGAGCCGCGTTTCCGTCTGCGGCACACGATTGATACTTCACTGATGCGTCCGGACGGGTCTCTGCTGCGGTCGAACCGGATGGCGCGGCTTGAGGCTGCTCTGATCATCACACGCTCAGCATCAGCGAGTCGTCTGGCGCGAGTGGCACGTCTCGTCGATGCTGCAGAAGTTCATCAGCTGACGGCTCTACTCAATGCCAGTTATGATCGGTGTCTGTCGGCTTTCCGGATACAGCAAACTGCGGCGGGTTATCAGCTGTTGACCCGCCCTGCCCTGGCGGGATGGCTGGATCGACTGCACCAACGACAGAACCGTATGAAGTTGTCCCAGCCGGCGCAGGAGACTCTCACGATCATTGCCTACCAGCAACCGGTTACCCGTGCTGACGTAGAAGCTGTACGGGGCGTACAGTCCACGGATCTGATTCGTCAGCTCATTGATCGAGGTCTTATTCGAGTGGCGGGGGAAGACGATTCGCTGGGCCGGCCGTTTTTGTATGCTACGACTCGCGCCTTTCTGGACATGTTTGGACTTCGTCGACTTGAGGATCTTCCGGACTATGCTTCACTGTCTCGAAACCCCCGTCAACGTACTTTTCCTGACACTGGTAACGGGATCAGGACTAAGGTTGATACACGAGATGACGATATCGCCGATGATGCCGAGCCACTTAGTGAGAACGAGCCGCCTGATTCGGTAGATCACTTAAAAGCGGCCTGACACATGCGAGAATGTCGTCACTGATTTCCTGAACGGCTCGCAAATCTCCAGCTTCGCCAAGGCACTCCACAACACGCCAGTTCGGCTGCGATTCTGCAATGCTGAGGTAACACTCTCGCACGCGTTCCAAATATGACTGATCGTCTTCCTGAATGTCAGCCTCGTCTGAAGTGTAGTCCCGCTCATTTTTGCGACCTACCAGTTCTCGACTCCAGCTGGATGAAATTTCCAGCAGGACGTTGAGATTCGGACGAGGCAGACCGAACACACGGTGTTCGATGTCATCGATCCAGTCGACGAGTTTGGCGCGTTCTGGTCCCGGTAATTTGGCAGACTGATGAGCAAAGTTGCTCGCAGTAAATCGATCCAGCACCACGACATCGTTTGACTTCATTGATTCCTGCAACACACTCAGCGATTCAAATCGGTCACCGGCATACAGGACGGCCGCAAGTTGAGGATGGACGTCTTCAAGTGAGCCGAAGCGACCATTCAGAAAATCACCTATCGCTTCGCCGAACGAAGTGGCCGAATAACGCGGGAACTGAATCGAATCAGTTTGATAACCGAGATCACGCAGTCGTCGGGTGATCAGTCCGGCCTGAGTCCCTTTTCCGGCCCCGTCGATCCCTTCGATCGCAATCAATACCGTCATCGAACAGGCCCCTCGTCGTAATTCAGTCGGTTCCGGCGTTTTTCGACCCTGCGTAATGACTGACCGCCGGTTTCCCTGACAGTCGTAATGTTATCCAGGAGAATATCGATCCGTTAATGAACGGATATGAGACTACCGTCCTAAATCGCAGATATTCGACAACGGTAACTAAATTCGCACTGCGGAGACGCCATGTCGAGTCGCTGATATTGCTCTGCAACTGACGAACCGACCCAAGTCTGAATCACCACCAGGAAATTCTACCGGCATATACCATTGATCCGTACCCCGAACGTACCCCGGTGTTTGTTCTGACACTCGTTCTGCGAGTACCTGCAACTCCGCTCCACTATCGATACGGCTGTTGTAGAATCTCAACGCCAGATCACGTTCCAGGTTGCTCAGTTGCTGTACCCGATCCCGAATCACATTTCCGTGAACCTGATCCGGGAACTCGGCAGCCTGAGTACCGTCACGACGACTGAACGGAAATACGTGTACTTTCATGAACCGAGCCTGACGACATGTTTCCAGAGTCTCCTGGAATTCCTGATCTGTCTCACCGGGAAAACCAACAATAACGTCGGTTGTCATTGCCGGATCGTCTCCCAGCATCTGGCGAACCTGGTCAATCCGTTTCAGGAATCCTGACACTCGATATCGCCGCTTCATACGATTGAGGACCGCTTCGGAACCACTCTGTAGCGCCGGGTGAAACTGCGGGCACAGGTGTTCACAGTCACGAGCGGCTCTGATAAAGTCATCATTGACTTCGATCATCTCGATACTGGACAGCCGCATCCGCCAATTTCCTGGAATTCGGTCGAGTCGGCGGAGTAAATCCCAGAGACGTTCCGGCTTTGTTCCCGGTTTGAGATGATTCGTGTCGATGCCGTAGTGGCCGATGTGGACACCGCTAATGACGATTTCACGATATCCGTTGTCAATCAGTCGGCGCAACTCATCTTCAATATCCACAGGGCGACGACTGTGCAGTCCCGGACGCACGGTCGGAATAATGCAGTAAGAACACTTCAGGATACAGCCGTCCTGGACCTTCACAAAAGCGCGGTGCCGACCTTCAAACCCACTGATTCCCGTCGGCATATCCACAATGCCGAATCGACTCAGTACATCCGGCAACTCCCGTTTGTCAGTCACGACCTCAATCACATTTGGTAACTCACTGACTGTCTGAGGGTCACGAGTCGCATAGCAACCCATGACGATCGTCCTGGTGCCGGGATTCTTTCGAGCCAGCTGGCGAATTACCTGTCGGGATTTCGAGTCGCCGGTATTTGTTACAGTACATGTGTTAACGATACACAGATCGGCCGATTCGTCTTCAGTGGCCTCGCGATATCCACTGGCGCGCAGTGATTCGCGGACCAGTTGGGTTTCGTACTGGTTTACTTTGCAACCTAAAGTTACCAGTCGGGCTGTGCGTTCGGCAGTCACCACAAGAGAAGTCCTGAACAGTGTTCGAGCAGTTCCTCAGATCGTGACCACATCATTTGGATTCCGCAATCGCAGACACCGATTGACGGCCGGATTCCGATTGTTATTAGCGGGTTCATTCATTCGAAGGACGTTGAAGACAGACGGACGGCTGCAATATAAAACTGTCGTTACCCAGGAATTGATGTCATTGCGATTCGGACTGCTGTTGATTTGGTCGCGAAAATGACCTGATTCACGGCATCTGAGAATCGAAGGCAGCGTCAGTCAGATAGCAGACATATTCTGCCATTTGACGACGACCTGTCTGACTAAGACGGATTGTGTCCGGTTTGTCCCCACCACGGAAATAAACTGTCGGCGAGGAACCAATTTTACACGGTAACGTTTTGCGGCGGTACGCCGGATTCATGGCAGAACCACGGAAACGGCAGACACTCAGTAATGCAATAACACCTGCGGCGCGACGGAAGCACACCTGGGTTTATGGGTTTAGCCGTTGATAAGGAATTCGAACGGGACGTATGCAAAAAATGAGGGCCGAGAGATTGAATCAGATCTCTGATGTGCGAAGTTCCGCAATCAGTCTCAGGTTGATTCAACCGACGTCGCCGACTCGCCATTCTGTTCATCCAGACGAATAACTTTATAACCTCCAATCGACTTGTAATAGAGGGCCAGAATCAAAAAACCGATGACCATTGCCCCCGGAACCGTAGCCGTGAGCGTTAGTGCGCGACGTCCACCGGCGTTGAACGCCATCTTGATTGCCTGACTGTCAGCTTCAAAGTTGTTCTGAATGAGTTCTTTCCGTGCAGATTTGTCTTCGTCGGACATTCCTTCTCGACCGTCAATATTGACCAGAGCCTCATCCAGCTTGTCTTCCATTGCTGCCTGTTGAAGTCCGGGGTTCAGTATACGGAAATCGTATCCGAGAAACTTTTCCTGTGTTCCTTCAAAGTAGCGACTGTAGGTTTCAGGGGAGCTTTCCTCCAGGGCTAAATTCATTGATTCACTCTGCTGAGCACCGATCATTGCCCCACCTACAAATCCAACTGAGATCATTCCTGCAGCACCAAGCGCACTCATTGATACAGCACCGCATTGGGGATAACGTTCTCCGGCAACTGCAAGCATGGTTGGCCATAGAAAGGCTTTGCCGAAGCTGTAAAGAGTGGCTGCAGCGAAGATGACTGCCACGCTCTTAATTTCAGTACCCAACCATAGCAGTCCCAGCACCGCAATCACGGAACTGGCCAGCAGAAGGCCGATCGGATTGATCTTGTGGACAATCGGCCCTGCAAAGAACCGCAGCACGAACATTAACACCGACGTGTAGATCAAGACCGTGACAGAGTTCTCGACAAGGTTCTCCATCAGACGCGTCATCCATGAGTCAACGCCAAGTTCCATGTAGCCGATCAACGCATGCAGCACCAACAGCAGCAGAAAAGGAATGGAAGCGAAGCAGCTAAACAGAACGCCGAACGACGATTTTCCACTTTCGGAAACCGATTTCGGGAATTGCTGACTAATCACCATTAGTGTGATAAGCACGAGAACAAGTGAGTATGCCGAAAGTGCGTAATGCCAGGGAATCTCCTGTACCCAGGCTGTTTCGTTCTGAAAGGCGGCAGCAACCAGCCCACCTACAATCAATCCACCCGGCCAACCTGCATGCAGCACATTCAGATAGTGCGTTTGATTCTCCGGGTAAAGTTGTCCGACCAGCGGATTGATGACTGCTTCGTAGAGGCCCGCACAAATCGAGAATATCAACACGCTGATCCAAAGCAGTTGAATGGCCCCATTTGTGGCTTCCGACTGTCCTGCAGACTCCACCCAGCCATCGTACAATGATGGTGTCATGAACATCATGGCGGCACTGACCAGGTGCAAACCGACGGCCAGCAGCAGCAGTTTCTTATATCCAAATTTTTCTACCAGAATTCCACCGATCATGATGACAAACCCGAACCCGATGAAACCGGCGCCCATGATCGATCCAAATTCGCCGGGGCCGATTCCCATTTTGGCCCAGGCCGGACCTGCCGCACCTCGTGTCGCAAATCCGGCACCCGCTGCGACAAGTGTCAGGAAGCTGGCGATGAGCAGCGTTCCGCGTTTGATCTTGTGTTCCATTAATGTCTCCTGCCGTTTTGGCACTTGATCGATTTTATAACAACTGCGGGTCTGCAGACCTCAGCAGTGTGGTCCAGTGGTTCACGAAAATTTCTGCGATAACTTCAACGTTTTAACACGAAATGCGATTAGTCGAGCTATCTGCAGGACACTGCCAGATGTTCACGATATCAGGCAGTATTTTGGTTTTCTATTGACCTGCCCTGTTTCACTGGATGCAAATCGAATTCGTCTGGTATCGATCAGCTTAAGCGAAAAATACGAACGATCGTTGGGGTGACGGAGATCTTAATGCCCGGACAGTTGCCTGGTTGGCCGTCTGCTTGCCGGATCGTTTTAGCCAGATTGTTCCAGTGTGACTGTGTCATTCCCTGTTGAGGCCACATCTGCTGATCCCAGATCAGTCGCAATGCCGTTCGAACTACGGATTCCGGCCAAAGTGCTAGTTTGTTTCGTTTTAGCCGGCAAACGCCTGGCTGCAATTCGAGAATAACATCGTCAAGACAGCGATGGGCTACCTGACCAGACAGTTTTTCGACTTCAGTGGCGTGACTCGCCAGTCGAAGCAAACTGTCGGTAACCTGCGGGTTGTATTCCCTGGCCAGTGTCGGAATCAGATCATTCCGGATCCTGTTTCGGGTGTATATGGCGGATGAATTGGATTCATCGAAACGCCATTTCTGATCCAGGTCATGAAGAAATTCTTCAATGGAAGATCTTGAGATGTCCAGCATCGGACGAATCAGCTCAACCCTGTGATTCAGTTGGCGCCTTCTGCACATTCCTGTCAGGCCTCGCAAACCTGTACCACGAATGATGTTGTGCAGAATTGTTTCTGCCTGATCGTTACGCTGGTGGGCGCAGACAACGTGCCCGACTTCTGCAGACTGAGCAGAATCCTGAAGCATCTGATAGCGAATCCGTCGAGCAACTTCTTCAGTGCTTCCTCCGGACATTTGCTGCTCACCGACTGTATCGCCGCTGAGAAGCACGAACTGCAAACCCAGCTTTTCCGCTGCGGTCTCGACAAATGTGGCATCTGCCCTGCTCTGACCTCCTCGAAGATTGTGATTGACGTGTGCCACAACAAACCGGGATGTGTTGTCCGGCCACAGTTGTGCAGTCCCATGCAGAAGAGCCATACTGTCCGCCCCGCCGGAGACAGCCAGCAGCAGCCCGTTGTCCGGTACCGAGATGCCGCAGTCGGCATAGCCGGTTTTCAGTGATATCAGGAATTTAGCGTTTACATTCACGCTCATTGACAGTCCGGACGGGAGAACGACGGCAGGAACCACCGGATTCTGCCGGTGGTTGACCGAATTTCTCGCTGTGTTAGCATGGGAAACTTGGCTGTGGACATCGTCAGATTACGACAATGCACATGGCAGGATAACCATCAGGTCTTCGGATCCTGACGTGAACTTGACACACAGACTAGCTCGCAGGAGCGGTTCGTTTGAGTTTGCCCGAAAGATCGATTCCAGATCACCGACGCACGACATGTTTTCCTTACTGCTCCTTTTTTCGCTGCTGGCCTTAATACTGATTCAAGTCAGCGTTCTGCGCCAGTGGTCTGAACGTAACCGCGAAAGTGGAGAGTGCGTTTGGACCTGTATTGACTGGCGGTCCGCTATGTCATTCCAGCCGGCGACTTCGAACGCGGACTGTTCGTATGCAGCCGTGTACCAGGCCGGGGTACCACCGGGGTTACACAAAGTGACGTTGGCTGATCTGTTTGGATTTTTTGAAAATTCGGCGATTCGCCTGCGTGTTTAGCTTTTAATCAGGGTCGATTCACCGATTTGACTAACGGCGTTTGGGGCCGTTCCATAAGTGAATTCGAGTCTGAAGTCAGGTCGTCAGGAACCGTCACAAATTGGGACGTTTCCATGGACCCTTCTGTTGTCGGAGCTGCTGTTGCCGCCGGGCTGGCTGGCATCGCACTTGGATTCTTTTTCGACCGTTTGCGCAAGGGTAGCGCATATCAGGGTCGTGATGAAATTCTTGAGCAGGCGAGAAGAGATGCTGAAAACAATCGTCGTAACGAAGAAATTGTCCTGAAAGAGGAGATGCTCAAACGCCGCGAAGAGCAGGAGCAAAAACTGGAGCAACTTCGGGACAAAATTCGCGACCGGGAACGCGGTGTCGACAAACGTGAGTCTCAGCTCAGGGAACTCCAAAATGGCATCACCAAAAAGGAGCAAATGCTTCAGGCAACCCAGTTGAAACTGACAGAACGCAGTAAAGCTACCGACGCTCGACAAAAGGAGCTTGACCGGCTGCTGAACGAAGAACGGGAACAGCTCTACAAGATCAGCGGTCTCACCAAAGAACAGGCATCCGAGCAGCTGCTTCGACGAATTGAACGCGATCTGGCCGACGAAGTCGGTGCGTTGATCATGAAGCACGAAGATGAAGTCAAAGGTGAGTGTGAAAAACAGGCGCGTGAAATCATTGGAATGGCCGTTCAGCGTTATGCATCAACGCATGTTTCTGAGACGACCGTCTCAAGTGTGGACATTCCCAGTGATGAAATGAAGGGCCGGATCATCGGACGCGAGGGCCGAAATATTCGCGCGTTTGAAAAAGCGACCGGTGTCGATGTGATTGTTGATGACACACCGGGTGTTGTTATCGTCTCGGCGTTTGACAATGTCCGCCGCGAAGTTGGCAAGCTGTCACTCACACGGTTGATTCAGGATGGTCGTATTCATCCCTCTCGAATTGAAGAAGTCGTCCAGGAAACTCAGAAGGAAATGCAGGAACATATCCGAAGAATGGGATTGGAAGCCTGTGAGGAAGCCGGCGTGCGCGGACTGCATAAGAAGCTGGTTGACCTGATGGGCCGACTGCAGTTTCGAACCAGTTACAGCCAGAATGTCAGGCAGCATTCGATTGAGGTTGCTCATCTGACAGGAATGATGGCAGAACAACTGGGACTGGATGGAACACTCGCTCGGCGCTGCGGATTTCTACACGATTTGGGAAAGGCGGCCGACCACGAAATGGAAGGCGGGCATCCTGCAGTCGGGGCGGAATTACTCAGACGTTACGGCGAAGGTGAAGAAGTCGTGCATGCGGCGGCGGGCCACCATGATGATATCCGTCCGGAATACATCTATACGGTTCTTGTTGCAGCGGCCGACGCGATTTCCGCAGCCCGTCCCGGTGCTCGTCGGGAAACCCTTGAGAAGTATGTTCGACGTCTCGAAGAGCTGGAAACGCTGGCCTGTGGATTTCCGGGAGTCGATCATGCTTTTGCTGTACAGGCCGGACGCGAAGTCCGCATTCTGGTGGATTCGTCCTACGTGAATGATCGGCAGGCCAAAAAACTGAGTCGTGACGTCGCAGGGGCCATCGAACAGACTTTAACCTATCCGGGTGAAGTGAAAGTCACTGTATTGCGCGAAACGCGTGCCGTTGAATATGCAAAGTAACCTCAGACAACTGAAATGTTCGCATCTGTTACGGGGGCTGGTGCTGTCGTTTAACGCTCCGTGAGGTACGATGGTTCTGTTTTCGTGCCGACTTCCTCATTGCCCCCAATGTCCTTTGTTTCGATATTCACATTGATCGTCAAGCCGTTTGAATGTCCGTGGACACATCCGAATCGATTCAGCCCGATGCCTGCCGTGAATTGCTGGGCTATTTGAATTTCTCCGATGGCACCCCCAGTCCTTCATTCCAAACAGCCCTCAATGGTCTGTTCAGCGAAGTCAGTGCCCCGTTGCGTCCGGAGGATCTCAGGGATCGGCTGCTTTCAGCTCTGACCCGACTGCAGGCCGGCGACACGCCCGGCTTTAACGATACGATGCAGGCCACCAACGCGATTTCAGTGGCACTCGGTGAAGTGATCCCCGCGTATCGCCGGCATCACTCGGATCTTCTGATTCATCTGAGCGATGCTGATTTCTTTTCTCCGTTTTTCATTGGACGTGTTTTTGAAGCGACTCTGCGCGCCGGCAGTCTGCATGGCTGGAATGAGAATACGGATTTGTCTACCGCTGCGCTCGAATTTCTTAATCAGTTTGTTGGCTATCGTCCGGTCGCTGTGCTGGAAAACGATCGTAAAGCCGAAGTCTACGGCGGGGAACGGTTTTGTTCGATTCCGTTGTACCTGCGTGGTGTCGGAGTTGCTTTCGGTCCATGGAAACGGCTACTCGAATCGACACTCGATTTTCTCAGAGAGCTTCCGGAAGACCTGACCGCACCGGCTCACTTCAGTCTGGATCGCATGGAGGAATTGTCTCTGGATGTGCGGGCACACGATCATCTGCATCCGGTAAACAAACGTACGAACTATATGTTTGGCGAATGGGACCCGGATTTCATCAGTATCAAGGGATTCTATTGTCGCTTCGTGATCCGCAGGATCATTCTGGATTCTCTTCTCGACTGGCTGCACACCGACAACGGGACATCTTCAGAAGAACGTCTCTTTGATTCCTCAGCCGTTCTTGCGGGCACCATTCTGATGGCGTCGTCGATCAGTGGTTCGGGGCCACAGACATTCGATTCCGGAGTCTCACTGACCTCTTTACTGCCTAAGGTTGCCCGGCAGCGTGATGCATTTTACCAGACGCTTCTGGATGCTGCACAGGGTGAACGTGGCAAACGTCTCCAACGACAGACAGAAGAATCCCGACAGCCGTTCGGTCACGTTCGGCATGAACTCAACATGAACCTGTCTCGCTATGGAGCACAACAGGTGCAGCATCGGCATCTTTCATGGTTGTATGCTTCCATGGGATTTGAAGCTGCCAGCCGTGAAGAAGCGGGAGTTATCCCCTGTACCTCCGCCCGGTTTGAATCCGAAATCTGCTCAAGGCTCATGCTGATCCATCGTCTGGTTCGCAGCGATCAGCTCGCAGATGCCGTGGAACAGCTTCAGACCTGCCACAAGCTTTTACAGTCCGGTATTCGGTGCGGAGGCTTCGTTGACCCCTGGAACATCCTTGGGTTTCAGGGAATGTTTCCCCTGTTCACGGCACGTGAAGATGCCATTCCTGACAATCGTATAGAAATCCTGATGGATCTGATGGAACAAATCTTTGATTCCTGTTCCTTTGTGATGGCCGAAGCTGCCGCGGCGGGGCAGAACGATTATCACCACATCGTCTATCAGGATTTTCAAAAACTGGCAGACCAGTGGGATCAATACGCCACTACCACTGTAACAGACTTGCCTGAAATTCGTGGCCGTGAATCTGTCGCTGCTGCGGAGCACGTTGCCGCGGCGCTGGCGGAATGGCGGACGGCAGGCGAAGCTGCTGCTGATATGTCGTTCTGGAAGAATCACGTCGGTCGTTTTGCATCCGCCCGAAGTTTTTCCCAGGTCGTTTCCGCGTTGCTTGATCGTGACGATCTGGTTGCAGCAACCGGCCTGCTGATCCAGTGGCTGAGCCAGGCGGAAGTGTTTGGACTTGAATCGGGCCGACATTCGATTCACACGCAGTTTCTGCGGCTTATGAATCTGATGATGCAAAGAAATGATCTTTCCGATCAATGGCAGTTGCTGCGTCGTCTGTTCTCTTTCCTGGAAGCCAATGCGGGCGAATACTGGCAGGTTCCATCGCTTGGTGAATTTGCTGATCGTCACCGAAGTGTTAATTCTGCCGATGATCCGCAAACAGATTTCGACCATCTGTTTGATGACGATCAGTCGGAAGACGAGGCCTGGCGGGAATCGGCCTTCGAGGGCATTGTGTATCGAGACAGTACGGACGACGGCAACGAATCGGATACGATGGATGAAGGGTTATCACCCGGAACAACAGAGTTTGAGATTCTGTATCGGCAGATCGAACCGCGGCTGAAATTCCTGCATACACTCGGATCATTATTCAGCAATGCCGCAATTGGGCTGGCACGACGCACCCCACAGGATCTGTCATCTGATGAAATCCAGATGCATCTGCACGAATGGGATTCTGCGATACGTCATTTCCTCGAGCATCTTTCGGTTCTGTTGAGAGAAATCAGTGACTTTGAAATTCAGACATTGTCGGCCGATCTGGAAGCCAATATCGATTTTGACGTCCAGATGCAGTCGCGTTTTCTGTTGATGCAGAATGTGATTTCGACCACAGTCCAGTTCCTGCTGGCGGAACGTCTTCTTGGAGCTCTGCTGCCTGAGTCGCGTGAAAACAATACGGAGGGAGATTCACAGTTCAGCGATTGTCTGATTCGACTTCTAAGATCTGTGCTGACTGACAACAGTTCGGCGGTCAGGCAGGTCTTCCCGGAATTCCTCAAACAGTTGAGACGACGTCCGCTGCTGTATGTACCGTTCGAAAACGGTGGCAATCCTCGAGATATTCTTCGAGCACGTACTTTGCAGGCCGTTATCCGACTGCTTTTGGGGCAGCTTCCACGCTTAGGTCTGCTGCGGCAGACTTATCAGCTGCTGCAGACGGCCTGCCGAATGGAGCGGAGCCGAAGGCCGCCGGGGCAGGCAGTCACTGAGTTTGATCGATTGTTTCGGATGGGGCTGACCTGTTCGGTCGAGTCAATGATGCACGCCGCACAACGCTGGAAACTGGAAACGACCACACAACGCAAGAAAGCTTACCGCCGCATTCAGCGACTGATGGATTCCTACGGGATGCTGTGGGCTCAGCATAGCAGTTCAATGCGACTGTCCATCGTGGAAGAACTGCACGACGAAGAACGTTGCCTGGAGGTACGTGAGTTCATCGAGGCATACGGAGATGAGCTTTTCCACACGAGAATGCTCACCCTGGGCAACGCCCGGGCTATCGTGGTGCACGGTGCAGAATCACTGCTGAATGAGCTTGAGGACAATGTTGCTCCCTACCGAAAAATTCGTATTATCGAGGATTTGCAGGAGGGACGGATCGAACGCGAACATGCCGTCGACATCATGGAATTTGTATATGAGTCGGTGGTGGACAATTTTGATCTGTTTCTGGAATACAACACGACAACAACCCAGTCCGACTATGGCAATCGTTTGTACTGCCTGCTGGACTTCCTGCGGGTCAAATCCCTTTACGATCGTTTTGAATGGAATCACTTACCCTATCATTTTGTTCACGAAGTTATTGTGCGGACTGGCGTGGCGGATATGGGTACGAGGATTGAGCAAGAGCTCGCTGATGAAACACGTGAATCAGCAGAGTCACTGGTAAATGAACTGCATGATCTGGAAGTTACTTACGGAGTGCGTCTGCCAACGATGCACGATTTGATTGGTGACCGTCTGATCGGTCCACTTCAGGTCAATCGAATGACGGCTCGCGTCGCTCTGTGCAATCCTGAACTTCCGAATGTGTCTGAACAGGAAGCCGAAAGGAATTTCGAGCTTCTGAGAGATGAAATCGATGATTACATGGAAGGCCGGCAGGGGTCCGGAATTGAAACACCGGAATGGATGAACAGTCTTGGTCGGGAACAGGTAAGGATTCGGGACCAGCTCGATGGCATTGAACCGTCAGTTCTTGATGCTGCGGAATTTAAACATATGACACAAAGAGACCTGGACCGTCAGCTGGCAGAGATGCTTGACGACGAGGTTTAGTCGATTGACCGGCTGCCGGAAAGCTGTCGGTGTCTTCGGTTGTTCTGTACTGTTTGGTTCGCAGAACAGACAGCTGACCAATACCAGTACGCGAAGACATCCGGCACCGGGTTTGGTATGAATCGTGTCAAAAAACGTCTGACACCCCGGAAATATTTCGAGAACATGATTCGTTCGATGCGCACATGCCGTATGGTCTGCGTGTCCAACTGCTGCCGGAATTACAGACATAAGTTCGGCGATTGCTGAGGGTCGTTCACCGACTGTCGCCGCTCTGCCCGATACAGAACAAGTGCAGATCAGTCCGCAAAAAAATCTGTCCGTTGGAGATGGCGGGTGTGGAATCACTTGGTTCGTCAAGTTTATTGCTGGCAACCAGTTCCATCTCTGCCGGATTGGGCACAAAGACGCTTGTTGTGCCGTTGCGACCCGTGACATACATTCTTCCGTCGGCGTATACGATCGATCCCCAGTTGGCTCCGGGCAGTCGAGCTCTCCAGACCAGATTGCCTGTTTGCAGTTCCAGACACTGCGCGGTTCCCACATCTGCGTTGGCAACATAGATGTGGTCTTCAATGATCACACCCGAACCAAGACGGTCAGGCTGGCCGCTGTCGACGCCCCAAAGACGATTGGTGTCAGTTACATTTCCCGAACCGCCGAGTCGAAAAGCGAATGCCGGTCCACGTGCACCCGTCATGGCGACGCCAATTCCATCAGCAATCAGGGGTGATGTGTAGACAAGATCCGTGGATGGATTGGGAAGTCCGTCGCAGGTCCAGATGATGTCTCCTGAATGCGGATCGTAAGCGACAACCCGGGTGGGCATGGTGCAGATGATCTGTTCCCGCCCGTCGACCTCGACAATCATCGGCGTGCTGAATGAGCCGACGATTTTCGGCTTTCGTGTACTGAAGCCTCCTGGTTCTTTCGTCTGCCACAGTATTTCACCGGTGTGCAGGTCAACTGCTGTCATAAACGTTCGTTCACCTGGTCCGAAATTCAGGATAACTTTGGCATCGTGAATGACGGGAGAAGAGGCATAGCCATACACATGGCTGAATTCTCCCAGGTCTGTGTGCCAAAGTTCATGGCCGTTGAAGTCATAGCAGTACAAACCGAGTGTTCCGTGCCAAACCACAACATGTCGACCATCAGCAACCGGTGTTGACGCCCCATACGGATTCTGTGCGTGCGTGGGGGTGATTTTGGCGTATCGGACCGTTCGGTTCCAAAGTTCTGTACCGTCTCTGCGATCAAAACAGTGCAGCCCGCGATTTTTACCCTGGTCTGTTGCACAGGTGACAAATACCCGGCCGTTGGAAACGATGGGACTACTATTGCCTGGACCTGGCAGCGGGGACTGCCAGGCGATGTTCTCTTCCGGTCCCCAGGTGACGGGAATGTTTTTCTCGTGCGAGATTCCGGAACCGTCGGGGCCTCGAAACTGCTGCCAGTCAGCAGCGTGAGCTATTGTAAGTGTGACCGTCAGGAAGCCGGTGATCAGCGTACACAGTTGGGGCATAGGTTCAGTTCATTTCTATAACGGTCGTTCAATGACATGGTTTACCGTGCAGTGGATTCCTGTTTCTCATTGTGTTGGACCACAATCGCCGCCTGCTCGTTTGCAGGTACAAATTCATACGAGCTGAAGTCCATTGTGAATGAGCCCTGACCACGCGTCAGACTTGAAATGGAGTGGGCATAGGTCATTACGCCGCGCAAGCGGTACTTTTGCGTGGATGATCGTCAGGCCACCGGGAATTTTGTCGAATCCTTCTACCTGGCCCCGCCGGGGATTCAGGTCGCTGGTGACATCACCAATCCCGTCGTTCGGAACTGTTATCTCCATTGATACAAATGGTTCCAGAATCGCAGGTTCTGCCTGTTTGAACAAATCGCAGAAGCAGGCCACACCTGCTGTTTTGAATGCTGTTTCGTTGCTGTCTACCGTGTGATCTTTGCCATAGAACAGTTCAACAATCACATTCTGCACCTGGTATCCGGCAAGTACTCCCCGGCTCATCTGCTCGCGGACGCCCTTCTCAACAGCAGGGATGAACTGATTGGACACAGATCCACTGCTGATACTGTCAACAAAACAGAAATTCAGTTCCGGGTCAAAATGAAATTCCCGCAGGTTTGGAAACTTTTCTTTGGTGAAGTACTCATCCGGAGACCCTGGTTTGTCTGTTTCTCCGGCCTTGAACAGAATGAGATCAGCCAGCGATGTTTTTCCGGAATTTCCGTTTCCTACAAGGACAACGTTTCGCAACTCCGAAACCGGATAGTTTGGCATTTCAGACTCCTGTAATAGAGTTTCCTACTTTGACAATATCCGGAGAACC
This sequence comes from Fuerstiella sp., assembly GCA_022447225.1. Lineage (NCBI taxonomy): Bacteria > Pseudomonadati > Planctomycetota > Planctomycetia > Planctomycetales > Planctomycetaceae > Fuerstiella > Fuerstiella sp. The sequence goes on along the minus strand of JAKVAZ010000004.1, from coordinate 29,555 downwards.
TCGCCCGATCAAATGACTTTGGGGAGTGCGTCTCTCGTTGATCCACTGAATCACAGCCAGCTTAATCATCGGAAAATGAAATTTCGATTGTTCGGAACCCGCAGATAACAGGTCTCGCTATTTTTGTATTTTTGATCGTTGAGTGTTGCTGGTGCACGGGGAGACACGTCTGTCAGGATTTGCAGGTCAGTCCGCCGTCAACTACCAGTTGGGCACCCGTGATATATTTAGCCTCGTCTGATGCCAGAAACAGTGCAGCATGAGCGACGTCCCAGGCATCTCCCATCCGTTTCATGGGAACCTGATTGTTCCGCATTTCGAGCATGCGGCCGATGTCGCCGTCCGCGTAAGCATTCTTCAGAGGTTCAATGATCATTGGTGTATTCATCAGACCGGGAAGAATTGTGTTGGCCCGAACATTCCTGTCAGCATACTGCAGGGCAACACTTTGGGTCAGTTGCAGGACGGCTGCTTTGGTGGCGCTGTAAGAGACGTAGGGCACGCCCAGATAACGAATACCCACGATCGACGAAATATTGACGATGACACCACCATGTTGTTCCATGTGAGGCAGCGTGTATTTACACGTTAAAAACATGCTTTTAAGGTTGACGGCCACAACACGATCCCAGCTTTCTTCGCTCGATTCGACGGGGCCGCCTACATCCAGAATACCGACATTGTTGTGCAGGATATCGATACCGCCGTAAGTCTCGATGCAGCAGTTGACCATCGATTCGACCTGATCTGACCGGGTGACATCAACCTGTCTCACGGCGCAGTCGCCGCCTTCACTTCTGATGATCTGCTGAGTTTCAGCGAGGGCTTCGCCATTGATGTCGATGGCAAATACTTTGGCGCCTTCACGAGCAAACAGCACGGCGGTCGCCTTTCCATTGCCCCAGCCAGGTCCCGACGAGCCGGCTCCCGTGACAATCGCTACTTTGTTAGCTAATCGCTCACTCATGTCTTGTGGTTCCGGAATGGTTTCGGATATTCCTCGAAAAGTACTTTGAACATATTCGATTGGCAAACAGTTGCCAGCCCGTGGGGAGTGAACCAGTATGTTGTTCGAAGAATTGAGAGACCGACTGTTGAAGTTGAGTACCGCCTGTGTCTGTGACGCGAACAAGGCGCAAAGAGCCCGTGATTCCAACATCAGTGAGTATCGTATTGTCGATTCAGCCATTCGTCCCGTTCAGACAGGACGGATGCTTGTAGGAAGGGCTCATACTGTTTCCTGCCACAATGATTTTCTGACAGTGATCAAGGCACTGCGTGACGCCGTACCAGGGGAAGTACTGGTGATCGATTCCAGGAACAGTGACTGCGCTGTTACCGGAGGTTTATTTCCAACCGAAGCGAGCCGGAAGGGACTGGCGGGGATCGTTGTTGACGGCCCGTGCCGTGATACGACAACCATCCGCTCGCTCAGTCTGCCGTACTATGCGCGAACCGTGGTGCCGATTGCCGGGACGACGTCTCAGATGTTCGAGACACAGATTCCTGTTGACTGCGGCGGTGTCGTCGTTCACCCCGGTGACATTCTTCTGGGGGATGATGACGGGATCGTCATTGCAACGCTTGCTGAATTTGCAGAAATATTACCCCTGGCTGAACAGATTCACCGAAAGGAAGTTCAGTTACTGAGGAATATGGCCGAGGGCAGGAGTTTGCTGGATATGCTCAATTTCGAGGAGCATTGCGCAGCCCTCGATGCAGGGATTAAGAGCACGCTGGGGTTCACCGTCTGATTCAGCGGTATCGTACAACGATGCAGGGGCTGATTTTGTTGGTCCTGCCCGGAGCGCCGACAACGGATGAGATCGTCATATCTGTCAGAGCGTCACAACAATGTCGGTACTTCCGACAGAAGGATGTTCTGGCAGCGACCGCAGAATGGACGACCTCACGTACTGCTTCCATGCCATCTTCTTGCTTCTTCCGCAGAAATTCACGGCAACTGTCTGGACTGCGCCATGATGACAGAAATCCGGAGAGAACAGGCGTTTGCTGAAACGGCGGTCAGTGATGCCTGAGTATTCCTGTTATGAGTTTTGGGAAAACCGTCCTAACTGATCGGAGCGAGCCATTTTGTTGCCCTGTGGACCGGCCGAACCCAATGGCCGCCCCTGTCTGGCTCCGTTCGTTGGTACGGGTGAGGGCCACCAGGCCGTTTAACAATCAAAGGAGGAAGAATGCCCACCACCCTGGATGTTTGATTTTCACGCTACATTTTTGATGTTCTCCATTTCATCAGGACTGATTCGTCCTGAGGTGTGTTGTCGATGTGGTCCGGACTCTGCCATTGAGGCCTGTCGGCGGGGTACACGAGGAACGGCATGCCTGCAATGGCGGGGTTCAGGTCGCAGAATTGCATCACGGGGCAACTTCCGAAGCGGGGAATTCATCCGCGGATACGGCGTCTCGTTCGATACCACCGTATCGAACGGTGGAATGTGGAAAACAGGTTAACCTTCAGTCAGAACGGGGATTGAAGTTGCCTCCGAAAGCGTCGAACGATACAAGGCTCTCATTCCGGATTTTGATACTGGTGAAAATCCATGGGAATTGCCGGTTTTGGCACGATGCATTGGATGGGACGTCTTGTCACAATGTTACGGTGGGATTCCACCGATTGGCCTTCCAGCGGGATCGTCGATGGCTACTTCGGCAGGGGTCGGTCGAAGAGGTCTCTGACTTCCTGGCCCGGCACTTCCCTCACCTCTGAAAGTAATAGATATCTGGAACGGTTCAGACCCCACTTCCAGCCCCGAAGGTTCTCCCATGTCGGCCGTTGATACTCCGTCCGCTCCCGAAGGTCGCCAGCACGAACAAGTCGATACGGTTGTCGTCCGCTTTTGCGGCGATAGTGGCGACGGTATGCAGTTGACCGGAACTCAGTTCACGAATGCTTCAGCAGCGTTTGGTAATGATGTGAGCACTCTGCCGGACTTTCCGGCTGAGATCCGTGCTCCCGCCGGAACATTATTCGGCGTTTCCGGATTCCAGCTGTGTTTTTCCAGCCAGGATATTTATACACCGGGCGATGAAGTTGACACACTGGTGGCGATGAATCCTGCTGCCTTCAAAACTAATATTCAGGACCTGAAAGTCGGTGGAACGCTGATTGTCAATGAGGACGCATTTGAACCAAGCAACCTCAAGAAGGCAAAGTACGAATCCAATCCGCTGGAAGATGCGGAATCGTTGTCAAAATATCGTTTGTTCAAAGTGCCAATGACGCGTCTCACTCGTGACGCCGTCGGCGATGCATTGAAATCCACCAAAGATAAAGATCGCTGCAAGAACTTTTTTGCGCTGGGACTGGTCTACTGGCTGTACGATCGTGACAAGAAGCCGACGCTTGAATTTCTGGATAAGAAGTTCGCGCATAAGCCTGAGCTTATCGAGGCCAACACACTTGCACTGGATGGCGGCTATAATTACGGGTTCAGCACAGAAGCATTTACTGTCCATTACAAAGTTGCCCCGGCTCAGCTGGAACCTGGCAAATACCGTAAAATTATGGGCAACGAAGCCACTGCCTGGGGATTGGCGGCCTCCGCCAAACTGGCTGGTCGAGAACTGGTCTATTGCGGTTATCCGATCACACCGGCAAGTGACGTCCTGCATTACCTGGCTGGTCTCAAGCACTTCGGAGTAAAAACGTTTCAGGCTGAGGACGAAATCGCCGCTATGTGCAGCCTTGTCGGTGCCTCTTATGCAGGTGCCCTGACGGTCACGGCTTCCAGTGGTCCCGGCATTTGTCTAAAAGGTGAAGCCATGGGACTGGGCATGATTGCCGAGCTTCCGATGGTGATTTTGAATGTTCAACGCGGGGGGCCGAGCACGGGGCTGCCGACAAAGACCGAACAGTCGGACCTTTTGCTCTCGATGTATGGTCGTAACGGCGAATCACCGCTTCCCGTAGTCGCCGCGGCGACTCCAGGTGATTGTTTTCATATGGCTATGGAAGCAATGCGAATTGCTGTCGAGTTCATGACACCGGTGATTTTCCTCTCAGATGGTTATGTTGCAAACGGATCTGAACCTTGGAAGATTCCAGAGATAGACAATCTCCGCAGTCTTGACGTCAAGTATCTTTCCGAGCCCAATAAGGATGGCGAGTTCATGCCTTATCTGCGGGATGACCGTCTTGTCCGGCCATGGGCAATACCAGGGACACCGGGACTTGAGCACCGGATTGGCGGACTCGAAAAGGCGGATGTGACTGGTAACGTGGAGTATGATCCGGCCAACCATCACCACATGACGCTTACTCGTCAGCAAAAGGTAGATAACATTGCTGAGAGTATTCCGGAACAGGATGTTCACGGGGTCCAGACGGGAGATCTACTGGTGTTGAGCTGGGGGGGGACTTTTGGCTCGGTTCGAGCTGCCGTCAATCAGTGCATTAATGCCGGCAGGAGTGTCGGGCATGCTCATGTAAGTTATGTCCACCCATTCCCCAAAAATCTGGGTGAGATTTTGGGCAACTTCAAACAGGTGCTGGTTCCTGAACTCAACATGGGGCAGCTGAAATTTTTAATTCGGGGGAAATTTCTCTGTGATGCTCAGGGATTGAACAAGATTCAGGGAAAGCCGTTTAAGATCAGCGAAGTCGTCGAGAAAATCAATTCCATGCTTCAGTAGTGTTCCTCTGAAACTGGTCTGCAAAGCCCGGAATTCACTCAATCGAAAGTTCAAATTGATGTCTACTGCTCTGCCAGTTTTGACTCCTAAGGATTTTGCCAGTGATCAGGAGGTTCGGTGGTGTCCGCGATGCGGCGACTATTCGATTCTGGCGCAGATGAAACGCGTGCTTCCAACCCTTGGTATTCCCAAGGAGAACTTCTGTTTTGTATCCGGCATTGGCTGCTCCAGCCGTTTTCCATATTACGTTGATACATACGGATTTCACAGCATTCATGGAAGAGCTCCAGCTGTGGCAACCGGCGTGAAGCTTGCCAATCCTGAGTTGAGCGTTTGGGTTATCACGGGTGACGGTGATGCCCTTTCGATTGGCGGGAACCATCTTATGCATGCGATTCGTCGCAATGTAGATCTTAATATTATCCTGTTCAATAACCGAATCTACGGGCTGACCAAAGGTCAGTATTCTCCGACGAGTGAAGTCGGAAAGAAAACTAAAAGTACCCCACTTGGATCAATCGATAACCCGCTGAATCCACTTGCAGTTGCACTGGGTTCTGAAGCGACCTTTGTAGCGCGTGCGGTGGATATGGACACGAAACATTTGATCGAAATTCTGACTCGAGCCGCCCATCACAAGGGCACGTCTTTTGTGGAAGTTTATCAAGACTGTAACGTTTTTAACTCGATGGCGTTCGACTACGCCGCAAACAAGCGTGGTAACCCGGAAAAAGGCCTTAAGCCAAAATCAGAAAATGTTGTTTACCTCGAGCAAGGCAAGCCACTGATCTTTGGGGAAAAGAATGATAAGGGTATTCGTCTAATCGAAGGTCGTCCTGAGGTTGTGGAATTAGGAAACGGCATAACAGAAGATGATCTTTTGTTCCACGACGAGCATGCAGAAAATGCCGGCATCGCATTCACACTCGCCCAGATGCATTATCCGGAATTTCCCGAACCACTTGGTGTTCTCCGAGATGTTGATTTGCCGCGATACGACGAAGGTGTTGAAGCACAGATGGCCCATGCTATTGATGTTAAGGGTGAAGGAAATCTTGAAGATTTGTTTAACAGTGGTGACACCTGGGTTGTGGAAGAATAGAAACAGAAGACGTCTGACAAACTTCAGTGTCGTGTCACATGCTGTCGTAACGCCGTTCGATCCAGTGACCGCTTAACATGCGAATCACCACGTGGAATGTCAACGGGATACGAGCAGCCATTCGAAAAGGCTTAGACGACCACGTCGCCGAAATCGCCCCGGATGTGCTGTTGCTCCAGGAAGTGCGAGCAGTCCGGGAACAACTGCCGCCAGGCTGGGAAGGACTGGATGATTGGCACGTCATCTGGAATCCAGCTGAGAAAAAAGGCTATTCAGGAACGGCAATCCTCTCACGACAACCCTTGCAGTTGAATTCACTGGATGTCGATAAAGCCGGAGACAACGAAGGTCGCCTGATTGAAGCAACGGTCAACGGTCTGGGAATTGCCAGTGTCTATCTGCCGTCCGGTTCGTCAGGTGAACACCGGCAACGAGTCAAAGATCGCTGGATGAAGCGATTTCGCCGATGGGCGACGTCTCGACGAGATGACAGGCCGTTTCTGTTCGGTGGTGACCTCAACATAGCGCACACAGCCCGGGACATTTATTATGCTAAGTCGAACGAGAACACCTCCGGGTATTTACCTCATGAACGAGCTTGGTTCAGTCGGCTACTTAAGTCCGGCTGGCATGACACAACCCGGGAGTATTTCGGTGACGTGCATGGTCCGTACTCCTGGTGGTCCAACCGTGGCCGGGCCCGAGAGCTGGACCGAGGCTGGCGAATTGACTATCTAATGGTGAATTCTGTTCTGAAACCGTTCGTTCAGAAGGTGATTGTGCACCGTGAAGGTGGGCTGGAAGTCAGCGATCATGCACCGGTATCTGTCGATCTGAAGTGGCCGATCCGGGGTGGCGATGTCAGCCGGAAGCAGACGTAATTTTAACGGAGCAGAGATTCAGGACTGACTCGTTGAGAACGAAAGTCGCAAAGTCGAGCATCCTCGTAATATAAACCGGAATTTCTCACGTGTCGCGTGGCGAGTTGAAGCTTGGTCTGGAATACTTCGCGCTGTCCGAGCTCTTTCTGATTACCTGTTCCGGTACACGCCTGTCGCCGAAAGACGTTTTGTTGTCAGACGACATCTGATTCGGCAGTGCAGGTATAGACATTCTCTGAATTCTTGTATGGTTTTGTTTGCGGTGCCAATTGTGGCTAAAGGATCGATGTCAGCATGTTGTGGGAAGTAGAGATTCTGCCGGCAGTGACCGAGACTGACCACGAAGGTCAGCGGGTTCTGGATGACGCGAAAAGTCTGGGAATCCAGGGACTGACTGCTGTGGGCTCTGCCAGATCCTTTCTGGTTCAGGGAGACATCGATCAATCACAGATCGCTGAGACGGCGTCAGGACTGTTGTGCGATCGTGTTGTCGAGCAAATGAAGATTATCCCGCTGCCGAATGCGTCCGCAGATCACGGCAGTGACTGCATCAATGTCCTGCTTCATCCGGGCGTGACAGACAGCATTGCCCGAAATGCGGCGGACGCCCTGACTCGCCGCAGTTTAAATGTGACAGCCGTGGCAACGTGTCGCAAGTATCGACTTACAGGTGAACTCAGTGAAGGTGATCGCAGCCAGCTTGTTTCACGAGTGCTGGCAAATGATGCGATTGAATATGTGCTGGAGGGACCTTTGCAGCTCACGGATCTGTCCGTCGGCAGCAGGTATGAATTTCAGAAGGTGTGTATTGCAGTTCGGGACATGGATGATTCGGCACTTGAACGTCTGAGCGATGAAGGACAGCTGTATCTGAGCCTGGTGGAAATGCAGACAATTCAGGAGTATTTTCGCTCGCTCGGACGGGATCCCACCGACATCGAACTTGAAACACTTGCGCAAACATGGAGCGAACACTGTTCTCACAAGACGCTTGGCGGGCGAATTCACTATCGTGAGCACTCCGAAGGTGAAATATTACGCGAAGTCCGATTCGACAATATGCTGCAGGAAACGATCTTTCGTGCCACACAGCAGATCCGCGAACGACTCGGAGAAAGCGACTGGTGCGTGAGTGTCTTTCGTGACAATGCCGGTGTGGTGAAATTTGACGACCAGCAGAGCGTGTGTTTCAAGGTTGAGACACACAATCATCCGTCTGCTATTGAGCCGTACGGCGGAGCCAACACGGGGCTTGGTGGAGTGATCCGCGATCCAATGGGCACCGGACTGGGCGCCCGGCCGGTTTGCAGCACCGATGTCTTCTGTTTTGCCCGACCGGATTTCCCCGTGGACCAGCTCCCCCCGGGTATTCTACATCCGCGGGCTGTGATGCAGGGTGTCATTGCGGGGGTGCGTGACTATGGCAACCGCATGGGAATTCCTACGGTCAATGGAGCCGTTTATTTCGATGATCGCTACCTTGGGAACCCGCTGGTTTACTGTGGCAATGTGGCGATGATTCCCAACGGCAAATGTGAAGGGCACATGCAGCCGAACGATCTGATTGTGGCGGTGGGAGGACGGACAGGCCGGGACGGGATTCACGGAGCAACTTTTTCATCTGCTGAGCTCACGGAAGACAGTGAGTCGATCAGTGGAGGTTCCGTTCAGATCGGGAACCCGGTGGTCGAAAAAATGGTACTGGACGTACTGTTGCAGGCACGTGATCGCGATCTTTACACAGCAATCACCGACTGCGGAGCCGGTGGTTTCAGCAGCGCCGTCGGCGAGATGGGTGAAGCGACCGGGGCTGAGGTATGGCTTGACCGTTGCCCGCTCAAATACTCCGGCCTGTCGTACACGGAAATCTGGATTTCAGAAGCACAGGAACGGATGGTTTTGGCGGTACCGGAATGTCATCGTGATGAATTTCTGCAACTGTGCGAATCAGAAGGTGTGGAATGTACGGTCATCGGCCGGTTTACGGATACACAGGAGCTGGTATTAAAATTCGGTCAACAGGAAGTGGGACGGCTCGGGATGTCATTCCTTCACGACGGTCGGCCGCCGGTCATTCGAAATGCTGAGTTCGAGATTCCGTCTGAAATGCCCTGTCCCCTGCCCCGGAGAAAACGCTGGGATGAGGATCTCAAAGCCATTCTGAGTTCAATGAATGTGGCCAGCAAGGAATGGATCATTCGTCAGTACGATCATGAAGTACAGGCCGGCAGTGTGGTCAAGCCACTGGTTGGCGCCGCAAATGACGGCCCCTCAGATGCCGCAGTTGTGCGTCCCGATCTGGCATCATCACGCGGGCTCGTCATTTCCTGCGGGATGAATCCTCATTTTGGTGATCTTGATCCCTGGTGGATGGCCGCTGCAGCGATTGACGAAGCGGTTCGGAACTGCGTGGCGGTCGGTGCAGACCCGGATCGAATCGCGATTCTGGATAATTTCTGCTGGGGAAATACAGAACGGGCGGAGACATTGGGAACGCTGGTACGGGCCGCCATGGCGTGTCATGAAGTATCCGTTGTTTTGGGGACACCGTTTATCAGCGGAAAAGACAGTCTCAATAATGAATTCTCGTGGGACGACGACCGTGGAGAGCGTCAGACAGTGGCCATTCCGTCCACCCTGCTGATCAGTGCGCTCGGTCAGGTTGACGATGTTCAACAGTGTGTGACGATGGACCTGAAGGAAGCCGGAAATCGATTGTATCTCGTCGGAGAAACTCACGATGAGCTTGGTGGTAGTCATCTTTCTCTGGTGAACGGGCTGTCCGGAGGCTTTGTTCCACGAATGTATCCTGAACAGGCTCTCTCGATATTTCGAGCAGTCCACCAGGCCATTCACTCAGGAGTCGTCCGTAGTTGTCACGATCTCTCTGAAGGAGGTCTGGCGGTTTCGGCTGCGGAAATGGCATTTGCAGGGGGCTTGGGAGCCAGGCTTTCTCTTTCCGGGATCGCCAGCCATCTGGAAGACGCTGTCACCCTGTTCTCGGAAAGCAATTCACGATTTCTCATGGAAGTCCCGATATGCCATGCTTCAGAATTCGAGTCCCACCTGTCCGGGATTCCTTTCAGCAGTATTGGCGATGTAACGAACACTGACCGCCTGGTTATTGAAAACGAATCCGGAGTTCCACTCATCGACAGCACACTCGCGGCTCTGAAGCGGGCCTGGCAAAGCCCTTTTGGTCAAATGTAGTTGCCACGTGACGATCTCAGTCGCCCGGCAGGAGCCGTTCGGGGCTTTTTGCTGTCGCAATAACGCGTCGACCGGAGACTTGCTGTCGAAATCTACTGTGGTTCGACGAGCGATGGTCCCTGTTCAGGTGAGTCGAGTGCATTGTCGTATTCTTTCAGCAGTTCGCCGGCTGTACTACGAAAGAAGTCGCTCATGGGGATGACTGCCGGCCCCGGCAGAAACATAAATACCGTCGGTAACAAACACAGGATAGTCGGGAACAGCCGTTTCAATGAAGCCGCGTTTGCGCGGAGATCAGCTCGTTCACGATTTGTGTTCCGCATAATGCCACTGTAGTTCGTGAGAGCCTGTGCGACGCTCGTTCCGGTTTGCACGAGTGGATCGGATGACATCGCTCTAATCCTGGAACCGGAATTACCTCAGCTGTTCAGATTTCCGGCCATTCAGCTCTCCTGCGAGTTGTGTTTTTCTGCGAAGTTAAAAGAATCAGAGCAAACTATATATTCGGTAAGCGGGACAGACAGGGCATTCACCCGCTGACAAAAATTTAATACTCCATACTCCATACTCCAATGTGCAAATCGTCGGAATTTCTAGAGGACTGTCTGAAAACAGCCTGTGACGCAGCGCAGCAGGCAGGAAATATTCTGCTGGACTGGCGCGGTCGCTTTTCTGTCCGTGAGAAAAGTCGGGCGAATCTTGTGACTGAAGCTGACGAGGCGTCGCAGCAGGCAATTTACGATTACATTCATGAGAGGTTTCCGGAACACGGGTTTCTTGGTGAAGAAGGCCTTGAGGAGAACCCACGAAATTCTGAATTCCAGTGGGTCATCGATCCTCTCGACGGAACATCGAACTACGTCCATGGTTTCCCTTACTACGCGGTATCGATTGCACTGAAGCGAAAAGAGGAACTTCTGATCGGTGTGATCTACGATCCAAACCGGCTGGAAATGTTCACGGCCATTGCGGAAAGTGGAGCGTTTCTGAATGGCGAGCCTATCTGTACGAGCGGCGAGTCTGAATTGAACCAGGCGATGGGCATGGCCAGTCTTCCGGTAGCAACTGATCCCAACGATCCGGCGGTCCGGCGGTTTCTCACAGGGCTGCAGCATCTGCAGACAGTTCAGCGAACCGGGTCTGCCGCACTCAATCTGGCAGCTGTGGCCGCCGGTCGGGTCGACGTGTTCTGGTCGACGAGTCTGCATCCGTGGGATGTGGCGGCCGGAGTTTTACTGGTGATCGAAGCAGGCGGAACCGTTACAAATATGGCAGGCGACAGTGTCGATATAATGGTTCCATCGCTTGTTGCTGCCAGTACCAGCAAAATCCGGCAGGATCTCTTAGACGTAATGAATTGAGCAGCACACCATTCCTAAGTCTTCTCTATGGTCTGCGTGCCGGATAAAATCGTGCGTTGCCCGGAGTAGAACCGCTTGGTGGTTCCTGTCTTCTTTTCTGCCGTGGACCAGTGGACTTATGAATCGTCCATATATTGTTCAGCGACCTGCTGTCAGCCGCGGGATACTACCCGTTGTTCTGACGTTCAGTATTGCTGGAGTGCTGTATGGTCAGGAACCATCGACGGCACCGGATGAACTCCCTCAGGGCCAGATCCTGATACGTCGGGATGATGGCAGAACAGTCCCTCTTGATGATCTGATTCCGTCAGAAAAAGTTGACCGTATCCTGGAGTCTGTAACTGCGCAGCTAAGTGTCCGGAGCTTCGAGTTTGCTGATCTTGATGCGTTCGGAACAGTTCAGGACGGACTTGCGAAGATCCATGTGGATCTGAAAATTAAGGTTCACGCTGACGACGAATGGGTTCGTGTTGATGTGGGGCTGGGATCCTGGGTCCCCACCAGTGCTGTACACGGTCCGGAAAATCTGGATTTAGAATCGCGATTCCTTGGGAGTCCTTCCAGTGCCTCCGACAGTCATCAATGGCTTCTGAAAGGACGCGGACGGCACGAACTGTCACTGGATCTGATCGGAGAAGTTCGGGATCAGGAAAAGGATCGACATCGATTGAAACTGTCCCTGCCCGATGCGATGACGTCAGAACTGGAACTGACATTCGATCAGTCCGTCGAACGTATAATTGACAATGCTGCTCATTCACGAAGATCCACTTCATTCGGTCAGCCGATGACGGTCAAATTCTGGGGGCTTCAGTCCGAAACTGAAATCAGCTGGCAATCGTCGGACCTGAGTGGAGACAACGTCACGGTGATGAGCGCACCCACCCCGGCATTAATGGTGCTGGATCTCTCCAGCAGTACACCGGTACTTGTCTGTGATCAGACAATCGATATTACGGAGGGTGCGACAGATCGACTCCAGGTCCGGTTGCCACCTGGCTATGGCGGAGTCGATGTTACTGCGCGGGATGAAGACAGCACCCTCATTGTACGGACGGACAATGTTTCGATGACTGAATCGGGATCCACTGCGGATATCGTGTTTGCCAGGCCCGTTCGTGGACGTATAGACCTGCATTTTGAACTTGCACTGAATGATACCACGCCCCGGATTTCTGTGTCTGTTCCCGACGTTGTCGGGATCACTCAGCAGTCAGCGAAGGTTGAGATCCGAATTCCACGAGGTCTGGAAGTGGATATCGTTCCGGCCGGACATACACGTCGGACGCGAGTTGAGTCAAATTCAGATCAGCGTAATGAAGCCATCGCTTTCGATCTGCTCTCCACGGAAGCCCGACTGAGACTGGACGTCAATACTGTTGAAGCGAGTTTCGCTGTGGCACCGCGTCTGGAATTCTCAACCGATGTCCGAACTCTGCGACTGTTGGCAAAATTTCCTGTGAATGTCAGTCTGGGATCACTCGACGAATTGCGAATTGACTGGAAACAGCATCTTCAAGATGGATGGCAAATTGAAACCGGATCCATCTTCCTGATGGAAGATGACGGGAAACGCAGCAGGATCCGGTATGAGCAGACAGAAGATGAAATCCAGCTTCAGCTGGGGAATGTCCAGTCAGGACAGTTTCTCGTGGAGTTTAAAGCCTTTCGAGGTCTGGACGAAGGCTCCAATGAAACCGACGTTACATTTTCGCTTCCCGACATCACAGCGTCCGATGCTCATCCAACAATTGTGTCTCTGACCGAATCTGATACCTATTCACTGTCAATGACGGATACGCTCGGCAATAACGCATTTTCGTTTGTGCCGCCTCGGCAGTTGCCGGGACAGGAAAACCTGCAGCGTGTTACCGTATGGCGAGTCAACGAATCAGGTCGTTCTGTCCGAATCCGTCAGTTACGCCAGACTCAGGAAGTCAGTTCGCGGGCCGTCGTCGCACTGGAAGCAAACCAGGACAGTATTTATGTCTGTACAGAACTGACGATCAACGTTCGTCACCGCGATCTTCAAAAGCTGACATTCACCGCACCCGACGGAATCGATCCGGTACTGCAGCTCATTGGTCGCGCAGCTCCGGAACCACCGGGAGATGTGGATGGCGATCAAATCACGTGGCAGCTTCCGGAACCAATCCGCGGGGAGCACAAAGCGACCATTAAATATTTCTGGACGCCTGCCGCGGAATCCGATGACTATCAGCTTCCTCTGGTGCTGCCCTCCAGTGGTGTCGATTCGATAATAATTGGTACAAATGCACCGAAAGTTTTGAGTGTGGTGCAGGACGATTCACTTTATCGGCAGTTCTCTTCGGACTTTCGGACGGCATGGTCCACGAAGGAAATTCGCAGATACGTAAGGTTGCGCATTCCTGAGCCACTTCTCCATCGGCAGATTCATGAACCTTTGATTTGCCTGGTCCAGACGTATATTGGTTCGGCGAACGTGACAACGACTACCACTGTCATCTACGAAAAACCACCCGAAGCAGTAATCTTTCAGGTTCCGGTGAATGTCGGCGTGAATGCTCGGGTAGACGGAATCGAAGTTAATGTCCCGCGCATCAGCGCGGACCGGACAGATTCAGTTGAATTGAGACTGGTTTCTGTCGCTCAGGAATTCTCAGATGGTCCGGTGCGAATCAGTCTGGTCTGCAGGACTCCCAGAGACCCGCATCACCATCTTCTGTCGAGACAGGAGACCAGATATGCCCGAGTTCATGATGCGCCTGGCTGGTTAACAACTGTCTGGTTGGTGGGTACATCCGATGACAACCGTCTGATTTCGCTTGATACACACCAACAGTCAGTTTTGCCTCAGGGAATAGCGGACGTTCTCCTGTCGGCTGCGACCGATCGCGGAGAGGACTCGGTGGAATCACTTTTTGCCGGGTTTTCTGATGAGGTACGCATGCATGTCCACCGACAGCTGAACGATGCTTATTTCAGGCAGCAGGCCTCACTGGCGTTTATCGGTGGACCGAGACTCCGGACTCTCAGAGTCATGATTTATTCCCGGGCAGTGGCGTGGGTCGTGTCAGCCGGTCTGGGTGTTCTGTTCTATGTCACGCTTGTAACTCTCCGCGGGCATCTGCAGCTGTTGTCTGCGGTTATGATTCCAGTCTGCGCTGTCATGTGGGTGGTTCTGCCCCAACAAACTCTGGCATTGCTGATGCCGGTTTTGACAGCTGTTGTCCTTGCTTCAACTGCCTGGGGCATTCGTCGGTTAATGGTGCCGTCCGGAAGGTCGCGCCCCCGCCGGCGACGTGGAAAGTCCATATTTTCTGCAGTTTCGCGTATTCCTTCGAAGCCGGCGGCATCGCGTGAACTGGTTCCTGCGGCTCCAACTTCAGAGCCCGAACCTGCTGTTCCCTAGAACTACTGATGACCGGTGTAAGACGGTCAAGATTCGTAAGCGTACCTTAAAATGAAAATTGCTTCCGGCATTACCTCAGGCTGCCTGATTTGTATTGCTCTGTCATGGGGAGTACCGTCGACAGCTCAGGACAATGTTTCCAGTTTAGGTGACATTACCCAGGCTGCCGGTTTGGAGTCTGCAGATTCGGTAGGTGACGATCCCTCTGCTGTTCAGAGGAGTCCGTTAAGCATTCGGGTGGTCAGTGATGGATCCGATACAACGAACCCCGATACGTTGCAGATTGTCCCGGTTACAGCTGACACGATTCAGCGGGCCGTTGATTCCGGAGAGTATGTCCTGTTTTATCGAGCCAATCTGCATCGCTTGTCTTCGAATGGACAGGTGCGGACCGGCATCGAGCTGCCATCTGTTACGGCAGCCGCTGCGGCCCGGTATAGCGCTGTACTGACTGATAACTCACTGATCAGAGGTACGCTTCACCTGCAACTTAACGCGTCAAAGGATGTCAATTCCCGTGTTCTCGGGCAAACGAATCTGAGTGAACTTGAATTCCAGGTCGATGGACGTCCTGTTGCTTCCGCGGCACTGTCCGATGGTCGTTTGTCATTGCTGCCGGATGGTGAGATTACGGAGCTTGAAGCTACATGGTCTGCCAGGGGTGTCCGGAACTCAGACGGAATTCTGTTCGAATTGCAGTTGCCACCCGCGACGGTGACTGAGTTACAGGTTGAGACAGCCGCCGATATTCACATCACCAGTCCAAACGCAGTCGTGTGGTCAGAATCAAATGCAGGTAGATTGACGTGGTTTCTTTCTCCTCGCAGCAGCCACACAGTAACCTTTCTTTGCCAGCCTGTGTCAACGGCCGCGGATTCATACGAGATGTCTGCTGTTGCGGTTGATACGACGCTCACTGTTGCCGGTAAAACCATATTTGCGGAATGGACTTTCGTGGTCCCTCCGGAACTGGATGATTCATCCGCAACTGTAACGTTCAGTGGCAATTGCCACATTACAGATGTCGCCAGTCAATCGGGGCGTCGTCACATCTGGAGACTGTCCGGGGAGTCGAGTCGCCAATTGATTGTTTCGGGACTCAGGGCCGGCGGGACGGTTGTTATTCATGGTTCTTCGGATGCGGAACACCACGGAGGTCTGGTTCTTCCGCTTTTGACGAAGGCACAGCAGCAGTTATCGGAAGACACGGGACCTGTACTGCCGCTGAGGTCAACAGGACTTCGGTTAGTAGTTACTCGGGGACTTGCCGTACGCCGCCTCGATCTTGAAGGACTGTATCAGCAGGATGTCAGTTTTAACTCCGCTGGTGAACAGGTCATTGAATTGCGACAGTTGGATGTTGACGCATCGGGGGCCATTCATGTGCTACCGTCAACCGCACCCCTCCGCCAGAAACTGCTGATTCATCGGCATCCGGAAACGCCTGAGCTTGTCACGGTGTATGCTGAGTTGGAACCATGCAGCGATAACGATGATGTTTACAAAGCTGAGTGGGATATCTCAGGACCGTGGCGCCCGGTCAGCGTGGACGATATACGGACAAATTTGCCGGTCTACCTGCGCGTCCGACCGTCCGACGATAGAACGAGCGATCAATTACAGATCGAATTCCGCTCTGCGGCCACATCCTTCCAGCCAGCGTGGTTAAGAATTGAGTTTCGCTCCACACAGGCTGTTACACCACTGAAGTCGTCGCTTCCGGTTTTGGTCAATGACGAATATCCGACTGTGGGTAACTGGATACTGGATTCAGACGCCGTCCCGTTTGCGACAAACGGTCCGATGAAGGTTGTCACGGATATTGCGGCAGAGCTGCAGAATGAGTTCGCCTGGACAATGCTTGACATCTCCGAGCCGGAAGAACTGCAGATGACAAAGACAGATCGTCTGCTGCCGGTGTCAGCCGATCCAGTGGTGTCGCAGACTGTCATTCAGGATGCAGTGCTGAACTACGAGTTGCAGTTAACGGAAATTCAATTGATTGAAAATCTGCAGATTCGACTGGATCCAACTGAGCAGCTGCCCGGGGCCGTTGTTTTGGTGTTTCCTAAAGGAATTGATCTTAAGTCGGACGGCCCGGCCACGACCGGTATCTTGTCCAAAACGGGAAGACTCACGAATGACCAATGGCAGGAATGGTTGCTGAGTTTTCCGGCTACGCGAACCGATGACTCGGTGCATACCTTTAATCTGCGTGCCGTTCGTCCGCTTGCCAGTGCTGAATTTGCTGCCATCCCTCGACTGCCAAATGATTCCGGAGTGTCACTGACTGTTCGGAGTAGCACAGCCACCGCAGGCGAGTTTGCAAACATTGCGCTTGTCACCGGAGAGCCGGACAGTAGTGATTTTGAAAGTCTTGTTCTTCAACCAGGCAATCCGGTGATGGTCCCGAAGTTCGGGAGTCAGTTTAGAATCCGGTTTTCCCGTACAAGTGACAAGAAGCCGTTTCTTGGTGTTCGCGGAACGGCCTGGTTCGCTGCGTCGCCTGAACCTGACGGTGAAAAATGTGAGTGCTTTGCAGACTTGGTCGTCAGTCGAACGGGATCAGTTGAAGCGGAATACATGGCTGTTAAGTGGGCAGAAGCCACCGATATCAGAATATACATTGATAATCAGCCGGTCATCTATCCGGTTAAGGAATCTGTCACACGGATCTTACTGCCGAAGAATCAAACAACTACAGGTGTCCGTATCCTTTGGACGAGTCCCCTGACAGAGACTGGAAGAGTCATTCGTTCCGGTACCATTACCCTGCCCACGTTTGAGTCTGATGTGAACGTCGATCTGGCACATATCGTCCAGTTGCCGCCGGACGTTTATGCATCGTCTTTATCAACGTCCGGTATTTCAGATGGTTCGAATTTGGGAGTTCACGACTGGTGCCAAATAGTGACAGAGAACACACCAGTCAGGGATTTTATGATGCGTTGGCGTCTGGCAGAACAGTCGGGGGCGGCGAGAACTTTTTGTTCAACTGAAAACGGGCAGATCCACGTGAGTATGGTGTCACGTCGGTCGACGTACTGCGGGGCGATTCTGGTGTTCTGGTGTGTTGTTATTGGAAGTCGATTTTTTGCACGGCTGCGGCTGCGAACGGTCGCAGTTCTGATGGTGACAGGAACCGTGCTTTCAGTATTCGCAGGACCGCTGGGTTCCTCGTTGTTGTTTGGATCGAATTTTGGGTTAGCGGTTTGTCTTCTGATTCGTAAGTGTTGGCAACCGGCGAACAATCCCGGCAATCAGGTACTGCCGGAAGGGGACCGGCATCGTGCTGTGGTTTCGATACCTTCAGCGGCCTCTGCTGCTATTGCGCTGCTGCTGACCGGTCAGACACCGTTACCTGCGGACTTGCCACCGGTTCTGGTGAATGAAGAAGTACAAACGACCCTGCCCTTTGTTTATGTTCGCAGGAATATTCTGCCGGCAGTAGAGGGTGTTGTGGAGGCAGATGTCCGTGTTCTGGGTGTCGAGGCTCATGTACGTGTCGAACAGGAAGGTGGGGCCGAAATCACGGTCAACGCGACCGTTGCCAGTCCTTTGACTGGTCATGCATCAACATTCAGCCTGCCCACAGCATCCGCAACGTTGACGGATTGTTCACTGGATGACGTACAGGTTTCTCCGTCTCGTGGGCCGCGAGGCAATCCACAGCTGGTCATCCCGGTACAGTCCGATGTCAACGAATCCACAACCGCTGAAAACGGCTGGTACCGCCACACCATCAAATATACTCTTCGCACGAATGTTAGACCGGCTCCGGGACACTATAACATTCGTGTGCCCCTGCCGTTCTCAGTCCGCAGCCAGGTGACGTTGGAAACAATCGATGATCAGGTACTGACAGCCGGTCTGGTTGAGCCATACGGGATGCTGGCTGTTCCGGAAGCATCGGGACTGGTCGAATTTCCGCCACAATACAATCGTGGTTCACTTGATATCAGCATCGAAACGCGAAACTCTCAGTCTAAATCTTCGGAAGTCGCATGTCTGGCAACAGTGATTTGTCGAGCGGAACTTTCCTACTCAGAGACAAAGCTGATTTGTCGTTATCAACTGACGTCCCGGCAGCAACTACCAACAGAACTCATTCTATCGCCTGTACCCGGGTATGAGCCTGTTGATGTTCTGAGTAGAGAGGGTGTTCCGCTGCAATTGGCCCGGATTGACGGGCGTCAGGTTGTTCAGGGAAGTCCGGACCAGCTTGCGGATTTTCACGTGTCCTGGGAAGCGAAAAATGCAGAGATGACCGTTGACAGACTGATTCCGGCAGCCGCACTGCACGCCCCTGAAAGATGCAGTGTTCGGCGAATTCTTATTGGGGTAGAAGCTTCGAATCCGCTCGAAGTTGAAGCCGTTGCGATTTCGGGACAGAAGCTGATTGAATCGCATCCCGGCGAGGAAGAACGGAAATCACTTGAATTGACACGGACCGACGAGGTGTATGAAATCGGATCGATTCCCGATGACATACATCTGAAGCTGAGAATGCGCACCACACGCCAAACGGCTCAGTTGACCAGCAGGATCACTGCTGATGTGGACGAAATCAGCTGGTCGTGCCACTGTGACATTCAAACGACAGGTCCGGAAATATTCCGACAGTGCATTCAGGTTCAGTCGGAATTTCTCGTTGATCAGGTAGATGTATCGTCAGGCGATGCCAATCGCCTGCGTTCCTGGTCATACCACGACGGGTTGCTGCTGATTTCTTTTCGAGAAGGCACGCGAGGCAGCTTTGAGTTGGTTTTTGAGGGGACGATGCCGGTGCCGACGGGGGGAAAACTCCAGGTGACTCCGGTTCGGCTGGAGGCCACCGAAGTGCTGAAATCCACGGTGTCACTCTTATCAACCAGCGAGGCAACGGTGACTCTGGAAACTGCAGACGGACCAACACTGAATATTGATGCTGAACGAGCAACGGTCGTCGATGAAGACGGGGTTCTTAAACTTAACGTTCGCAGACAGCAATTGACTGCAGCGAGAATGCTGGTACTCACTCAGGATCATGCCTTGAATCGGGGCGCTGATGTTGGCATCCGGATCAGGGCCGGCGACCAGGGATGGTTTGGAAGAATTCGACTGCCCGATTCACTCAGACATAATTCGGCTAAGTGGATCATTGATGAAACCGTTACGCCGTTGACACTCGAAGGTGCCGAACTGCCTGCAGTGCGACTGACGCCTGGACAACAGGCTATGCTGATACTCACGGAGGTTTCGGTTATTGCCACCGAAACGGCACGACGAATTCCTCTGCCAATTGTGGAACCGAAGGTTCCGATCGACAGTGTGCTGGTTTTCGGACAGCAGATGAGTTCAAAAACATCCGACCGGTCTCGTGTCACCTGGATGACGGAGTCAATGGAGAGTGATAGTCCGATCTTACCTCTTTCCGGATGGAGTCAGCTTGGTGGGCCAGACCATTATGATGCCCCGGATAATTCCGTTCGTATTGACTTGATTCCCCCGACGAGACCTTCCGCAGCCATCAGTATCGTCCGGCAGCCGGAGCAAAGTGTAGCAGTCACCACATTATATCCGGCATCAGACATCGTGTCCGGGATAACTGATATTCTGGTGGAATTTGGAGAGGCTGATGAGTCTCGTTGTGTGATTCCTCAGGGCTTGAAGATTGTTAGCTGTCGACTGGACGATGTTGAATTGCCTTGTGGTGCGGATCCGAACATTATTGAAGTCAAACGTCAGTCGGCAGTACAGCGACTGAGGATTCACTGGTTGATCCGTCGGCCAGGTATTGGTGTTTTTCCTCGTGAACTGCGTCTTCTGGTTCCTTCACTGGCTGCAATCCGGCAGAAGGTGTTTCTCACGATGCATTCACCTGCTGATCAGGTATGGTCTGTGGATCACTCGTTGCTCCGGGTGACTACGGCACAGCTGGTGGCACAGGTACTGGCCACATTTTCGGTTTCACATTTGCCCGATGATGCAATCACCCAAACCAGAGATGTCCGGACGGCTAAAACGGTATCCGGATTTCTTGAAGACCGACAATTAACAGTTTCAGACGATGTTCAGCTGTTCGAAGTCATTGCTCCGGCGGTGATAATGACTCGCAGTCGGCGTCGACTACCCTGGCCTCAGCTGCTTCCGGTGATTGGGTTGTGCTTTGTTGTGATCGTTAGTGGAGGCCATCGGATCTTTCGGTATCGGGAGGGAGAAGCTGCAATTACCGGCGTCCGGGACTCATCCGATACTTCTCAAACACGTTCAGACACAGAGTCAGCTTCCGACAGCGATTCCTCTGTATCAGGGGAACAGCAACGTCCGGTCTGACTGTCTGACAGAATGCAATGCTTTTTGTGCAACGTGGTTTCGTACGGGATGGGACGCAGATTCATGTCCATCTGATGACGTAAGCGACAGCTGCCACAGGATCGTGGTTATTCCGGCCAGCGCACAGTAGCCGGCGAACCAGTGCAGACGATCAGCCGTCACAATTGTCAACAGCCAGGACAGTGTTGCTATTCCGACCAGGAATGCCAGCAGAGTTCCCAGAGCCACTGGAAGCAGATTCGCTTCGACGGAGGTTTCTCCGGTAGCCAGGCTTTTGGCTTTAACGAAGGCTGCGCCGGCGACAGCGGGGACCGCGATCAGAAATGAAAACCTTGCTGCCTGTTCGCGATTCAGTCCGCAGGCCAGTCCGGCGGCAATCGTACTGCCGGATCGTGAAATACCTGGAACGATAGCAATTGCCTGAAACAGGCCGACAATCCCGGCTGTTGAAACGCTGAGTTGTCTTGTTTGCTGCTGCTGACGTTGAAGTTGTCGTCCTGCCACAAGCAGGACGGCCGTTACAATCAATGCTCCACCTGCCGGTAACGGTGTGTTAAACAGTGAATCAACCCGATCATGCAGAAATATGCCCGCCATGCCAACTGGAATCGTTGCCAGTACAATGAGCCCCATCAGGTGCTTGTTCTTTACAATTCCTGACAATTCGCTGCGATAAACAACCAAAATTGAAAGTAGTGTGCCAAAGTGCAGCGAGACGGACATCGTCACTGATTCTGTTGGAATTGTCGTCCCACTATAGTGTTTGAGCAGTTCATCCACGATCACAAGATGTCCGGAAGAGCTGACAGGGAGGAATTCCGCAATGCCCTGCACGATCCCCAGTATCGCTGCATGAAAGTATTCCATCATTGTTGAGGACCCTATCGGAGTGTCTGCAGCAGCATCCAGCCTGCAATCTCATCGGCCAGCTCAATACCTGGAATGTCAGCTGAAGAAGGACTCACGACAACGGTGGCTCCGGCGTTCTGCAGTGCTGCAACGGCAGCTGTCGACAGTGCTTGGGACTGTTTGTCGCTATCGTTACGAAAGAAAAGTAATGACGAATTCTTTTGGTAGACGTTTTGAAGGGACACTCCGACGATCAGTGGTCGGCATCCAAGAAATATCGCATGTCGCATTTGGGGCAGACGCGGATCCAGAAACAGCTGAGTGACAAACTCTGCGTGAGACTGACGTGTGAGGAGAGCGATTCGATCCGGATCAATTGTTCCAAAATTCCCTACAACGGCCATCACACTTCCGGGTACGTTGAACGTATCCATTGGAACTGCATCGTCATGATATACGACCGCCAGTACCATTTGGTACTGCTGACACACTCTGCGCCAGTCCTGTACGAGTGTTTCTGTTACCGGTGGTCCGTCATGAAGCATGATCACGACACCCGGTTCAACTCCGACCAGGCGTTTTTTCGGTCCCAGAAGCCAAACCTGTCCGCCCTGGCTGAGACTGACAACGGATTGTGTCCAGTCAGGTGCAGTGGCATCAGCCGGTACAATCGTCTGAATGGCAGCAAGTTCCTGTGTCAGCAGTGAAACGTCCCGCTCCTGCGTGCTTTCGGCCACAATCGATACTGTCCGAATTTTTCCTGACCGATCGGCCAAAGCAAAGGTAAGTTGATGTGTTGATCCTGCGGTGACTTCCTTCAGAACATCTCGGAATTGATTAAGGTGACCGACTTCAATTCCATCCACCTGAGTCACGATGCAGCGGGCCGGCATTCCGGCAGCGGAAGCGGGTGAGTTGCCGGGAACTCCCACCACAACCCCCTGCTCCTCCTCATTTCCTGCCGTTGTCAATGCCAGCACTCCCAGCCACCCGCGTTCGGGGACGGAGACCTCGTCTGACAGTGTCACATCGATGTGTCTTTCTTCGCTGCCACGACGCACGATGAATGACATTGAATTTCCTGCCCAGGCGCTCCTGAGAATACTTTGGAATATTCCCGCACGTTGGAGTTTGTGACCATTTACGGACAGGATCTGATCTCCAGCTTTTATGCCTCCGACATCAGCCGGTGAACCTGGATGTATATTTTTCACCTCAGTCTTTGCAGACAGTGGGTTAGGTGTAGCAAGGTTGATTCCTAGGAATCCATGCCTGCGGTCGATGCCCGGTCGCAGACGTTGAGCACTGTCCAGAACATCTTCGGACGGAATAGCGAATCCAATTCCTGAATCGTACCACTGTACACCGGCAGCAACGCCGGTCGACGTATTTCCCGGAGCCAGTGGAACAAGAATCCCGGACACACGTCCATCCATGGCGAGTAATGGCCCGCCGTAGTTGATCGGTGAGACCTTTGCGTCTGTCTGGATCGCCAGGCCGTGAATTCTGTTGACAGCACTGATCACTCCCAGGGATGCAGACGGTTTCGAAGAGTCATAGAATCTTCCGACTGCAACTGCCCACGCACCGACAGAGGGATTTTTCAAAGCCCAGGCAGGGGGAATGAGTTGCCGCGCACTCGTTCGAAGCA
This sequence comes from Fuerstiella sp., assembly GCA_022447225.1. NCBI lineage: Bacteria > Pseudomonadati > Planctomycetota > Planctomycetia > Planctomycetales > Planctomycetaceae > Fuerstiella > Fuerstiella sp. Next base: position 6,136 of record JAKVAZ010000004.1, on the reverse strand, counting down.
GTGTCAATTTACGGACATGATCTGTTGCCACGACCTCGGCACTGTGGCGCCGGCCATCGCCGGTACTGACAAATACAGCAGAAATTTCACTGCCAAAACAAAAGCTGCTTGAGATAATTTCACCATCAGCGGAGACCACAACTCCCGTGGTCACCCGCGAAGCAATTTTTCCGGAACGATCCGGAGTGCCGACGATCTGAATACGTACGACAGAGGGGCTGACCTTTATGATTGCCGACCGAACTGCCGAACCGAGTTGATCGGCCGCACAGTTCGGCAGCGTGAGTGCCGCAATTCCGAGAATCATCAGATTTTGTCGGGTCAAGACAGTCTTTTTAGTTGGTGCAGGTTCGGAAAAAGTGAAGCGGGTGGCACGTTGTCACCGGGATTGTCGAGCGCATACACATATGGACTCCCATTATTAGTGTATCGAGGAAAATGGTCTGAGGTAAGTCCGCCAAATCATGGAAACCAGAGCAACAGTGAGTCTGGTGTGGACTGCGTCGTTTTTTTTTGCTCCTGATTCAGCGTATGTGGCATGAGCCAACATAGCTGGTACATTACGTGGTGTCTGAGGTGCCACAGGTGACCCCGGATCCATTTCAGTCTGACCGAATGCCTGGAAGATTCAGCTAAGACCCGATGCCAATGACTCAACTTGAATTTGACGATATTGAAGCGATCAATGAGTTTGCAGCAAACACTCATGATTTCGGTGAGTTTGGTCAGTCGATGGATGTCACACAGGAAATGATCAATACCTTTGCCAATGTGACAGGTGATCATCAGTGGATCCATGTTGACACTGATCGTGCGAGTACAGGTCCCTTTGGTGGTACGATTGCACACGGATTTCTGACCCTCAGTCTGGTACCTAAACTGGTTCTGGGGCAGCTTCCGATCGTTGGTTGGCGAAATATTGTCAATTACGGAGCAGATACACTGAGATTCGTGGCGCCGGTTCCGAGCGGATCCCGCGTTCATGCACGTGCTCGATTGTTGAAGGCTTTGGAAAAAGATACAGGAACGCTCGTGAAAACGTCCGTCGCGGTTCATGTTGTAGGAGAAGATACTCCGTCCGTGCTGTATCGAATGCTGACGCTCTACATGCGGTAATGGTTCCCCGCCAGGGGCGAACCCAACCGCAAGCAGTTCTGTCCTGGTACGACAGGCCGGATGTTCTCCGGAGGGTGAATGGACTGAATTTTTTCATTATACCACTCTGCTGATATTGAAACCTGGTCAGTTTCCATCGCACCACAGCTTCTATGTGAGTTTCGGAAGTCTTTCGGCAACTCAGTTTCGCAGGAACAGAAACCAGCAGTCTGGATCCTGTTCTGCCAGGTGATTCCGGTCAGCGTATCCGGGATGTAACGTATCTCGATTTTCGAAATTCTATCAGCCAAACCTGGACAGATCTAAGATGCAGGACATTCAGACGCGGCGCAATATCATCAAACTAACGGCAGCTGGTGTGCTGTCAGGCGGGTTAACGGCAGAAATTTCGCATGCCGGCACAGGTCGTAACGATGCTGCAGAATTGTCTCCTGATCAGCTTCGCAGACAGCTGGTGCAGTGCCTGGGTGGACCGTGGCCGGATCCATGTCCGTTGAGACCACAACTTCGTGAAACAATTCATAAAAATGGATATCGAATTGAGTCGGTTACGTATGAGGTTGAGCCAGGTGACCGGGTTGCAGCGTATCTGCTGATTCCGGACGGTGTGGATGCCGAAAATCCGGCTCCCGCTGTGGCGGTCTGGCATCAGCACGCAGGACAATACGAGCTGGGAAAATCCGAACCTGCGGGATTCGCCGGAAATTCCATGCATCACACGGGAGTTGCACTCGCAAAACAAGGATACGTTACGCTGTGCCCGGATGCACTGTGCTTTGAAGAACGTCGGGATCCAACCGGCAGGCTGCCCGGAATGAAGTACGAACGATTTGAGTTTTTGCGATACATCGTTGACGGACGTTGTATGGCGTGGAAGAACATCCTGGATATGCGTCGCGCGGTCGATTTTCTGTGTGAAAGGCCGGAGGTCGATGCCGATCACCTGGGTTGTTACGGCCACTCCATGGGGTCTACTCACACTTGGCTCGTGGGACCTCATGAACCTCGCCTCAAGGCACTGGTTAGCAATTGCTGTCTGCCAACCTATTCGGCTATCCACGACCACCATCTGCTGCATTGTTTTCCCAACTTTGTGCCAGGCTGGTTTCGGTACGGTGACACTCCTGAAATCGCTTCACTCATTGCTCCTCGAGCGTTGCATCTGAATCTGGGTGAGAACGACACGGGGTCTCCGATCGAGCATGCCCGCGAAGGAATCCGGCGAATTTCTCAGGTCTATGCCGATCAGGATGCATCGGCTCAGTTTAGTTCATACATTGAAACCGGTGCCGGTCATGTACTCTCTGAAGCGATGTGGCAGCAGGTTCGCAGATGGTTTGCACAACATCTGGACGGGTAGAAAGACAGGCGTCGACTGCCGCCATCTTTGACGACAACCCCGGTGGATTGCCGAACCGCTAAAGCCGTCATATCCGTTACGTCGATGACTCACACAGATTCACTGCTACCGCAAAACCGTGGGAACAACACCGGCAGAATCTGCCGGTCAGACCTCGCAGCGAAAGACGTTGAATGTCGGCCATTCGTACGGCAGAGAAGTTTCGCCTGGGTTTCATGGCGGCACTTGAAGTGGACGGTCGAGGCCACGTGGGTGGGCTGCTTGTCACCAGCCACAACGGTCGGCCACTCGAATTTCAGTGCACCACTCCGGTCAAACCCGACCGCACCCAGGAAATTCTCTACGGACGGGCACTCAAATCCTGGCTTCTTGGTGAACTGATCGGCAGTACACTGTTGCAGCGAGTTGGAATTAAGCCGGATCTGGTGGTTGTTCGTGATGAAGAAATGCTTGAACTGCGGAACCACACTGAAACACCCGTCGCGTATCTCAGCGATACTGCTGCGGCCGGTGCCACAATAACCCGGATGATGGGCGGAAGGTGCCTGCACTTCCACAGTGATCACACCGCTGATGCGGACCTGCTTGAGGGCCGGATACATCTGGTACCCGATCAGGCCGATCTTGAAGAGCCTATGGAACGTGTCCATGCAGCTCTGAGTGAAACCGTCAAATCGGTGCTGACGCGATGACTAAAGCAGGCACTCCAGGGTTGGCGGCGCAAAACGTTACATGCGCCAAAGTTGATTTGTCGCTGGATATTGACACCATTGCGTCTGGTTTCAATCCGGCCCTGCAGCGACTACCTCGACTGGACGTTCAGGCAGTCCCACTGGGGATGGAACCGGCTTTCGTGCCCTCGTGGAAACCGCGTAAAATTCCTGTGAGGTGTATAGGCCTGACCCTTCCGGAAGGAGCTGAATTCCTGCCCACGGGAGATGTGACTGAAACTGCCAGTGACGGAACAAACCTGCGCAAAATTGAATCCAGGAGAAATTCTACAACAGCATCATCCAACAGCCGCCAGCATAAACGTACGCGAGTAAAACCACCGCCGGGAGCTGTTTCGCTGCAGGATCGCCTGTTTTATCTGCTGCAGCCGCCCTTGGAAACATGGCTGGCGGGCCAGGAACTGATCATGCCGTTCGAACCGTTTCCTTATCAGTACGAAGGGATCGCATGGCTGTTTGCACGACATTCTGCTCTGCTGGCAGATGAGATGGGTCTGGGAAAAACAATGCAAACCATTACGGGGATCCGCCTGCTGCTGCGAGCCGGTCAGATCCGGAGGATCCTGCTGATTTGCCCGAAACCGCTGATTCCAAACTGGCAGCGTGAGTTCCGTATGTGGGCGGAGGAACTACCCGTCGTCACGATAGAAGGAAATTCCACTCGACGTCGTATGTTGTGGACAATGCCCGGGGTCCCGATTCTCATTGCAAACTACGAACTCATGACACGTGACCTGCCGGAAATACCTGACGAAGAGCGGCCGAAGTTCGACCTGCTCGTATTGGACGAAGCCCAAAGAATCAAAAACCGCAACTCGCGGACGGCTCAGGTTGCCCGAAACATCGAACGCCGTCGAAACTGGGCACTCACAGGGACACCGATTGAGAATCGTCCGGAGGAACTGGTTTCCCTCTTCGAATTTCTGGAAGTCGTTCCAAATCAAGCTGTTCCGGATTTGCGCCAATTGTCAAAACTTGCCAACGAACACATCCTGCGTCGAACCAAAGACCTCGTGATGACGGACATGCCGCCTCGCATCGACCGCGACGCTGAACTTCAGCTCTCAGACGCTCAGGAATCGGCATACCGTACAGCGGAAAAAGAAGGGATCGTGCAGCTAAATGATCTTGGGGACGCCATCACCGTACAGCATGTATTTGAACTTGTGCTTCGTTTGAAACAGATCACCAACTTTGATCCGCTGACTGGCGAAAGTACGAAGCTGGAACGACTGATGGCTGACATGGAAGAAATATCGGCCAGCGGCGGAAAAGCGATCCTGTTTAGTCAGTGGACCAAATCCCTTGACTGGCTGGAAACACGATTACAGCCATTCAATCCGTTGATCTATCACGGTGGTGTTCCGTCGAAAAAACGTGAGCCTATTCTGGACCAGTTCCAGCACGATCCGGATGCTCATCTGCTGTTAATGAGCTACGGTACAGGTGCAGTCGGACTGAATCTGCAATTCGCTGCTTACGTATTCTTATTCGATCGATGGTGGAATCCGGCCGTTGAAGATCAGGCGATCAACCGAGCCCATCGCATTGGCCAGCAGAATCCTGTGATTGTTACTCGATTCATCTGCGCGAACACAATCGAAGAACGCATCGACCGAGTACTGCGGGAAAAACGCGAACTGTTTGATTCGATTCTGGGGGACGGAGACAACGATGACGTGTCGCTGAGTCTGAATGCGGATGAAATCTTTGGTTTGTTCGATCTCAGGGCCCGCAGCGATGATGGCGCCCGTTCCATCGGTCCGACGCAATCTAACGCCGCATGACGGATGATGCCGTTATGGAATCTGAAGAGCAGCAAAGAGAAAATCAACACAGGAAACTACGCCGTTTTTCTGCCTGTTAAGTGATAGTCTGCCGTATTTCGTTCCAATGGCAACGTTGCCGTGTGTTGATGAGATACGGCAACTTTTGCATCAATCATCGCTTCGTATACCGACAGAAGACGGCAGTAACGGTATCCGGCAACTCCATCAAGAATTCCTCTGCGAAGCAGGTACATGTACAGAAATCGGAGCGTCGGACGAAAGGGCAGCCGAAAGGACAGTTGCTTCAATGCACGCCTTCTTCGTGTTGTGTCTGAAAGAGAGAACAGTCCTGCCAGATCCAAATTGACGGCGCCGTCCACCCTCAGAGCTTCCTGTGTCGAGTACCGATTATGTTTATCAAACCACTCGTCGAGTCCCTTTGAAAATGAATAATGCCAGTATGGGCTTTGCAGTGTTCCGATACACGATGGATCGAGATCCTCCCGTTGCCCGTGGCCAACCTGTTTGAATCGAAAACCGTCCTGTCGCCCCAGTCGCACCTGATACGTGGGATACATGCCAGAGAACTTAAGCCACTTTTCCATGAACATCATTTTGGATGGGATACGAAAAGCATCATATTCGGTTTCCTCTGTCTGCTCACAGACCTCACGTCGAAGCTCCTCTGTACAGATTTCATCCGCATCCAGATGAAGTACCCAGTCATGCTTAAATTTTATCCTGTCAAGTGCGTAGTTTCTTTGCCCTGCGAAGCTGTCAAAGGCTCGCTGTATGACCTGAGCATCCGCTGACCGGGCGATGCTGACAGTTGCATCGGAACTGAATGAATCAACAATATGGATGTCATCGCACCAGGAAAGTGCTGATAAACATGCGGGCAGATTCTTCTCTTCATCCAAGGTAAGAATAAGAACTGAGACACCTGCCATCGTTCAGGCCGCCTTTCGTTCAGCAGCGTCTTCCTCATTCTTCGCCGCGATCAAAACGGTGACAGGAAGCGATGAAATTGTATCGGAAGTCATACAATGCTTTTCAATATGTACGGATTCAGTAGCGGGGCTCAGCCCTGTACCAGTTACGCGGCACGGTCAGCAGTCTCTTCCGTATCTCTTACGATACTGCGTTTTTTGATCATGCGC
>JAKVAZ010000003.1 GCA_022447225.1 Fuerstiella sp. | reverse complement strand
ACCTATTCAATCGAGTTACCATGGTCGATGTTACCGGAATCGCCTTTGATTCTGCCGGAAGATGTGGTGATTGACCTGGATGGCTCGCGGGTTCCGAATTTCTGGCGTCCTGCTGCAAATTCAACAAATCTGTACAGAACATTTGCTGATGTCATTTTCTCTCCCCGGGGAAACGTGACGGGCGATGCGGCAATCAGCCTGCTGCATTTTTATGTTTGTGATGCGGAAGACTCCCTGTTTCTTAAGGAACAGTTTGCCAATGCGAACTCAATTGAAACTCTCAACACGAATGTGGCCGCCGGTGAAGCGTTCGTCCCGATGGATGAGTTGAATGCGACCAATTCACCGTGGTCTGGCGCGTACAATGTCAAACCTCGCCGCCTGGTCACTGTAATCCCGCAGACGGGCGCTGTCTCGATCCACGAGGTTTACGCCTACACGGACCCGGAGGTTGCTCCGGATCCGGGTGATCTTGATTCCAACGGAATCGCAGACGATCCCTTTCAATTCGCGGAAACCGGGGAGGCCTCGAATTAATGCGACGATCATTCCTGTCTCAGCCTTCCAGCACAGAACGCCGTGGAGTCACGCTCACGGAAGTTCTCATCTCGATGATGATCATGTCCATCGGTGTGATCATGGTCATGTCGCTGTTCCCGATTGCAGCACTCAGAACACTGCAGGCCACACAACTCACCAATGCAACAATCCTGCGCTACAACGTGGAAGCAGTGCTGTCTCAGACTCCAGAGCTGATTTTTGACCCTGACCGCGACGGTGACTACGCCGAACATGTGCAGACCAACGCCCAGCGTAACTACATTGTGGATGGGCTGGGGTTTTACACGTATGCACAGCAGTTTCAGGAAGGTGTCCCCAGTCTGTCTTACCCCGATGGTTTTGAATACTTCGGCAACAGCGGGGCCGCCTCTCCGGTGGCCGTGCCCGGGTTCTCCATTCCACGGTTTGGAGGTGGACTCAGAACGTCTGGCGGTGCTGACTGGACTGCCAGTACGACCGTTGCCAGTGCGTTGCGACTGCGGGCCGTCAGTTTCAACAGTCATCCTGATGGCTGGACCACGGAGATTGACACCGTCGCGTCGACTGTGGAAACAGATGGTACGGGTATCGTCGGAGTCAAACTGGCGGCCTTAACTGCGAGTGATCTGCAGAATGTTGGCAGTTCGGAGGGACTGAACACAATCACTCCCTTTGTCGGAATGGTTCCAGATCCGGAACAATATCGCATTGTGGTATTTGACGCGGACGAACGTATCAGTCAGGCCTTTCCGTTGACCTACCTGGACCTGGAGAACGGTGGCACCGAAATTGGCGGTGCAGATAACGACATCGAAGCCAGCTGGTCCGAAGCTGGTGTTGCCACACCTCTGGATTTCAACGGCAACCAAAGATTTGATGCACGTTACCTGCCGGTTGAATTCAACGGGGTTGTGGGACGCGTGTTGTTGCAGTCTCGGCGGACAAGTGAATTCAGCACGATGCTGTCAGTACGTCGGCGGGCCGATGGAGACGCTCGCAGCGTGGACGTTGTTGTTCGATTCAAGAACGGCGTCGATACGAAAGACGAAGAACTGTTTCCTGCGAATTGCCTGGGTGGCACGTATATCATCGGGGTGAAAAACAACGGAGCGAACCAACCCCGACTGAAAAAAGGTGGTTTTGCGTTCGATGTGGTGAACGCCGTCTGGTATCGCATCACCAGCGTTCAGGAGAAACCGGCGTTTGGCGGAGCAGGGAATTTCAACTGGGACGTCTACGATTATCGTGTCACCGTGGAAACACAGATTCGTAAGTTGGAAAGTACCGGTGCCGATTCGGATGATGGTGTTCTGCAAGGGAACGATACGTCGACGTTTGGTCGAGTCATGTTCCCCACAGGTGTGATTGAAGTGTATCCACTGGGTTTCAAAGAATTTCCTGAGTCGCTCCGTTAGCCCCACAGATCAGATGGAATCCTCCGACGGGATGAAGGCATGATCAACAAACACAGGCCACACATCGGTCACAACCACCGATCAGCATTTACGCTGGTTGAAATGCTGGTGTCTGTCACCCTGGTGCTGCTCATCATGTCGTTGTTTGTCTCCATCTTAGGATTGGCGACCGATACGGTTAAGCTCCAGCGAGGGATCGCGCAAAATGACCAGCGAGCACGAGCATTGGTGACCACCGTCCGCAGTGATTTTCAAAAGCGCACTCAGCGAAATATCATCCCGTATTATCCAACAGAAGATCCGACGACCTCTCCGACGCCATTCGGGGCACGCTCCGGCTATCTTTACATTAGCACCAACAATCCGGCCAGTTATCACGATGACATTATTCAGTTCACGGTCGATGCCAAACTGGTCCAGCAGGACCAGAATGACGCCATGTATTATGGTGCCAGCAAACTGCTGTATGATATGGAAGCAGAGGTCACCTTAGGTGCGGGGTCTCACCAAACGGGTGTTCTGTCCAACCCGGGACAGCCGGAGGCAGATGACCAAAATATTTTGGTGAATGATCTAGCCGCCTCCAACGGTGCCGAACTCATGTATTTTCTGCGCAACGGGCAACTGATCCGCCGGGTCAGTCTGTTGCGGGATCCCGGACCGATTGAAACCTCGGGTAATCACAACCAACCCAGGAGTTCCACCCCAAGGCCTTCCCCCCAACCCGAGGGGTACGAGTATCTGGTCGACAAGTCAAAGCCCCTCGTGCCTCCAGGCGCTGCAGGCGGCGGGCGTTTCTTTTACGTCTCAGCTGGTGGTAGCGTTGTCAACAGCGATGATTTCCTGACGCATTTCGATTTCTCAGCCCGGCCCACTCTAAATGTTAATAATCATCCAACGAACGCTCTGTTTATGGGTATCGACGCTTTGAATAATGAACCGGCCGCAGGGTTCTTCCCGCTTGCCAACCCCAAATATCGCTGGGGCTTCAATCCAGTGACGGGATTCTCCCGCGAGCATGACGCTTCCGTCACCCAGCGGTTCATCGGCCGCTTTGTGCATGCGGAAACCTCTGACCCCGATTTTAACTGGCCGCTGGCACCTTCAGCGGTAGGAAACGGCAACCCCATGGATGTTGTGGGAACCGTAGTCACGCCTGCAACCACGGGTGTTGTCACGCAATTTAATGGTGGACCGACAGACCACGGTCGCGGTGGTCACCGGCGTGTGGAAGATGTTCTGATGACGAACGTGCATGAGCTACGGATCGAAATTTTGGACGAAGCTCTGGGCCGTTATGTCACGCCGGGATATGGTGGTCTGGGAGATTTGGATTCGGCGGTCGGTGACTATCACATTCGTCGAAATTTACAGATTGAAACCGGAACCGGAACCGAATTCAAATACGGACCATTGGCACCGGCAGCCAGTTCTCCACAACCGGCTGTGTTTGACACTTGGCACCCTGAGGTCGATCTGGGTTCGGGGCACATCAGCGAGACACAACCACCGTATATTGCTTATCGGTACAATCCTCCACAGCAAAACGACGACCCTCCTGGTCCATCCTCACCGCTGGCACCAACTGGTGACGCTTCCTACTGGAAGAGTGGCGAACCGTACGTATTCGGGAATGTGATCTTTGCTCCCCCAAAGGTTGCAACCTCGAAGGGGTGGGATGTCAGTAATGACGGCTTGTTCCAGTGGACGGATGATTCGACAGCGATACCTGATCAGGCATTTCAAATTGCCTATATATGTGTGAAAGCTGGAACGTCCGACAACGTCCTTCCGTCGGCAGCGTGGCCGACGACTCCCGGCCGAGTCGTGGCGGATGGTACGGTCGTTTGGGAAGCCGTTGATAATCGCCGACCACTGAAGTCAGTTCGAATGACGATTCGGGTCAAAGATCAGGCATCCGATCAAATACGACAACTCACGATGAATTTGTCACTCACGGATGATTAAACGAATAATCTGGTTACCGGCAATGGAACCACAAGACACTCGCTGTTCCGTTTTTACTTAAACCAATCCGGCGGTCGTTTCAACTGACCTGAACTGCCGGCTGACTTGATGACATACACTTTGGTTCAGCAGCTGCCGTGATCGGTTTGCTGAACCTTCTGTCGGGCGGGCCGAGTCCGGTTAAATGGAGTCGATGATCATGAGACCTTACCTGACAGTCCGTCACCATACTTTGGCACGGCGCCGTGGTTCCACGCTGGTGATTGTGATTTCCATGCTGAGCCTGTTGTCCTTCATGGGAACCGTGTTCTACCTGTTCGCGAATCAGGAGCGCAGTAATGCGGAAAATTTTGCTGCGGTCGCCAAAGTCAACCAGGTCGTGTCTGATGATCCGTTTCCATGGGCCCTGGAGCAGGTGATTGCCGGAGCGAATTCCTACCAGAAATTCAGTATCCTGGGTGATGTGACCGATAACAATCGTCACTCGATGATTAGTAATCTGACCGGTTCGGATATCACACCGCACACCGGTGCCGGCGTGCGCGTGATTTATGACGCCGGGGGAATTCCCATCGTTGATGCAGATTACAACCAGTTGGCTGATGACCCGCTGGGCAATGGTACTGGTTCGGGGAATGTGGACAACTTTTTGAATTTTAACGACTCGATTGCTGCCTGGGGCGCCGCGATTGATGAAGCAAAGCTCGCAGCAAACCGCAACTATAACCACGGCCTGCCTCTGGGCCTGCCACAGCCGGACGTCGATTACACATCACCCGACATCAACAACCTCTTTCTGGGCTACAAAGGCTGGGCCATTCGTGACAACGGTGCATCTGCCACACCACGATTTGAACGTGTGCAGGTGATCATCCCCTCGTTCTTTAGGCCCCAGTATCTCAAGTCATCCACTACGAACAGCTCAACTGGATTGGACGTCCCCACGGACTATAACTGGTACGCCCCGGCTACCCATCCGGAATATCAGCGACGCTCATTCCGCCCGCACAAAAATCATATTGGCGGCCACGATGCTGCCGGCAATCCTGTGTACCGATTTTTGGAGACGACGCGCGATGCCGCGTTGTTGTCTGCCCAGACGATGACCCCGTTCCCGTTTCAGCCAGAGGAAGGTGACAACACCAAGAGCTTCGGACGACTTGGCGTTTGGACGGGTGATACGGATGAAGATCTTAACAACAATGGAATAATGGATTCTGGCGAGGATCTGAACGGTAACGGATTCCTCGATGTCGCTTTTGAACTCGATTCGGACAACGATGGCGACGGGATCAAAGAAGGCATCTGGATGGACCTGCAGTATCCGATTCAGGAGACATCCAACGGTCGGTTCTACGCCACTCTGCATTCCTTCACCATCTACGACCTGGATGCTCTGCTGGATCTCAATGCCGTTGGCAACCTCGCTCGGTTGCCGCGTAATCAAGCCAATCTCACGTCACTGGTCGGGGCCACGGGACTGGGATCCGTTTCTTTGTCTGACTCAAATCAGGGCCTTGGGCCCAATGAGATCAACCCGATCTACGGATTGCTGCCGGATACTGCATTGCCGGATACCGATCAGCGATTCATCGACTGGTATGGAGCGAATCCGAGCAACCACCTTGAACAGGCGAATATGGAATTGCTCTGGCTGTTGGGTGGACGAATGGACTTTTCCACTCCCGACTGGACAGATCTGTATCCGGGGCGATGGGGTGACGCAAATGCGCTGGTTTATCACAAGGTCGATGCCGGTTCTTCTGTCAGTACCCTGCCTCGTCCTGGGGTCGCGGGAGACCTGATTTCGCCATCATCCTCTCCGTCTTTCGGCGGTGCGAACGGTCAGGATGACAACATCGACAGCCGGGAGGGAATCGCGTCCGCCGTAACCGGAGTTCTTCGAGGCTTCCTGCATCCGATGGATTATGCCGGCACAGGGGACAATCGATTCGACGAAGATCTCAACGGCAACGGCGTGCTGGATGCGGGTGAAGATCTCAACGGCAACGGCGTGCTTGATACACCGGATTTCCGCTTACCAGCTATGCTGCAGGATCTCGCGGGCAGGCCGGAAGCCTGGTTGCGCTACGGTGGGTATTCGGGGTTCGGGACCGCTGTGGCCAATTATTCGCGGTATATTTTGGGTCGCAACGGCACCTTTAGTGACGCAGACGATTTATCGATTAATCACTTCATTGATGCGTTGTTCGAAGATCCCCTGGAAATGATCATGGATCTGGACTTCGCCCTCCGTCCTGATGACGAGATGTTTTCCGTTCAGGACATGTTGATCGGTCATCTCACTGAAACCGACAAGAATGCTGCTCAGGGTGAAGTGAGCGAGCGACTTCGCAAATTGATGCCCAAGACCTATGCGGCAGATTCTAACCGCACGGATCGATTTACCACGCTCACACACAGTTTGCGTCATGTGCCGTTCCTGGAACAGCCCGCGGGGCCACGCTCATGGGAATGGACCGCCGACGCCGATGACGACGGCGCACTCGAGTTCCCTCCATCATTTTCCGCAGAGGATACAAACAACAACGGACGCATGGATACCGGTGAAGATCTCAACTCCAATCAAATTCTGGATGATGGACCATACACCGCCACAGATCCGTTTCGTCCGGAAGTGCGTCGATTGCTGACCATTGAAGCCGGAGAACAGCGAGAAAGTCTGGGTCAGTTGTTGCTGAGCATCAATCATATTCTGGATGTGAATCGTGCGACCAACATGCCTGCGGACAACACATCTGAGTATCTCGCTTACATGCAGCGGGCCGGTCTTCAATTTCGCAAATTGGTCGAACACCCCGACGCTACCGCGGCAGACACGGTGACTGCCATGCCGACGACACAGCCGGCCTTTCCTCCTCAGACAGCCGCAGATACTGAGTACTGGGCGCGGCGCGATCGCCAGAAACTGGCTCGGGATATTTACGTGCTGCTGTACACCCTGGGTGGTGCCGAAGTCAGCGTTGCAAACATCGTTGACTACACCGGCGACAACAGTGCTCGCGCACTGTACAGCAATGTACGTCTACGCCAGATGGCACAGTTTGCTGTCAACATGGTGGATGCCATGGACACGGACAACGTGATGACCCGTTTCGAGTACGACAAGAACCTCGGTGACGGCTGGAATCTGGACGACAATCCGGACACAGAGGACGAAACGCCTTCCACAGCAGACACTGATACCGGTTATGGAATGTACCCCCGAGATAGCGCCACGAATCGTGGAGTGGTGTTTGGGGTTGAAGCGCAGCAACTGGCTCTCAGCGAAAATTATCTTGCTGAATTAGAACATGAACTAACCGACGATCCTTATACACAGTGGGATGACAGCGAAGAATATCGCTATCTATTCCATGTTGAGTTGCAGAACGTGCTGCCAATACCGTTGGATCTGGCATCCTCGGTGACCGGCAGTACCAACGAGAACTTTGGAGTGTGGCGTTTGGCGCGGTTTGACAGGCACGGTGCCGACCGGCCCACAGGTGAGATGGCGACACAGATTGAAACCCCGGACCAAACGCTGACACTGATGGCTGGAAACAGCACCTTGGGTGGTGGAGATCTGTTCACCATCGCCACCGCCGCATTGAATGGCCAGCCGGAGCACAGCGATCCTCTCGGATGTGGAACGGCTGACCTCTACATTGACTTCACCGAAGATTCCAACTTCCATTTGTATTCCCCCGATAAGGATAATGTCGCCCCGATCCAGTCCGGTGCCACGCCGCTTCCGCAATGTGATCTGGATACGATTCATACCTCACACACCGGCCGCTGGCTGACGACCCTAACCGGTACTGAGCCGCTGGGTAGTACTGATCCTGGACGTTTTTTGGATGAGCTGGTTCAGAACCACAACGATGGCGGGACCGTATATGGTGAGTACTGGGGCAACGGCCACTACGGCTACGGCAGCGACGGACTGGCTGGGTTCGACCTGGTGTTGCAGCGACGTCAAAATCCAAATTTGCCTAAGTTGCCGATCACTGAGAACCCGTGGATTGAAGTGGACCGCCAAAAGGTCCGGAAAAGGACACCACAATATACCGGCCCCAGTAGATTTCAGCAGTTCAGGAGCTGGGAACGCGGGGAGGTTTTGCATGGTTCTAATGTGGGGTTTGACGGGGGAATTACAACCGCGAATCCCAAGCGAGGGCCATACAACAGCGGTCAGGATCCTGATGGGGTTAGCGTCGATGGTGTCAATCGCAGTAACACGATCGGCAGTAATATGAACTCCCGTACGAACGGCTGGGCTGGCGGGGTCTTCAGTTTGTGGCAGGCTCATTTCGATCGTGATTTCGCGTCCACCGGTGAATTGCTGAACCTGCCGCTTGTGGGGCCGAAGCTAATGACCCGCAGTATCGACCGCATGCGGTTTCCCGGACAGCTCCAGGCTCGGTATCCCCAGTATGAAGCTTCAAATATTGATCCATCAAAAGGTTTCTTTGCGGATTCACCGGACAACATCGCTGGGGCTGCAGGCATGATCCTGCAACCCGATGCGGCCGGTATTAATCCTGCAGACGACAACGCGTGGCATCGACTGCTGCAGTTCGTTGAGGTTCCCTCGCGCGTCAACCGCATGCTGGGAAACTACATCAATCTGCAGCGTNTGCCGGGGAAACTGAATCTNAATACGATCCGTCNCCGCGAGGTCTACGCCGGCCTGCTGGATGATCTGAACATCGCCAATCTGCCGGTGATGACGGATACCAACGGCAACGGTGACCTGGACGGACCATTTCTGACGTCAACAACGCNGGATGGAAACGACGCGACACCGGGATTGACGACAGGCCGCGATCGCTGGCTGGAACTGATCAACGAACGTGACGGCTATGTGAACACGGTCAACGGCGATACTGGCGTGGCAGCACAGATGTGGCTTCCAGGCACACCGAACAGCCGCCCATTCCGTTCACTGGCGTATACCACCGGTGTGGCAGGTGCGACCGGCAGTCCGTCAGATACCGGAATCGATNATACGATTCTGCGACGTGGCAGTTTGCATCGTCCCGCACATATCGCGNATAATGTTACCCTGCCCATCGATAATGCGTTCGGTGAACCGACCGATGTTGCCACGACCAACCGACACTGGCTGGAACCAGGCGACACAGCCTTCCATCAGGATCCCGATATAGAAACAGTCACCAATGCGGCCGTACAGGGTAAAGTGGGCTCAGCAGCCAACATGGTGCATCGCCATCAGTTTCTGTCGAAGATCATGAATAACACCACCACAACCAGTAACTGTTTCATTGTCTATGGGACGGCCGCTTACTTTGAAGCCGTGCCGGATGCGAGTGGTGTCTTCCGGATTGGTGGCCGCATGGGACTGGACTTGGACGATAATTCGAACGAAAAAGACGACGCAGGTTGGGAACAGCGTGCGGTGTTCGTCATTGACCGAACCGAGGCCTTCAATGCATATGATTCCGCCGCTGGCGAATTCGAATGGGAACGGCTGATCAAACACCGTCTGGATCTGGCGTCGGACGGACAATAGCGGTTAGCGTAACCGGCACGTTCAGTTGCGACGTGGCCGCAACAAATGACGCCCACAGACTGTTCGGAACATCAGTCGAGCGGGATTGTGAATTTGTGAAACCAGGAGAGGGACACTCTTGTGAGCGAGGGCAGTTCGGTGCTCAGCGTTCGTCAGTAATCAGTTGCTCGACCATTGGCAGAATATCGCTGTCGTAGGTGAACGGTTCTTCGCTGCCCGCACCGTCTTTCAGCATTGATGCGTCGAACCGTTTGGCCAGTGTTCCGTCGCTGCCATACACATACACGGCAGGAATCGACGGCAGGTCCAGCGATGTATAGACCTCGTCTGATTCGGTGGTGCACAGATAATTCAACACGTCGACTTCACACGTCTGCAGTACCTGTTTTACTCGGTCTTCGTAGAATGTCGGTGGTTTTGATTTGATCCCGGCATAGTCCAGACACAGGCTGATGCACACAACGTCATTCGGCTGGTCTCGCTGCAGACGCCCCAGTTGTGGGAGCTCTTCAATACACGGAAGACACGATGTGGACCACAAGTCAACAACCACGACCTTGCCGGCACTTTCCTTGATACGAGCCTGGACATCGTTCCAGGTGCCGAATTCCAGGCTGATTGATGTTGCCTCACCGGCTGTCTGCGAAGATGAGGATTCTGTGTCAGCCGATTCCGGTGACGATGAATCGGATTCGGTCTCTAATTTCTCACCGGGAACCAGTTTGGGTTCCCATGCTGGCTCCGGGTCCGCACATCCTGTGATGAGGACCGACAAAACAATCAACCCGACAGACAGCATCAATAAACGGGGACGACCGGGTGCTGACATCAAACAGACTCCCATCACAGAGGAAAAGCAAACACCAGAAGGCTCAATAGAGGCAGCCGAGCTCAACCACAAGTGTCAGGCAGGAACGATTCCTGCCCGCCCACGGACTGACCGGGTGAAGCAGCGGAATTGGTTTTTCTTTTCGGTACGGCCGATCAATCGACCCCCGTATGGAAAACGGATCGTCGACGTTCGGTGGCAGAACCATCGCACGGTCAATTATGAACGTCAAGCGGCCGGGCATAAAACGTAACACATCGATTGATGGTTGTCGCGTTGCGGGGAAACATCAATTCGGCAGCCTGAACTCAGGCATTAATAAGAACATAGCGGGTGATCAGAGGATTACCGGTGCCTGGGTCAACTGCAGGCTTCAACACAGGACTTGGCACTCACCTTCGCCTGATGGCAGCACAAATAAGTTTCCCGACCCGGCCTTCTGCTCCCCACCTGAGTATGGTCATCCGGCACACTTGCCACGCACGTCAGGAACGATTGAGTGGTTTAAAGCGACTTCGTGCCGATGATTCTGATGCATCACCCACACGCGCTCGGCGTTCCTGCTCATAGATTCGGTAATTTCCTTCACACCAGACCACACTCGTGCCGCCTTCGAATGCCAGAATGTGAGTCGCAATGCGGTCGAGGAACCAACGATCGTGACTCACCACAACGGCACATCCGCCGAACCCTGTTAAACCTTCCTCAAGTGCCCTCAGGGTATGTACATCCAGATCATTGGTGGGCTCGTCGAGCAGCAACAGGTTGCCGCCGGAACGCAGCAGTCTGGCCAGATGGACCCGGTTTCGTTCTCCGCCGGATAAACTCCCCACCCGTTTTTGCTGGTCCGCCCCCCGGAAATTAAAGCGGCCGCAATAGCTGCGGGAGTGAATTTTGGCTTTGCCAACTTCAAGCGTGTCATGGCCGTCAGAGATTTCTTCGTAGACGGTCTTGTTTGGATCCAGGGCATCGCGTGTTTGATCAACGTAGGAAAGACTCACCGTCTCACCAATCGTGAGTGTTCCGGCATCCGGTTCCTCCTGTCCCATAATGATTCGAAACAACGTTGTCTTGCCGGCTCCGTTGGCACCGATCACTCCGACAATCCCGCCAGGTGGCAGGTTGAAGCTGAGATTTTCGAACAGCACACGACCGTCATAAGATTTCTGCAGGTTCTCTGCGATGACCACCTTCGTGCCCAGTGGACGTGAGGCCGGAATCTGAATCTGAGCGGATCCTTCCCGAACGTCGTATTCGCGGGCTGCGAGTTCCTGGTAGCGCTGCAGACGTGCCTTATTTTTGGTGGATCGTGCTTTGGGCGACATCCGGGCCCACTCCAGTTCCTGCCGGAGTTCTTTTTGCCGGCGGCTTTCCGAACGTTCCTCCTGCTGCAGCCGTTTCTGTTTTTGTTCCAGCCACGATGAATAGTTCCCCTCGTACGGAATACCCTTCCCCCGATCCAGTTCCAGGATCCAGCCAGCCACGTTGTCCAGAAAATAACGATCATGTGTGATGGCGACGACGGTTCCGGTAAACGATTTCAGGAACTGCTCCAGCCACGCCACGGATTCTGCATCCAGATGATTCGTCGGCTCATCGAGCAGCAGAATGTCAGGATTCATCAGCAGCAGTTGACACAGTGCGACTCTTCTCTTTTCTCCCCCGGAAAGGTTCTCAACAACAGATTCCGCTTCAGGCAGCCCCATCGCGTCAGCCGCAATTTCCAGGCTGCGATCAAGTTCCCACAGATTGGCGGCATCAATCTGGTCCTGCACCTTTGTTTGTTCATTCAGAAGGGTTTCCATTTGTTCCGGCGACATGTCTTCGCCAAGTTGCATGCTCAGCTCGTTGAAGCGGTCGATAATGGCTCGTGAATCTGCCACGGCCTCTTCGATGCATTCCCCCACTGTCTTTTTGGGATCCAGCCGCGGTTCCTGTGGAAAGTAGCCAATGCGGATCCCCTTCGCCGGACGCACGGTCCCCATAAAATCAGTATCCTCCCCCGCCATGATTCTCAACAGAGTACTCTTCCCGGACCCGTTGTCGCCCAGAACTCCAATCTTTGCTCCCGGATAAAACGCCAGCCAAATGTCGGACAGAACCTCTTTCTCGTCGTAAAGACGAGTCAGATGTTCGATGGTCATGATGTACTGTTCGCCCATGGATTTAAGATTTCCGTTACTCAAGGTCAACAGTGACTGATCGTCGCTGCTGTGATCGGTTGGCAGGTGGTGTTGATTCCGGAACAGGAACTGAACTGGCCGGACATATTCCAGCTGGCGGATGCCATTCCTCGTACGGCTCAGTGAGCTGTACGATTAAATTCCGGCAGTTGATGAAATCAATGCCGCGAAAAGCTTAGAGCAAAACTCTCGGGACTGAGGATAGATTCGTGCGTCCGAGGTTCCGCGCGGACCGGCTACATTTAACACGCGAATCTTACGATCCTCGACCCAGTCCACAACGGTCTGAACATCGTCTGTCAACAACTTCTCAGCAGCGGTGGTGACGGGCTCCTCAGACAATCGAACAATGTGCAGTGGTTTGGCGTGCTGGCGAGCGAGCCTCACGGTCAGTCGGGTACCACCACTGACCGTATCCCGGGCAATGATCAGAGTGGCGTCGGAGTCACACACGTTCCGTTCGGTTCGAACGGCATAGTTCCACGAATCTGTTTCCTGCAGTGGGTAATGCCCCGGAATTTTCCCGTCTTCTGCTCGACGACCGACCGGACACCAGCCACCAATTGGAATCCCCGCGTGCAACGCAGCGTCCAGTGCAGCACGGTCGACCCCCGTCTGACCGCCTGAGATGATCGTGAAACCACTCGCAGGGATTGAAAGGCTGGTTGTGTTGACATTCATTCACTACTGTCCCGGTCCGCGGAGAGACAAGAATGGTAGCGTTCCAGCCACCGCGAGTCAGTGTCTGCCGTTTTGCTTTCCACCACAATCGGTGATTCACACGGCAGCCGGTCGAATATGACCACGGCCCTGCACGCGTGATTTTCCGGAAATATTACTGTTCCCACGAACCCTGCGCGTTATTGTCCCCGGCAGATAGAATCAATGAGCAGCCGGGGTGGTTGATTGCGAGCGCCGGCAATAATGAGTCCCGAGTTCAACGCGAACCAGAAATTTGTGAATGCCGACTGAACAAACGAGCCAGGAACAGCATCCCGATATCCGTGCATCAGCCAATAAAGAACCACAAAAACGTTCGATTAGCGATGATTTGAAGCACTGCGGCTGCGGCTTTCTGATGGGTGCTGCTGACATTGTTCCTGGAGTGTCCGGGGGCACAATGGCTCTGATTGTCGGCATCTATTCCCGTTTGGTCACGGCCATCAGTCGCATCGATCGACGTTTTCTGCGACATCTTGCTGATCGAAAAATGCGGGAAGCCGCTGAACATGCGGATCTTAGATTCCTGATTGCCGTTGGAGGCGGTGTACTGCTGGGAGCCGGCGGGCTGGCTTCGGTGATGAAGCTTCTGCTTTCGGATCATCGTACACTGACATACGGTGCATTCACTGGTTTGATTCTGGCCTCGAGCCTGTTGGTGTCGCGGCAGGTGATTTTGTGGTCTCCGCAACGTCTGACCCAGTTGCTGCTGGCAATTCTCGGAGCCTGGTGGTTGGTAACGCTGCCGGCACTTCAGAACCCGCCAGACTCGCTGATTTATGTATTTTTCTGCGGCATGATCGGCATCTGCGCTATGATCCTTCCCGGCATCAGTGGTGCTTTCATCCTGCTGCTTTTGAATTGCTATGAAACCGTACTGGGAGCGATTCGCAGTTTCGTACATCTGGATCTAAGCGGGGAGGTTCTGGGAATCCTGATCGTTTTCTCAATCGGTTGCCTGACAGGGCTGCTGGCATTCAGTCGTTTATTGAAGAAACTTCTGGCCACACACCATGACTCTACAATCGCCGTTCTTTGTGGATTTATGCTCGGATCGCTGTATCGCCTGTGGCCCTTTCAGAGGGACCTCACCCCTGACGTTACAGACTTCAAACACAAGACCTTCGAACACTTCCTGCCACCGCAACTGTCAACCGAAGTCTGGACCACGCTGCTTACGGCAGCGCTGGCCGCCTCGATCGTGCTGTTGCTTGATGCAGCGGCTCGCCGTTTTGGCCGCCGTCAGTTGACGGATTCACCACGATAGCTCAGATCCAGTAATTCCACCGGGTGCAGAACGGAAATATCGCGCCCGGCCTGTTTGAGTTGAGCCTGAAGTTGCAGTGAACACCCGGCATTGCCGCTGGCAATGATATCAGGTTCGGCTGCCAGCAAATGCTCAATGCGTCTCTTACCCAGACGATCGGCCATTTCCGGCTGAGTCAGATTGTAGCTGCCGGCTGCTCCACAACACAGTTCCGGTTCAGCGACCGGAACCAGCTTCAGCCCAGGAATCTGATTCAGCAGCATTCGAGGTTGATCACGAATCTGCTGAGCATGCTGCAGATGGCAGGCATCCTGATAGGCAACCGTTGCATTGATGGCGCCCTGGGGTGCCACCAGACCCAGGTCAGCTAAAAACTCTGAAACATCTTTCATGCGGCCCACGAAATCGTCACTGGCAGAACGATCTGTATCCGGGTGCAGTTCAGCAAGAATATGGCTGTAATCTTTGAGCATCGATCCACAACCGGCGACGTTGACAATAATGGCATCAAGCTTTTGATCCGCGAATGCCTGCACGTTTTGCTGGATCAGATCGACGGCCGGTTCGGATGCTCCGCTGTGATAGTGAATGGCTCCACAGCACTGCTGGTTCTGCGGGATCAGGACCTCACATCCGTTCTGCTGCAGGACCCGGGCTGTGGCCCAGTGCACGTGACGGAACATGGCGTCGGCAACGCAGCCAAGAAACAACCCCACGGTGGCGCGATGCACCCCGATTGCCGGAAGACGCACAGGAAGTGTGCTTTCAGGCGCCTTGAGATCCGGAAGCTGCTGCTGCATACGATGCAGTCGTTCCGGCAGCAGCCGATTCAGCCCGGTGGCCTCGATGACCCGGTCCAGCTTCAGTTTCTGCATCCAGCGCGCCGGTGTCAGTGCCCATGCCATACGACGTCGACTGGTAAACAAACCATACATGATCCAGCGATGAAACCAGTCAGGACCGGTTGTCGCCTGTAATCCCTTCTGTGGCTGTGACTGCATTTCCACTCGAAACGGTTCCAGCAAACGTCCGTACTGGACGCCGGAGGGACACGCGGTTTCGCAGCTGCGACAATCCAGACAAAGATCCAGATGTCCGCGCACACGGTCCGTCAGATCAAGTCGTCCATCCACCACGGATCTCATCAGGTAAATTCGACCGCGCGGGCTGTCGTTTTCGTCACCGGTCTCCACATACGTCGGACATGCCGAAGTACACAATCCACAATGCACGCAATCGAGAAAACGTTCGTAGGGAATGGACTGTCCGATGACGGGCAATTCAGGCTGGCTCATTGGATCGGCCGTTTCTGTCAACAATGGGATGCGATCATACGAACACCTGACCGGGGTCGAACGCTGCCGTCAGTCCTGTAGAAAACACACCGTCACGACGTTGACTGACGCTGTCATTGTTTGCATATCGTCTGAAGTGACCTCCATGATCCTTCAGTAAAGCTTCAATCTGATCGACCACATGTTCCGGCAGAGTTCCGGAGTGTTTCGACTGAACAACAATCACACCGTTCCCTGCATGACAATTTGCCGAATACTTATGTTCATTGAAAATATTACAGATTCGAAGCAGCTGCGAAGGCAGCGTCTTTACCACCGCGACCGTCTCCGTTTCCCGATGTCGGTGGGCGGCATCGCCGCAATACTTCATTGCGGCAGTCAGGTCTGGCGCCAGAAGTTCTGAAGATATCGAATGACTCATGTCGTAATTGACCTGTCCGATCTGCCATTCACAAACATTCGGCGGCCCCTCTACGCCGACAGACAGAAACCATCTCGAACCACCAGGAGAGTCGAGATCGATAATAACCGGACGCGCTGCTGATTTGTTCAGAGAATCCAAAGAGGCCGCTACGTCGGATTCATCGGCAAATTGCCACCGTTGTACTGCAAAATGTTCCGGAACAGGTTTCAGTTTAAACGTCAGCTGATTCAGAATCCCCAGTGATCCGCGGGAACCGACCATTAGTCGGCACAGGTCATATCCTGCAACATTCTTGACGACACGACCGCCCGCATGAAACACACGCCCGTGTCCGTCAACGGCTTCGATTCCGATCAGATAATCCCGCAGGGTGCCGTAACCATACTGACGAGGTCCGGCCGGATTGGATGCCACAAATGCACCCACTGTCATCTGTGGATCTGCCACATCAACGGGAAGCTGCTGTCCTTCTGCTCTGAGAAGACTAGTCAGAGTCTGCAGAGTCATCCCGGCCTCCACTGTGATGGTCATATCCCGCGCCGGATACTCCACCACAGCGTTCATGGATGACAAGTCAAGCTGAAGAGTATTACCGGCGACGTGGCGGGCTGCGGAGAGAACGGTCCCGTCGCTGACTGCCGACTGCACGGCATCCACGATGTCGTCGACACTCCGGACAATTAATTTATTTTGCGCGTTGCTCGACATCAATCAGTCTGTTGTGTCCGTCTGTTCAGGCTGGCAAAGAAAGGGGCCGGTTGTGTGGATTCAATACGCGTTTGAGCAACTTCATTTCCCAGGAACCTGTCACATAGCGGCACGACGTCCTGGATGTTCACGTTGGATGTGCTCCATTCCGCAGGCCCCGGCGGTTGGCAGCAGTTTACCCGGACTGCAATTTCCATTCGGGTTGAACACGCGACGAACGTCACCCATAACATCAAGATCCTGTTCCGTGAACAGACGATTCATAAAGCTGATCTTTTCAACTCCAATACCATGTTCCCCGGTAACGCTCCCACCCAGTTCGATGCACATTTCGAGGATTTCGTCGCTGGCGTCCATCACGCGTCGGACCTGCTCACGATCACGTTCATCAAACAGCAGAATCGGGTGCAGATTTCCATCACCGGCATGAAATACGTTGACGATACTGAGATTGTGACGCTCTCCGACATCATCAATAAATTTCAGAATTTGTGGTAATTTGGTGCGAGGCACCACGCCATCCTGGGTGCAGTAGCTGGGAGCAAGGCGACCGATCGCTCCAAAAGCCTGTTTTCTGCATTTCCAGAGCAGTGCTCGTTCTTCTTCCGTTTGTGAAAGACGGACTTCCCGTGCTCCACATTGTTTGCACAGTGTGATGATCGTGTCGGCTTCCTGATCGAGCGCCACATCCAGACCGTCGACCTCAATCAACAGCACTGCAGCGGCATCCAGTGGAAAGCCGAATGCGAAGGCTTCTTCCAGTGCTGCGATGATCCCCTGATCCATCATTTCCAGGGCGGCGGGAACAATTCCTGCACCAATGATACTGCTGATTGCCTGCGACGTTTCATCCGTACTGTCGAATACGGCAAGCATGGTTCTGCAGGCTTCGGGATTACGAGTCAGTTTGACCCAGACCCTCGTCACGATTCCGAATGTTCCTTCACTGCCAACAAACAGCCCGGGAAGATCGAATTCGTCACCACTTCCGCAGGGACCGCCAATCCGGACCAGCTCACCTGACGGAGAAACGAATTCCACTCCGATGACGTGATTCACAGTCACGCCATACTTAAGTGTATGCGGGCCGCCGCTGTTCGTGGCAACGTTCCCTCCAATGGTGCAGGCCCCCTGGCTCGACGGATCTGGAGCATAATGGAACCCGGTCCCTGCAAGAGCTCGAGTCAGATTAAGATTAACCAGACCGGGCTGAACCACGGCATAACGGTCCCGTGTATTGATTTCGAGTATCTTTTTCATTCGCGTGAGTGAAATCATCACGCCACCACCGACGGGCAGACATCCACCCGCCAGACTGGTTCCTGCACCGCGGGGAACGAAAGGAATCCCGTGTCGGATGCAGGACTTCACGACAGACTGGATTTCTGCCGCAGATTGCGGAAACACCACCACGTCCGGAACATTCTTCTCAACGACATATCCGTCGCATTCGTAGACGAGCAGTTCATCCTGTGAACTCAGAAGCCTGTCCGTACCGACGTGCTGTGCCAGTTCACGCAGAAGGTCATCCGAAATGTTGCCGGAAGGCGATAAATTTGCCATTGCTTCATGTCCATCAAAGACCTGCAGGTGTACTCCGACGACTCTCCAAAGACAAGTCTACATCTCATGTCTCACAGATTCCGGTGGCCCCGGCATTACCTTTGCGGCATAAGGCTGAAAACAGAAAAACAGGTTCGACAGCCAAACCGTTTACGTCAACCACAACCTGAACAGTCAGCAGGCTGCCCCTGCGACCTCAGTGCGGAATACAGGCACGTCAAACGCAATCGACGTCACCACGTTACGTAACACTCGCTCAGTGTTTCAAATCACTGACGTCGTCTGAACAAGACGTATTCTTCAGGTCCGTCAGCGGGCGGAAAATCGGGATAGATGCTGCGACCGATCCTACCTGACCTGCAGGATTGTTGCGATTTGACAACATTTGCCTGGAACTCTGCTGCACGAACCTGTCTGTGACCTAACTTCAGAGAAGAGCATTGTTCCGATCCTCCGTCTGTCGACATCGGAACATGTGCCAATAACCGGAATAATCATCACTGGAGACACTGAAATGGTGATTCAGGCGGGCACTGCACGCAACAACCCACATGAGTTCGAGAAACTCAAGTCACACATTCATGGTAAGCTGGTAGAAAAACTGGACCTCACCAGGATCTCCGAACTCGAAGGCAATTCTCTGCGTCGCGAAATTCGCGTCGTGGTGGAGCATCTGTGCGACACAGAAAACCCCATGCTGAACCGGGCCGAACGCGAACGCCTGGTCGAAGAGGTACTCGACGAAGCATTTGGATTCGGTCCACTGGAACTCCTGCTTAAGGAAGAAGGTGTTGCCGACATTATGATCAACGGCCCCAGGCACGTGTTCCTGGAAAAAAACGGTCGAATCATCAAGTCGGATGTGACATTCCGGGACAACGACCATCTGCTGCAGATTCTGGACCGGATCGTGTCCAAAGTTGGTCGTCGCGTCGATGAAACATCTCCGATGGTGGATGCACGTCTGCCGGACGGATCTCGTTTAAACGCAATTATCCCGCCACTGGCACTGGACGGTCCGTCCCTGACAATTCGCCGATTCGGAACGAATCCACTGACTCTCGATGATCTGTTGAAGTTCGGAGCATTTACACCCGAAATGGTGATGTTCATGGAAGGAGCGATGAAAGCCCGCATGAATATGATCATCAGTGGAGGAACCGGATCCGGAAAAACCACGCTGTTGAATACGCTCTCAAGTTTCATCTCGAACGAAAACCGCATTGTCACAATTGAAGACGCGGCCGAACTGCAACTTCAGCAGGATCATGTACTGCGTCTTGAAACCCGACCACCAAATCTTGAAGGCAAGGGCGCGGTGACTGCAACGGATCTGGTCAAGAACGCACTGCGGATGCGTCCGGACCGGATCATCATCGGTGAGTGCCGTGGTGGTGAAACACTCGACATGCTCCAGGCCATGAACACCGGTCATGACGGTTCACTGACAACTGTTCACGCAAACAATCCGCGGGATGCAATATCCCGAATTGAGACATTGATCAACATGAGCGGAGTAGAACTTCCGCTGGCAGCTGTCAGAAAGCAGATTTCATCTGCCGTCAACCTCATCATTCAGGCCAGTCGGCTGCAGGGTGGAGCTCGCAAAGTCACCTTTATTTCTGAGATTGTTGGAATGGAACAGAACACGCTCGTGATGCAGGACATCTTCAAGTTCATACAGGACGGGATTGACCCTGAAGGGAAAGCTGTGGGGCACTTTGAAGCCACAGGCGTACGACCCAAGTGTATCGAACACCTGGAGGCTACCGGAGTGCGACTCCCGCCAAGTATCTTCCAGCAGCGTACACTGCGGTCGAACTGATCGGTTCGGTTCACTGAGCTTAATAACGGCTCGGTTTCTCTGTTGCTGAAAACCATACAGGAGACACTTCGTCATGGAACCTATCGTGATAATACTGATCGCGTCATTCCTGGGCGTTGTTGCTCTCGTCGTGGGTATCGGGACGTTGATTTCAGGACAAACAACGTCAACGACAGAAAAACGTCTGGCGGCGTTTACCGGCGGGGATGCCGCGGGCGCGGGAATTGTTGATGAACTGGTACAGGACAGATTCGGCGCGGCCACCGGGATGATGAGTTCGCTGACTAAACGATTTAATCGGCTCCCCTTGTTCTTTCAACAGGCTGATTCCCCCTTAAAAATCGAACAGTTCCTTGGTGTCTGTACCGGGACAGCCGCACTGGGAATATGTATGACGATGATCGCCCGAGCCCCGGTTGCCCTGTATCCGGTTGGAGGAATACTGGGCTTCGCGATTCCGTGGGGCTGGCTGGCCTTTAACCGATCTCAGCGATTCAAACGCTTCGAAAAACAGTTACCGGACGCACTGGATCTCATGTCACGTGCCCTCCGGTCGGGTCACAGTCTGGCCTCCGGACTGAGTGTGGTCGCAACTGAAATGCCGGCTCCCATTTCGACCGAGTTTCACAATTGTTACGAAGAGCAGAATCTCGGAATCCCGCTTGATAAAGCTCTTCTCAACATGCTGGACCGAATTCCTAACGTGGATCTGCAGTTCTTTGTGACTGCGGTGGCGATCCAAAGACAGTCCGGAGGTGATCTTGCCGAAATTCTCAGCAAGATCAGCGGCCTGGTACGTGAACGATTCAAAATTCTTGGACAGGTTAAGGCTCTGACCGGAGAAGGACGAATCAGCGGCATCGTGCTGATGGCCCTGCCACCGGTGCTGTTTATGGCCGTTTATTACCTCAACCCGGACTACGTGATGGTCCTTTTCGAACACGAAGACGGACGAAAGATGATGACAGGAGCCATCATTCTGCAGATCCTGGGCGCCTTCGTTATCCGCAAAATCTGCGACATTAAAGTCTGATGAAGAGACTGAGCCTTCCTGTTCCTTTTCAACCATGGGACTAAACCGGACGCGTGTCATGAATTCCGAAGTCATTATACCGATTGCTGTTTTCACCACAGCAACATGCGCGGTCTGGGCAGTTCTCACTATGTTCACCAGGAATAGTTCCCGGACTGAACAGCGTCTGAAGGAAATGCAGGATCCCCGGTTACGTCGCGGACCGGCTGCTGCCAATGGCCCCATGAATCACATTATCGACAAGGCTGCTCCCGCTCTGTCGAAAGCACTCGATTCCGGTGACGAAAAACATCAAAGCAAGCTGAAGATCCGCCTGGCAAATGCGGGATACAACAATGAAAATGCACCGAGAAACTTCCTGGCAATCAAGATGGCCTCACTGGTACCGGGGCTGATGATCGGTGGTATTTACGGTATCGCCAGCCTGGAAAATAATTCATGGATGGCATGGATCGTTGGTGCTGGTCTTGGTTTTTATGTGCCGGAATTAATCCTGACGCTGATGAGGATGTCGCGACAGACGAAAATATTTCTGCAGCTTCCGGATGCGCTGGACCTTCTGGTGGTCTGCGTCGAAGCCGGACTCGGACTGGACGCCGGAATGCGCAGAGTATCTCAGGAACTGGAGAGCGGAGCCCCGGAAGTCTGTCAGGAACTCAGTACTGCCAACATGCAGCTGCAAATGGGAAAATCTCGCCGACAGGTGCTGCGCGACCTCGGAATCCGTACAGGTGTGGATGACATGCGGGCCCTGGCTGCTATTTTGATCCAGGCCGACAAATTCGGTTCTTCAATCGCACATGCACTTCGGGTTCAATCCGACAGCATGAGAGTCAAGCGGCGTCAAATGGCAGAAGAAAAAGCTCAGGCAACAGCAGTCAAGATGATCTTTCCCCTGGTTCTGTTCATCTTTCCAGGAATCTTTGTGGTACTGGTCGGTCCCGCGGGCATCCAGTTGATGGAAAACCTTGTCAACAAATGAAGCCGCAGAAATCGCACCATACGCGTCAGATGCGGTGACGGCACCGACAATCATTGCCTGTGCCGTTTTCTATTCAATCGGCTCCAGCCTCGAGACCCGGACATCGACGCCGGGGCTGTAGACCGCATGGTCCGGTGGACCGTAATCATCACTGTGTCTACACACTTCTGACAAATAGGTTTCACGGCAGTGCAGGATATTCACCGGCACGAATTCGTACGGACGGTGCGCCACTTCTGCTGTCAGAAAACGACCACCGGCTGACTGAGTTACCAGCGTATACCTTTCAAGCAAAAACTGCTCTAACGAACCCTCATTTGCCGCACGGTACTCAGTACCTGTGAGCTCAACACCAAGATCGTAAACACTTTCCGGAAACATCCTGCGTCTTCCGGTATATTTGAATACGTTGGACGAGGGGCCCGTTTTCAGCGTCATCCGACTGCTCAGGTAATTAAGGTTCCAGAATGTACGAGCCGTCCGAACAGCGAGGCGGCTGTTGGCGTCCAGACTGAAAAACCATACTCCGGTCACACCGCTTTCGTGACGTACATATGTCCGAACGTTTGTCTCCAGAAACCAGGAGATGCCCGGTAGTGGCGGCGCCCACCAGGGACGAACACGTTCCATCGCAAACGGAACCAGGGCCAGCCATGACGAACCATCAAACGTTTCCGGTTCAAGTCCGTTCGGTAACTGTTCCCGCAGCATTTTCGAGGGTACACGCCAGTGCAAAAACACCAGATGTCTCCAACTCTGATAACCGGCGATGGGTTTTGGTGTCTCAATTCGGCTCATGCCGCATCCTTTGTAAACTGAGGCGAAAAACACATGACGTTTCTGTTTGCCTTCGGTATCGACTTTTAACCGACCGTTGAAGACAATTGCGTACGGTTGACCGGAACCCAGACGCTGAAGAACAAGGGGCGATCGGTGATGTTCCTATACGGCCTCCCTTGGCCTGCTGTATGAAACTTAAGGCTTTCAACGTCAAATCCGGACGTACGACACTCAATTCATGGCCGCGCAGCTGTGCCTTATTCCAATGCACGTTGCGCAGCAACCGTTTCATCTGATCAGCGCAGGATCGATCAATGCTGTTTCGTTTGACTCTTGTTCTGTTCACCACTGTTTTTGTGTCCGGATCCGCTTTTGGACAGATTGACATCGACGGATCGCTCAGCAGTGGCTCCCTGTTCGGTACGGTACAGCAGGTCAATTCCATTGACCTGTCTGCCCAACTGATTCAGCTGGATGCCCGAACCGTTGAACTGCAGGTAACAGCAACCCCTCCCGCGGACTTCTACATTTATTCCACCACAACTCCAAAGGGTCAAAAAACGCGGATCACACTCACGGAAACCGCAGGTTTACAGCCCAAACAACAGGCCTTTACCCCGGATCATCCACCGAACCGCAAATACAGTAAAGATTTTGCCGGTGACGTTGAGAAATTCACCGATTCCGTGACGTGGTCTCGACAGTTCATCTCGAAAACTCCGTTATCCGGCACCCTGCGAATGACAGGAAATATCGCGGGACAGATCTGTACTGAAGACAACGAAGGTGACGGCGGGGTCTGCATCCTGCTGCGGCCTGTTCCGGAGTTCGCAGCAGAACTGGTGGCTGATGAATCCATGGCCACCATCGACACTGACGCCGGAAGTATGCAGACTGATTACCCGTCCGGCACCACAGTGACACTGAACGACGAATCATCGGGCGCCGGAACAATCAACTATACGGTATCGCTGGAGCCACATAATGCGGAACCGGGAGACGAAGTCACACTTTACGTTCGGGCCGACATGGCCAAAGGATGGCACACGTATTCCGTAACGATGTCCTCTGAAATACTCGGAGGATTACCAACGGTTATCAGTGTGCTGGAATCAACCGGACTACAAAGCATAGAAGATAACTTCACCACCCAGGCCGTTCCGGAGTTGCTTGAAAACCCGCTGGGCGGATCGCTTGAAGTTCATGAACAAACGGTCACCTGGAGCCGGCGCTTTATCGTTACACGTGCAAATGCAGTCATTGCCGGAACAATCGAAGGTCAGGTCTGTAGTGACACACAATGTCTCCAACCCGGAACAGCTGCGTTTGCTGTACAGCTGGGAGGCGAAAGAACCGCCACAGCTTCACCGTTAGAGACCAATGCTGACGCAGAAAATCCGGCGCCAACAAGTGTCGGTGTTGCGGCAGATGCTAAGCAGCAGGGACTGCTGATGTTTCTGCTGGCCGCTGTCGGAGCCGGATTCGTTGCCCTGTTGACCCCCTGCGTGTTTCCGATGATTCCGGTCACAGTGGCATTCTTCCTCAAGCAGGGCGAGTCCGGTAAAGGAAACACGAAACTGCTTGCTGTGATCTATTGCCTGGGCATTGTTGGTTCATTCACCGTAATCGGAGTGTTTGTTTCCATTGTGTTTGGCCCCCAAAAGATGACAGAACTCGCAAATGGGCCATGGCTTAACCTACTGTTTGCGATCGTGTTTGTGGCGTTCGCCCTGATGTTGATGGGCGTGTTTGAGTTGCGCGTCCCTGCCTCGATGCTCAGCTGGTCTTCACAGCGTGAAGGACGGGGCGGCCTCGCCGGCGTGCTGTTCATGTCACTCACATTCACGCTGGTATCGTTTACCTGCACGGCTGCTTTTGTCGCTAATGTCCTGGTTTGGGCTTCTCAGGGTGACATTGTGTGGCCCACGCTTGGAATGCTGGCGTTTTCCACTGCATTCGCATCGCCATTTTTCTTTCTGGCACTGTTTCCGGGGTTGTTGGCCCGACTGCCCAAAAGCGGCGGATGGATGCAGAAGGTGAAATGCACTGCGGGACTGATTGAGCTGGCTTTTGTGGTAAAATTTCTGAGTGTGGCGGATATCGGCTTCAGTGGAGATGCAACCCCCGAATTCCTGGATTTCTCAACAGCAATGGTGCTGTGGGCAACTCTGGCATTTGTAACCGGACTGTATCTACTAGGCGTATTCCGATTTTCAAAGGACACACCCACCGAGGGAATCTCGCCAATCGGCGGACTGTGGGCCATGAGCAGCATTGGACTGGGATTGTTGATCTGCGTAGGTCTGTTCAGCGCCAGGCCGCCAGAAGGCTGGGTTTGGAAGCAGTTGGAAGGGTTTGCGCCACCTCGGTTTGAACGTGATGTGATTAACGACCAGTTTTCAGAACTGGCTCGATCTCGCAACTGGTTGTCGCACGATGGGCTTGCCTATGCGCTGGAAGTCGATGACGGCGTGGCCGTCGCACGCGCTCGTTCGCGTCCACTGTTCATCGATTTTACCGGTGTCAACTGTATCAACTGCCGAACGATGGAAAAAAGCGTGCTCAACCAGGCCGAGATTCTGGATTTGCTGGCAACCGTTCCCAGGGCACAGTTGTACCTTGATGAAGTCCCAACGGTTGCCGATGTCGCCGAAGCAGACAGGATTCTGGATCAGAACCTGCAACTCTGTGAGCAACTGACAGGAGGCGCTGCAATGCCTACCTATGTTGTCCTGTCCCCGAATGGCAGAACAGTACTGTCGAGCACAACCGGTGTTGTCAGCAAAGAGGACTTTCGCAGTTTTCTGGCGGCGGGTATTCAGAGATTCGAGTCACAGCAAAAGTCCGTCACGATGAGTGATTCCGTACAGGACCGTGACGACCGGCAGATGTAGGCGGACAGACCAATCCCTGATTATTAACAGCTCATCACTATCGTGTCGCCGGAAGCCGCCTAACAGAAGCCGCAAAGAAACATGGCTGGCGACAGACGTAGCCCCGGGTGCCGGTGAGTGACACCGGGACAAATTTTCGTCCTACCGAAGTCCGAACAGGATTTCAGCATTGCGTGTTGTTGTGTTGGCGAATTCCTGGTCACTGATTCCGTAAACCTGTGCGAGACATTCGGCTGTGAGCCGTACCCAGGCCGGCTCATTACGTTTGCTACGGTTGGGGTGAGGTGCGAGGTAAGGCGCATCCGTTTCAACCAGAATCCGGTCCAGTGGAACCGTTGACGCCACGGCTCGAAGTTTTTCGTTTTTTCGAAACGTCGTCATGCCGGAAAATGAAACATGCATTCCGAGTTCCACACATTCTGCTGCGGTTTCAGCATCGCCACAAAATGAATGCATCACACCGTGTAACGAACCGTGTTCGGCTTCAGTTCTCAGGACATCCAGCACATCAGATTCTGCCTCCCGACAGTGAACCACGAACGGCAGTTTCCGTTCTCTGGACAACCGAATGTGACGATGAAAATATTCCCTCTGGAGATCAAGTGGAGCATGATCCCAGTATTTATCGAGACCGGTTTCACCCACACCAACAACCTTTGGGTGGTCAATCAGCGACAAAATAGATTCCCAGTCGTCGGGTTTGACTTCGTGAACATAGTTAGGCTGAATTCCGACAACAGCAGATACGCATTCGTATTGTTCAGCGATCGCAACTGCTGCCTGACTGGTGCCTTGATCAATCCCGATCGTGAGCAGATGACTGACATCCCCCTCGACAGCACGTGCGATGACAGCGTCCCGTTCGTGCTGAAACGTTTCTGCGTCCAGGTGACAGTGAGTGTCTATCAGTCGAGGAGCCATACAAAATTCGCTATTCGGATTTGATGAGCGTCAGAATCATTGATTGCGGATCAAATTGATACAGTGTTCGCCCGGGAAATGACTGCTGCAGTTCGTCAATTTCTTCAGCTGTCCCGGGAAGACGTGCGACCAGAACATCACTGCGATATTCCGGGTCGTTAATGATATAACTGAGTTGAGGATCAGAAGACGTTTCATCTACGAGGATCACGGCAGGTTTGATAAGCCCCGGTCCGCCGACCATTCGGTTAAAAGTTTCGAACTGCCGACGTGACCAGACCAGTTCACCGGTAGCCGAAGAAATCTTTGAGCGTCCCCACGCCGCATCCGCAGAGAACCAGCAGGGTAGCAGAGCAGCCAGCAGAAAGCTGATCACCCATAACCAGCTCAATCGATACGAGATCTCCTGTGAAAGTTCACTGGTGAACCATGAAAATCCCGCTGCAACAAGTATCAGAATCAGTGGCGCCGTCTCGAACACATAGTGCCAGTGCATAATTCCGGAAAACCAGTATGGGAGATGCAGCACATGCAACGTCACTACACTTGCGATAATCAGACGTAACACAGTCGTCGGGTGCGATTGATCCGGCGACGGCAGACACACGCGCAGCAGCACCAGCGTCAGTCCCATCACGATGGGTGCAATACCCAGAGTCCATTGAACGCTGGCCAGGCAGCGACGCCCCGCATTCCTCAAAGCCAGTGACCATGTCAGATTTTCTGCCCACTGGTCGTAGCTCTTCAGAACTTTCGGAGTCTGTTTTGCTTCACCGCGAATTCCATTATTGAATCCGTAAACATGTCTGGGGGTGTAAGTGTCAGTATATTCCTGGTAGGCACTGCGTAAAAACGATCCGGTGATTTGCTGATTCTGTATTCCGAGGGCCAACAATCCCACGATCAGAGGAGTCGCCATGCAGGCGAACAGCAGGAAACGCTGCGACGACCATTCTGGTTCTGCGGACCGCACAAGTTTCCAGCCGAACACCAGGCCCCACGGCAACGCAAAACCGGCGGCCGTCATCGGTCGACCGAGCATCGCCAGACTCAGTGACAGGCCCGAAATCAGTGTTAATGTGATCGCCGGGCGCCTCATCAGTCGGACCATCGTCCACAAAAACACACTCAGGGCGAGTAGGGTCGGGTGGTGTGCCAGCAGCATATTACTGAACAGGGCCAAACCCGGACTGCAGCCAATCAATAATCCGGCCACCAGGGCCGCCGAAGGCCGCAGGACCTCAGCAGCGGCAAGATAAAAGAAACCCGCAGCAACTGCCCCGGCCAGCCAGTGCCCGATGATCGGTCGCTCTGTCTGCACAAACAACGACATCCACAAACCTGTCCATGGAAAATACCGACTGGCCGTACAGCGTTCGTTCAGCACATGAAACTGATGAAA
Organism: Fuerstiella sp.; assembly: GCA_022447225.1. NCBI lineage: Bacteria > Pseudomonadati > Planctomycetota > Planctomycetia > Planctomycetales > Planctomycetaceae > Fuerstiella > Fuerstiella sp. The sequence goes on along the minus strand of JAKVAZ010000003.1, from coordinate 190,697 downwards.
CAGGTCAGGACGTACGGGAGCCGGTGGCCAGGACAGCCGTCCTGCAGCAAACGTTTCTGCCTGAAGCAGGTAGCTGTATTCATCATGATATGCCGGAGGAAGATCACAGAACGAAACAAGATCTGTTTCCGATCCGCCATCCAGACTGACTGACTGCAATCCGACGCAGACGCTCGCAGTCAGAGAAACTCCGGCAACAAACAGACAACTCAACCACCGGAATCGCGGGGACCCCGTGTACTGAATCTTCTTTCGCAGGAGTCTGCGCGGGGAACGGAACATCACACACAACAGCGGAAGGCTGATGAGAATCAAAAGCGGCAACGTCGTTTCGGGTTCCCAGTCAGTCAGCCAGGCCAGCGCACCAATCGGCCCCTGAACGGCATCTGAAAGTCGATAATATTCGAAATATCCACAAAGGCCGGTCACGAGCAGCCAGGCACCAGCAAGTCCGGATTTCCCTGTCAGTGTCATCAGCCTGTTACTCTTGTCATTTGGTCCGGGAGTGTTGGATGCTCTTAGATGAGCTATGATTGCCACCCACACCCGGTATTGTTCCACGTTGATCCCATCGCATTACGTGGGCAGCACCAGTTCTGCTGCTGGAAATCCATGAAACGTCCCGCTTCACCTGTAAGTTTTTTGTTTCGACTGGTAGTACCGGCGTGTGGAGCATTCATTCTAACGATTTTGATCATGATTGCGTTGATCTTTGGGGACCCACGTGCCCCGGTCGCTCAGTGGTTCGATCGCCACATGGTAACACTGTTGACAGTTGAGTTTGCGGTCATCATGGTACTTGTCCTGCTGGCAATGGCTGTCGATCGGATCCACACGCTGAGATCTGGCGGGGTGAACACTCAAAATCAACAGAGTTCCTCACAGAGCAGTACTCTCTCAGACCCACCGTCATGACAAGTCCTCAGGATCTGTATCAGGAATTACTTACGATTGTCAGACGGGCCGCCCTGCTTGAATCGTCTGCCGCCGTACTGGGCTGGGACCGAGAAACATACATGCCGGCCAATGGCGCGGAACATCGCGCCAACCAGATGAGTCTGCTGTCAGGACTTCATCACCAGGCCGCAACCGATGAACGAATCGGTGAACTGCTGGACACTTTGAACGAAACTGACCTCAACGAACCTGCCACGGCAGATTCTGCTGTCAATCAGCGAGAAATTCGACGGAGATATGACCGAAACCGTCGATTACCACAGGATCTGGTTGAGGAAACTGCCCGTGTCACCGCTCTGGCTCAGCATTACTGGTCTCAGGCACGCCAGGCAGATGATTATCAGTTATTTTCTCCCTGGCTGAAAAATATCATTCGTCTCAAGCAGGAAGAAGCAGCCGCAGTCGGATTTGCCGCGGACGGTACATCATACGATGCACTTCTGGATGAATATGAACCGCAATCCACAAGTCGAGAGATCGCTGACGTGTTTGGGCGGCTGCGTTCGAAACTCATCCCGTTACTGGACAGAATCCGTGGATGTCCACGCAGTCCTGATGCTTCAATTCTGGTTCGTGACTACCCTGTTGCTCAACAAAAGAAGTTCGGGCAACTGGCGGCAAAGTTCATCGGGTTTGATTTTGATTCCGGTCGACTGGATGTCACAGCACATCCTTTCTGCAGCCGCATCGGACCTGGTGACTGTCGGCTGACCACACGTTATGACGCAAATTTTTTCAGCGGGGCGTTTTTCGGGACGCTGCATGAAGCCGGACACGGACTCTACGAACAGGGACTGTCCTCAGAGGCCTGGGGGACTCCGCTGGGCCATTCGGTTTCTCTGGGCATCCATGAGTCTCAATCACGTCTGTGGGAAAACATAGTGGGGCGCAGTCGCGCCTTCTGGCAGTACTTCTTTTCACAGGCACAAACTTTTTTTCCGGATGCTCTCAAAAACACTTCACTGGACGAATTTTTCTTTGCAGTCAATACCGTACGGCCGTCACCAATTCGTGTTGAAGCGGATGAAGTCACTTATAACCTGCACATCATGCTGCGATTTGACATCGAGCGCGATCTGATTTCCGGCGATCTGTCCGTTGAGGACCTGCCCGCGGCCTGGAATGATCGATTCAAGTCTGACTTCGGCATCACACCCGATTCCGATGCGGATGGCTGCATGCAGGACATTCACTGGAGTGCCGGACTGTTCGGTTATTTTCCTACCTATGCTCTCGGCAATATGTACGCATCACAGTTTTACCAGACGGCCCGGGATCAGCTCGGCGATCTGGATAAACAATTTTCGAACGGAGAGTTCGGTACTCTGCTGGAATGGTTGAGAGAAAATATTCACGAACAGGGACAACGGCTCCCCGCAGGTGAGCTCGTGGAAAGCGTCACCGGACATCCGCTGAGTGATGCACCGCTCATCCGTCATCTGACTGAGCGATTCCTGCCGCTGTATCAGGGCACATGATGCCAATCAGACAAATACGTCATGATTCACACAGGCCCTTTGTTCCGATGTGACATGGGCGCTGACGCAGTCCCCACAGGATGGTTAAAAACGGAACAGAGGGATTGTCAGTCACCGGAATCCGAAATCATTCGCATTCCCCGGCCCCTGACTGTCGTTGAGTCAGCAATCAATCACCGCTATAACGGGACGCGCTGCATATCAAATGCACGCACGGTCCTCAGTGCACTGAGGAATGGCCTCTCGTGGTGGTCATTCCGCTTTGCCGTCGAATTTGGATTCAATCATGATCCAGGTACAACTTCCTGACGGAACCCTGCTGGAAGAAGAAGATCACGTTACGGCGCTGGATATTGCTGGCGGCATCAGTGAGGGACTGAAACGGGCAACAGCTGCAGCATCCATTGCAGATCACGTTGTTGACGCCATGAGGCCCCTCGCAGAACTGACCGATCTGCGTCCCGTTCCTCTGCAACTGCTGACGTCGCGTGATGCTGCTGCAGCCACCGTAATGCGACACAGTTGCGCTCATATCATGGCCCGGGCCATTATGAGGCTATTTGAAGGTGTCGGCCTTGCCTTCGGTCCGGTCAAAGGCAACACATTTTACTACGACTTCGACCTGGCCGTTCCCATCAGCGAGGATGACTTTCCGCGAATCGAAGCCGAGATGAAAAAGATCGTCAAGGCAGGAGAACCATTTGAACGGTTTACTATGAATCGGGATGAATCGATTCAACTGTGCAGTGATCTCAAGCAGGAACTGAAGGTCGAACATATTGAAACCGGGCTGGCAGATCACGACTCGCTGAGTTTTTATCGTCAGGGAGAGTTTGTCGATCTATGCCGCGGACCGCATATTCCGCATGCCGGCATGGTCAAAGCATTCAAGATTCTCAATGTGGCAGGATCCCACTGGAAAGGTGATGTCTCAAATCGGTCACTACAGCGGGTCTACGGCACAGCATTTTTTGACAAGAAACAATTAAAGGCATATTTACAGCAGCTGGAAGAAGCCAGGAAACGCGATCATCGTGTACTTGGCAGTCGCCTTCAGCTGTTTACACTCAGCCCCGATGTTGGACAGGGATTGTGTCTCTGGTTGCCGAAGGGGGCGACGATCCGGGCCACTCTGGAAGACTTTATCAAAGCAGAACTTCTGCGACGCGACTACAATCCGGTGTACTCACCTCATATCGGTCGAGTCGAACTGTATGAAACGAGCGGACATTTTCCGTATTACCGCGATTCACAGTTTGCTCCGCTGTTCAGCCACTCTGCCGGCCAGCTGGTCGACCACTGGATTCGCTGTCTGGACCCTGAAGACACGGAACTGAACGCACCCACTGACGAGGACCAGCGGAAGTTACTGGATGCAGCGCTCGTATTAGGATTTTCCGTTGAGGATTTCCCCGTGAACGGTGCCGCTGAGGAAAAACGCAGTGTGCTGCGAAAGTGGGAAAAACAGCAGGAGCGTTATCTGCTGAAGCCAATGAATTGCCCCCATCATGTGCAGATGTACAAAGCCATTCCCCGCAGTTACCGGGACCTGCCGGTACGACTGGCAGAATTCGGCACGGTCTACCGTCATGAGCAGTCCGGGGAGCTCAACGGGCTGCTGCGGGTTCGGGGTCTGACTCAGGATGATGCTCACCAGTTCTGTACTCCCGAACAGGTCGAACAGGAGTTCAAGGATACGCTGGGACTAGTCAAGTATGTACTGGATGCAGTGGGACTGGACGACTATCGCGTGCAGCTTTCCACTAAGGATCCAGGCTCAAACAAATACGTGGGCAGCGACGAATTGTGGCAGAGTGCTCAGGACACCTTACGGAGAGTTCTGACCGAAGAAGGTCTGGATTACATCGAAACACCCGGCGAAGCGGCGTTTTACGGACCCAAAACCGATTTCATGGTCAAAGATTGTTTGGGTCGCGAATGGCAGTTGGGCACAGTACAGCTTGACTATAATCTGCCAGAACGTTTCGACCTGGAATATATTGGAAAAGACAACAAGCCTCACCGTCCTGTGATGATTCATCGGGCTCCTTTTGGGTCCATGGAAAGATTCGTGGGTGTATTAATTGAACATTTTGCCGGGGCGTTCCCCCTGTGGTTAGCGCCTGAGCAGATTCGGGTTTTGCCCCTGAGTGAAAAATCTGATGCCTATGCCAAAGATGTGTCCACCCGTCTGCGACAAGACGGGTTTCGCGTAGGAACTGACCTGCAAAGCGCCCGTGTTCAGGCCAAAATCCGTGAAGCACAACTGGAATTAATTCCCTATATGCTCGTAGTGGGCCCCCGGGAAGCGGAACAGAATGCTGTAGCGGTTCGATGCCGAATTGACGGTGATCTCGGCGTCATGAGTTTTGACGACGCCCTGGCACGACTAAAGAAAGAACGCAACGAACGAACAATCCGCCAGGTCGTGAAGTCCGAATTCAGCGCGGTGGATGATGAACCGGGTGAGTTGACCGAGTATTGATAACTGAGACAGATCCCTGTTTTATACTACACTTGGCGTGTCTGTTCGTTCCTTTGTCGCTCCGCGCCCGAACCGTCTGACTGATCCTCTCGATGAATATTCTGCATCTGATTCGTTCACGTTTTCATCGTCCGCTGTCCGGATTGACCGATGACGTTGCACCACTGCTGGATATGATTCGCCCCTCACAGGACCCGAAATTCGGCGACTACCAGGCCAATTGCGCCATGCCGTTAAAAAAGGTTCTTAACAAACCACCGCGAGAAATCGCTGAACAACTGATTTCAGAGGTGGACCTGAGCGATCTGTGCGAGTCTCCGAAAATTGCCGGACCAGGATTCATCAATCTGAGGCTTCGAGACGACTGGATCGCTTCCGGTATCGAATCCGTTCGTGGTGACGATCGTTTAGGCTGCGCTCCTGTAACCGATCCGCGGCATGTAGTGGTTGATTTTTCATCTCCCAATGTCGCCAAGCCGATGCACGTGGGACATCTGCGCAGTTCCGTAATTGGAGATGCGATTGCCCGAATTCTTCGTTTTGCCGGGCACAACGTAACGACGGACAATCACATTGGTGACTGGGGTACTCAGTTCGGCATGATTATCTACGGCTACCGACATTTTTCCGATTCAGCAGCCTACGCCAAAGACCCTGTTGCTGAACTTGCCAGGTTGTATCGCCTGGTCAACCAGTTGACCGATTTCCATAAAGCGAAACTGCAATTGCCCGGACTGCTTGAGCAGCGCACGACAGAGCAAACGCGACTGCATCAGGCAGAATCGTCCGAAAACCCAAAAGACAAAAAGCACAAAAAATTACTGAAGGGAATCCGAAAACAGATTGCAGACCTGTCGGAACAAATCAACTCCAGTGAAAACAAGTTGGCAGCAGTCAAACAATCAGAAAACCTGCAGCTACAGGCGAATGCGCATCCGGAAATTGCCCGGCTGTCTCGCCAGGAAACGTCCAAACTCCATGCCGGTGACCCTGACAATCAGGTACTTTGGGATGAGTTCCTTCCGGCCTGCCTGCAGGCACTGAACCACGTCTATGACCGACTGGATATAACATTTGATCTGGAACTCGGCGAAAGTGCCTACAACGCTCAACTTGGCCCCGTTGTTCAAAGCCTGAAGGAACTAAACCTGGCCGTTGACAGCGACGGAGCCACCTGTGTCTTTGTCGAGGGCAATACCGCACCATTTATCGTACAGAAAACCGACGGAGCCTACACATATGCCACAACGGACCTGGCCACGATCGAGTACCGGGTCAGCAAACTGGATGCCGATGAAATTCTGTACGTGGTTGATAAGCGTCAGGAGGAACATTTCCAGCTTTTGTTTAAGACGGCCGCACTTTGGAAATATCCGGACCCGTCGTACCGCCACGTGAGCTTTGGTACAGTCATGGGAAAGGATAACAAACCGTATAAAACCCGGTCCGGCGATGTGATCGGGCTGGAAAGCCTGCTGGATGAAGCCGTCCACAGAGCCCGCCGCATCGTCGACGAAAATGATGAGCGTCGCGAGGAGCCTCTGTTATCCGACTCAGAACGATCCCGTGTTGCTGACATCGTAGGACTCGGGGGAATCAAATACGCCGATCTGCACCATAACAGAGACAGTGACTACATATTCGACTGGGACAAGATGCTGGCAACCAGTGGAGATACAGCAACTTATATGCAGTATGCCTATGCTCGAATCTGTGGAATTTTTCGAAAATTAGATGTTAATCGTGAATCGCTCAGCAGCAGTTCTGACGCTGTCCTGCTGACGGTTCCCGAAGAACGGGCACTTGCGCTGCAACTGCTTCGTTTCGGCGAAGCAGTGGACGACGTTCTGTCGGACTATCGTCCTCATTTGATGACCGCATGGCTGCTGGAAACTTCCGGATGCCTGAGCAAATTCTACAGTACTTGTTCTGTACAGGGTGCGGAAACGCCGGCGCTGCAGCGAAGCCGCCTGATACTGTGTGATCTGGTAGCTCGCGGAATCCGCACTGGCTTGTCACTACTCGGCATCAAGACAGCAGACGTTATGTGATGGCAACCGATTCCCCACGTCAACTCAGAAACGCATGCGACAGAGTCATCCTGGAGTTTGCTGACTGCATTCTGGGTCCGGAAGTACTACTGATTCTGCAGAGCGGCACACGACTGGCCCCGGCGTTGATCAGGTCACATCCTGATGTCACCTGGGATATTTTCACACTCGAACATTTCCTGCTGGTATCGGTGCTCGATGAATTCAGGCGTACCAGGACAGACCTGCCTGATGTCAGCCCCGAATTTCACTGCAACCCGGATCTGCCCGACAGACGGTTCGATACAGTGATTCTTCCCACCTTGTCACGCGGAGCAGCTGAATTGACACGAGATCTGCTTCAGAACGCCGCCGATTGTGTCAAATCAAACGGAAGGGTGATTGTCAGCACAGACAATCCCCGGGACAGCTGGCTTCAAAAACAACTGCAGTCGATTTACGGCCGGGTGACGGTTGAGCAACACCAGGAGGGAGTCTGCTATATTGCCCGACGCCGAACAACTCAGCGAAAACGGAAAGACTTCAGCTCGGAATTCGCATTCCGCGACAGAGAACAGTTGATTCGGTGCCGGTCAAGACCCGGAGTATTCAGTCATCGAAAACTGGATGGAGGTGCGAGATCCCTGATTCGATCCCTCGATCTTCTGCCGCCGGACTTCAACCCCTTAAAGATTTTAGAAATGGGCAGTGGTTCCGGAGCAGTGTCAACCGCTGCGGCACTGAGATTTCCAAAGGCGCAGCTGCTTGCCGTAGACAGCAATGCCAGAGCTGTCCAGGCAACACAGTCGACCGCCGCCTGCAACAGCGTCACCAACCTGCAGGTGATGCTGTCTTCCACCGCCGTGGTCCCGGACCACGGGCGGTGGGATCTGTTTTTAACGAATCCTCCCTACTACTCTGACTATAGGATTTCAGAGTTGTTCCTGCAGGCCGCCCTGGAAAGCCTGCGTCCGCAAGGGCGAATTCACCTGGTCACTCGTCTGACAGACAGACACGTCGAACGCATGACTCAGCTGTTTCATGAAATTCACATTATCAAGATCTCGGAATATGACGTGATTACAGCGATTCGAAAATGACAACAACTTTCACAACAATCCGCAGCCGTCCATACACAGGAAAAACACTAAAGCGATGCACAGCGAGTATCATACACTCCGCTGGGAAGGCGATGCTCTGGGCTCACTGTATTTGATCGACCAGACATTACTGCCGGAACAGTTCACAGAGATCAACGCTGCCACTGTGGAAGACGTCCATAACGCAATTCGAAAGCTTTCCGTGCGCGGTGCTCCTGCCATCGGGGTGGCAGCCGCATGGGGCGTCATACTGGGGACTCAACAGGTTAGAAATGCAACGCGTGCTGAATTCAACAGTCGCCATCGGAACGTTTCTGAGTATCTGGGCCGAAGCAGACCAACGGCCGTCAACCTGTCCTGGGCACTCCAGCGTCTGCTGGGAATTGCCGAATCAGACACTGAAGCCACAGCTGCGCAAATTCATCAGCGTCTTTTTGAAGACGCAGCTTTGATTCAGATGGAAGATGAACGGATGTGTGAAAGTATCGGCAACAACGGCGCAGAATTACTGGAATCCGGAACCGGAATACTGACACACTGCAATGCCGGGGGACTTGCAACAGCGGGAATCGGCACTGCCCTGTCGGTGATTTTTGCAGCAGCAGCGGCCGGCAAACAACTCCATGTTTACGCAGATGAAACACGTCCGCTGCTGCAGGGAGCTCGTCTGACGGCGTGGGAACTTCAACAACGTGATGTGGACGTCACGGTGATTTGCGACAGCATGGCAGCTCAGGTGATGAAAGAAGGCCGAATTCAGGCTGTCGTCACAGGGGCCGACAGAATTGCGGCCAACGGCGACGCCGCCAACAAGATTGGAACATACGGTGTTGCCCTGCTGGCTCGGGCCCACAGGATTCCGTTGTATGTGGCGGCTCCTTCCAGCACATTTGACCTCACGTTGGCCACGGGAGATCAAATTCCGATCGAACAACGAGACGCTGCAGAGGTGACCCGCGGATTTGGGCGACAAACCGTTCCAATCGGTGTCGACGTGTATAATCCGGCGTTTGACGTGACTCCTGCTGCCCTGATCGACGCCATGATTACTGAACATGGTATTATTCGCCATCCAGATACCACATCGGTATCCCGACATCTTAAGCGCAACTGAGGTTTAACGGATCAGTCAAGCAAATCGTTGACACTCTGTTTCAGTCGTAAGGGATGTTGCGATCGATGTGATCAGGATGGACCAATAGATGATCCGCCGACCCGCACACCGTCAATCCCGTATGGTTCCCGTAATTCACTGCAGGTTCTTCAGGCAGCAACCGATCAAATTAACTCGGAGCCCGCATCCGCCGGCGGACTTCCCGGTTTGCAGATATAACTCCAACGGAGGTCTCAAAATATATTCGTAGGCCCGGATCATTCATGAGTGCACGTTCGCGTGACTCGGTCCTCGCCTGACTCGACGCGTTTCCAACGTTGCGGTTCGTGCAAACCTGATCATCCGGGGCTGCTTTGATTTCAAAGCAGCCCGTTTTTTTTTTGCATCAGACAATAGCCGGCCAGACCATATCCGCTGCATGTCCCTCCCGCTTTGCTGATGCCTCACATCTTTCCGGGCGAAACATCAAAACTTCCGGACAACCTGCGAGTAATGTCCTGTCACTCATTCACCGGCTTGGTAACGTCGGTTCGTTTGGTTCGCCCCATCGCTTTTTTTTGTGACAGACGGCGGAAATCGGCAAAGACATGTTCAGCAAGCAATGTGGCTTCTGCAGAGAGTTCGTCGATGCGGTTGCGAAAAATAGCGAATGCACTGAGAGAAGGCACGGCCACGCCCAGTCCCAGCAATGTCGTAACCAGCGCACGGTAAATGCCGGGCGCCAGTTCAGAGACCTGCGGATTAGCTTTTTGTTCGAACTCCACGAACGCCTGGATCATTCCCCATACAGTGCCCATCAGCCCGAGCATCGGAACAATAGTCCCGATGACCGACAAATACTCAATCCGCCGAAAGAGTCGCGCCGACTGTTCGACCGCGGCATCTTCCATGGATTTTTCTATCGTCCCATATCCGACTCCAACTTCATCGAGACCGGCTGTCAGAAGTCGGCTGAGAAAGCCTGGATGTTCCTCACAGGTTCGCTTCGCCCCGTCAATATTCCGTTCACTCAACAGTCGATGGACTTCTTCTGCAAGTCCCGGTGGCATCAGAGTGCTGCGACGTATATTCAAAACGTGGTCAATGATCAGAGCGACCATGACAAGGCTGAGTACACCAATCAGATAGCCGATCCCTCCCCCGGCCCGGACGAGTTCCGTCAGTTGCAGAGGACCGTCCGACGGTTGTAGTCGAGCAACACGACCGGTCTCCTGTGCCACCGCCGGCATCACAGGTAACATCAGTCCTGCTGCCACTACGACCGCACTGAAGGAAATTCGATTTCGGTAAAACAGATTCATCAGACAGTCCGTTGTCCGGATTTCAGACTGAAACGACACCGGCTGCATCCGCCTGAGGAGCAGTACATCGGGCCCACAATTCTATCTCCGTACGAATGGAAATCACAGTCCATGTTTTGTGTGGAAAAGTGGATCGCAGCTAAAAGTAAGGTTCTCACCCCCTGAATTTGGATTCCAGCTTCGTTGACGGATGTACCGTAATACCCGATTCAGACACAATCTTCACGGACTGAGCTGAAGCGATGAAGTAATTCGAACAGACTCTGCCATACTGGCTCTTTGATTTTACAGGAAACCTGAACGACTCTGCACGACGTACGCGACACAACACACAAAACGGCGTACGCTCGCGTCTGGTCCGAATTACTCCTTTCTGTACGGTTTTCACGATCCACGCTTACCCATGCCCGAGTCCCGGAAAATAAAACCCGTCACACGTCCGGTACAGGGCGTCCTGCGACCTCCAGGTTCCAAGAGCATTACCAACCGTGCCCTGATTCTCGCGGCACTCGCGGAAGGCACCACGGAACTGTCCGGTGTACTTGACAGTCTGGACACTCGCGTCATGGTCGAAAGTCTGCATCGACTTGGTTTCAGAGTCTCGCACGACACCACAACCGGGCAGTGCCGAATCATGGGACGCGCCGGACGGATCCCCGCAGATGACGCAAAACTTTGGCTGGAGAACAGTGGAACCAGTATTCGTTTTCTCACGTCGCTGTGCTGCCTCGGATCCGGCAGCTATCGTCTCGATGGTACCGAGCGAATGCGGCAGCGTCCGATCGGTGATCTCGTCCGCGCTTTGCGCCAGCTTGGCGCCACTATTGATTTCGAGAAGCAACAGAGTGACTGTCCGCCGGTAATCGTCCGCGGCAGCTCCTCCGGCATTGCCGGAGGAGCTGCAACCATTCAGGGCAGTATTTCCAGCCAGTTCCTCACCAGTCTGCTGATGGCCCTGCCTTCCTGCAGGAATGATTCAGACCTGCAAGTCGCCGGAACTCTGGTGTCTGTTCCTTACGTCACAATGACTGTGAAGATGATGAAGAGTTTTGGAGTTCCTGTTGAACTGTCTGACGATTTGTCTGAATTTCACATTCCAACAGCTCGTTACACAGCCAGGAATTACGAAATCGAACCCGACGCATCCGCGGCCAGTTATCTGTGGGGAGCCGCCGCTGTCACCGGAGGACAGGTCACTGTCAAGGGACTTCACCGAAATGCGTTACAGGGGGACGTTGAATTCGCCACCGCGCTGGAACAAATGGGATGTCAGGTCATCTGGGACACCGACAGTGTCACTGTTTCCGGATCTGCTAAACACGGTATCGATATCGACATGAATGCTGTCAGTGATACGGCACAAACACTGGCGGCCGTCGCCGTGTTTGCCGATAGTCCCACCACTATTCGAAACGTGGAACATATACGTCACAAGGAGACCGACCGGATCTCCGCAGTGGTTACCGAACTCCGACGTGTCGGCATTCGTGCCGAAGAATTTCCGGATGGATTCAAAATTTATCCGGGATCACCTCGCCCCGCAGCAGTCCGCACTTACGAGGATCACCGTATGGCTATGAGTTTTTCTTTGCTGGGACTGTGCGCACCCGGCATCGAAATACTCGATCCCGAATGCACCGGTAAAACATATCCTGGTTTCTTCGACGATCTGGATTCATTGTGCGAAACGACGGAATGACCGGACATCGCTCGTACAAACGAGGTACTGCTCGTTCCGACAAATACCAGCCGCTGACGGTCCGTCGCATCGACTCCGGCAGAGCGCTGGCTTTGGCCGTGCTGCAACAGCATGACACGACTGGTCGGTTTGTTTCAGATCTGCTGGCGGATCTGGATTCCAGACACACACTGCCCTGGCGGGAACGAGGCCTAGCCCTTGATGTTGCCGCAGGTACGTTGCGGCGGAGACGCACCATCGACGTCTTGCTGCAGTCACAGGTGAAACGCCCCCGTGCTGAGGTCGAACCCGATTTGTGGCGGCTACTGCAAACTGGAGTCCAGCAATTGTGTTTCGGGCGGGCCCCCGATCACGCTGCTGTAGATGCCACCGTGGATTTAACAAGGTCACTGAATCGTCCCCAGTGGGCCGGTTTCACAAATGGTGTGCTCAGAAATATCACCCGATTACTGACGGATCGTGTGGCGTCGGAAGCTGCCGGTAATCAGATGCCGTTGTCAAACGGACAATTTCGTGAGCTAGCCACTGACGTATTTCCCTGTCCGGCGACGACCCCCGTCGAGTATTTTGGTGAAGCCTTTTCGATGCCGCGAGCGATTGCCCGTCGCTGGTCGCGTCGCATGGGATTCAGGGATCTGCTGATCGCGGGTTTTCACTGTCTCAGTTCGCCAACAATCAACATGCGAATCAATACGCTCAGGACCACTGTTTCCGATGTTGTTAACAGCTTATCTGCCGCCAACATCACCACACAGCCAGGTGTATTTGATGAATCACTGACGATCAGCTCCGCCGGACGGATCGAATCGCTCCCGGGTTACGAAGACGGTCACTGGACCATTCAGGATCAGTCCGCCATGCCGGCGTCTCGGATGTTAAACCCCCAGGCAGGTGAGACAATTCTTGATCTTTGTTCGGCCCCAGGAGGCAAAACGACTCATTTAGCTGAACTCAGCGGGGATGCTGCCAGTATCTGTGCTGCAGACGTAAGCCAGGACCGCCTGAACCTGGTCGATGCCAGTCTTCGTCGCTTAAGACTTTCGTCCGTGGTGACGCGATGCATTGATCGAGATGGCCGCGGACTGCCCGACGTCAAATTCGATGCAGCAATGGTCGACGTTCCCTGCTCGAACACCGGTGTACTGTCGCGACGACCCGAGGCTCGCTGGCGATTCCGCGAGCATGACCTTGCAGAACTCGTAACGTTACAGACACGGCTGCTGATGATCGCTTTTGATCACTTACGCCCGGGAGGACGTCTGGTTTATTCGACATGCAGCGTGGAGCCGGAAGAAACCACGTCACTGATTCGTGATGTCGTGCAGGCGGTTCCCTCAATGACCCTGAAGAATGAGATCATCTCCCTTCCCGGCCAGCCCGCCGACGGCAGCTACGCGGCTTTGCTCACCCGTTCCGTCACGACGTCTGCAGCTGATCCTCTGACAACCGAGTCGGAGGGCAAACAGTGACTTCGGAACTGGCTACTTTACAACAGCTGCGGGAGCTCCCGGATTTATTGACCGCGATCGCTCAATCGACCGGCAGCGAACTTGCGGTCCAGCATAAGCTGCGCAGGCATTATTGCCCGGAGTTGGTGCGTGCCGCATTCATGCTGCACGAAGCGAGGATACGGGCCCGGGGAGTCCTGCACGACGCCGAACATCTGTGGCTCACCGCCGCCGGAGTCCAGCAATGCACACATCCGGCTGTCGCGACTCACAAAGCCGAACGATTTCCCCGCAACGTTTCCGTACTGGACCTGTGCTGTGGTATCGGCAGCGATGCCGCGGCCCTGGCGCGACGTGCATCGGTGACCGTCGTGGACAACGATGAAACTATGTTGCAGCGGTGCCGCTGGAATCTCGACATATGGAATTGTTCAGCACAACCTTCGATCCTCGACGATGCACAAAACATCTCTCTGTCCGGCCGGCTGATTCACGCCGACCCTGATCGGCGGGTCGGACGTGTTCGACCGGTCAAACGACTCGAACAGTATTGTCCGGATCTGGACTGGATGCAGGCAGCCACGAAAACAGCCGCCGGAGGCGCCATCAAGATCAGCTCTGCGGGTAACTTCATGCAAAAGTTTCCCGATTGTGAAATTGAACTAGTCAGTCTGCACGGCGAATGTCGGGAAGCTACAGTGTGGTTTGGTGAACTGGCACCTGCCGAACAGTTTCGTGCGACGGTTTTGCCTTCCGGGAACACAATTGCCGGAGATCCCCTTGGAGTGACGGCAGATTTTGCAGTGTATCCCGGCCGGTATCTGTTCGATCCTGATCCGGCCGTCGTACGGGCAGGGCTTGTCGATGCCGTTTGTGAGCAGTTGAATCTACAACGTCTGGACGCCGGAGAAGAGTATCTCACATCTGATGAATGTCCTGACTCATCATTCGTCACGGAGTTCGAAGTCATTGCTGTACTGCCCAACAGTCTGAAGAGACTTCGACACTATTTTCGCAGTAAACCGGCATCCCGTTACGAAATCAAATGTCGACACCTGTCAATCACTGCTGATGCAGTCGCCAAACAGTTGCCAACCGGAGGCACTGAACCACAGGTGGTATTCTTTCTGCGAAATTGCGGAAAGACCCGAATCATCGTCGCAAAACGCATTGGGCGTCGTCTGACAGCAGAGTAATCTTTACCAGACATTTCGGGCACCTGCACTGTGAGTGCCGTCAAAGGCATGGTATTTCGTATTCAGGATCCAACCGCTGTCACAGGTCTCGGAACGGTCATCTGCAGTCAGTAAACTGCACAACAAAAAAGAATGAAACGCACGACAGAACGCACAGGAGTCGCCCGACTCGAGGTGTCCAAAACGAGACCGACTGTTGCCGACACCACAGCGTTATCACTGCGGGAAATGCTGGAATGCCCCGGCCGGACAGTTCAGCTGCAGACAGGCTACACCAATCCGCTTTTTTTCCGCACGACCCATTCACACGTCATGATGACCGTAAACAACATCAACGAAAACCAGTTGTCCCACAGATTAATACGACGATCCTGTCTCAATGCCTGTACCGGTAATCCATTGTTCGCAAAATCTTCCAGTCGTTGCAGCAACTGAGCCCCAGACAGAAAATCTCCACCGCTGACAGTGGCCAGTTCTCTCATCATTTCCGGGTCTGCCGACGGGTTGTCTAATTCCGGATCGCGGGCATTGACCAGGAATCTTGCGACCGCACTGCCGTGCGACGTTCCGTCCACCCTTGCCTGCACTCCGACTCTGTAATCACCCGGCTCATCGACTTGTGTGAACCGAGCCAATCCGGCACCTCTGTCCCGACTGGCGAGAACCGACTCTACCGTTCCGTCCGGCCTGGTGACTGTCACAGTGTATTTCGCATCTGTGATTTGAAGCCCCTGAGAATCCCGGGCTCCGAACCGAAGTTCAACATCCTGTCCTGGTGCGACATCCTGAGGTTCCGCCGTAATCCATACGGGACCATCATCATCCTGTTCGATCCTCGTCAGCCAGAATATAACCTGACGCCAAAATCGCTGCTGGGCCATCGTTCCCCAGTCACGCTGCAGACACCAGCGCCATGTAGTGTCCCCTCCGAAAACCATCACCCTTGACTGCCCCGCACCGTGGGCCACCTCATGCGCAACCAGCAACGGTTCACCGGTTTCGGTCCGGGCAAGTACCTGAGCAAGAGAACCTTCCAGCGGCTTCAGAACGGTGGCCTGATTCAGTGGCGGCAGCTCCCGCCAGCGATCAGCATTGATGTCCGGTGGAGCGATTTGCAGCACAGAATGCCGGAGCCCCGTATCGGTCGGTACCATTCGTACCAGCCCCGTCAGCTGGTCCGTTGTTCCGGACAGATCCACCGGAAACAGTTCACTAATTTTGTGGTTCTCATAGCCACCGGCACCAAAATTTCGAAATCCCCCCGTCATCATCAGGCCTGCACCGGCTTCGCAGCAACGTTGAATTTTTCTGAGCCGGTCCCGTCCGAAGATTTCTGCCGGCACGTCGCCAATAATAAATGCATCGATTTCACCGGGTTCGAACCAGTTTTCAACAAATTGGTTGCGATCTGCAAAACGCCCCAGAAACAGCTTTTGAAATTCAAGCTGCACACGACTGCTGACGGTGATACTTCTAAGGTATGTCGATTCCGTACGAGGCTGATCAAAATAGGCGACACGAATTCCACCTTTTCGAACACGGATCAACGTCTCAATACGATTGTTTGTTTTGCGAACTTCATCAGCCAGCGGCACGACTTCGACAGCAACCTTAAACACACCGGAAACACCCGGAATAAATTCCAGTTCGATCAGTTTTTCGAGAGAATCTCCATCACAGATAAATTCCTGAACCGGCCGATGCTGCTGATCACCGGGTGCCACCATCATCGACGTTGATGTTGTTCTGCCTGAGACGCGTTTTTCCAGCAATACCCGAACCTGCAGTGATTTGCCCGATACACCATTCGCCCGGACACGAACCTTCACGGGGACCACATTACGGACGAAAACATCACGAGGAATATCGAGTTCACTTACCGCAACATCCATCACGCTTGAAGTAACATCGCTGGTGCCGATGGCCCATGTATAAATGGGCATATTTTTCTTTCCAAGAAGTCGGGCGAACTGAACCGGGTTGCGGTTGTCGTCTCCCCAGGCTGCCTGGCGACCGTCTCCTGTCATGATCACCATTGCAACATCGTCTGACGCAGCATCGTTCTGCAGATCCTCCAGAGTATTACTCAGGGAAGTGAACTCGCCCTGTGGCTGATCCATTTCACCGGCCCCGACCGAATGAAGTGTTTCTGAGTAAGCCCGGTAACGGATTTCCACCCGTTCACCAAAGCGGTCCAGAAAACGTTGAGCGTCATTAAGAAACGCCCTTTGGACCTCATAGCGAGTAACACTTCCAGGACCGTCCGGGGTTGCCATGCTGCGACTGGCGTCCCAAAGAACGTACACGACATAGTTGCGCTGGTTTTCTGATGTCATCACTAACGACGGCTTGAGCATCAGAAACAATAAGAACAGCACTGTAACGTACCGCATCAGCAGTAAAAGTTTTCGACGCCCCGAAGATACGTGCTGAATACGACGCGGATACGCCAACGTCACAACGCCGACCATGACAACACAACACAAAAACACGAACGGCCAGGACCAGATCGGCACAAAAGAAAAATTCAAATCACCGAATGAAAAATTCATGTCACCGACAGGTTGTGAGCAACACACGTATGGTGTGCCCGTATTCGAAACGGTTCACCTCAATCGGGCAATCAGTCCACATTCTTAATATCTGTGGTCCGTTCCTCACGCATATTCGCGATCCGTAATGATCCCCGGATATGGAATCGGATATTTGCCCTGGTCATTCGGCATCAGCGGTGAATCACCGGTCAGTGTCAGCTTGTCGACGTCCGGAGCGAATTCGTGATCACCGTTGAGAATTTGATCAAACGTGATTTTCTGACCTGTATGCGCAGCCATTCGACCAAGGGATGCTGTGAGACTGGCCAGAGTTCCTCGTTCAACTTCATTGTACTGCGCGTCTTTCCGAATGGCGGCAATCAGGTCATTCCATTCCAGCTGGTAAGGATTTTCCTCCCTGCGGGGATAGGCCCACTGCAACGAATCAGCTTCTGCATTGTGTCCTTTGTAAATCCGTGATTTAGCCGGTCTGTGACCTGATGAGGACACAATGGCGAGACCTTTTGTTCCGTGCGCATACGTCGCAAAATCGTGGTAACAACCAGGAACAGTACGTCCCCCGACCAGCATCTTTGTCCCGTCCGCAAACGTATATTCAATCGAGTAAGAATCAAAATTCTGATCGATCATATCACCACGGTAATGGCGCCCCCCCGTCGCAACAGCCTCAACCGGCCAGGCATCCTTCATCCAGCACCCTTCATCGATATTGTGAATCAGAAAGTCACTCACGGCCCCACCGCTCAGCCACAGGAACCCGTGAAATTGAGAAATCTGATAGTGCAGCGGACTGATTCCTTTGGGCATCGGCGGCACCGCCGCTGAGGCCGTCGGTCCGGCAAGGCGGTTCGCTCGAAGCAAATTGATCTCGCCGATTTCGCCGTTCTGAATTCGATCAAATAACTCGCGTCTGGCGTCACAATGGCGGCACATGAGACCCACCGCAACTTTAAGATTTTTCGCCACTGCCAGTTTGTTGAGTTCCAGCATTCGTCGACTGGTGGGACCGTCCACGGAGACCGGCTTCTCCATAAATACGTTGAGGCCTTTCTCAATTGCATACGTGTAGTGCACCCAGCGAAAAGCCGGAGGAGTTGCCAGAATCACCAGGTCACCGGGACGCAGACAGTCCATAGCCTTTTTGTAGGCGTCGAAGCCGATGAACTGCCGGTCTTCCGGAACGTCCATTTTTCCGTCTGCCTCAAACCTTTGGGCCAGTCCGCCGCGACTTGTTTCAAGTCGTCGGTCAAACACATCGGCCATCGCCACGAGTCTGACAGGCCCCTGGTCTGCGACACTCATGGCCTGACTGGCGGCTCCGGTTCCTCTTCCTCCACAGCCGATTAGCGCAATTCGAATTTCGCTGTCTTCGCCGGCATAGGCCCCCACTGAGGCAGCCTGCAGCGTGGTGGCAGCTGCGGCCACCTTACTGCCGGTTTTCAGGAACGAGCGGCGGGTTGTTTCTGAGGATACCATGATGCACCTTCTGTAGGAGATAGCTGAGAATTGTTACTTCGCCGAAAGCGGTCTATTGTCGCACCAGAATCCGGTCATTTTGTGAACAGGAGCTCGACTGATGTCATAAAGAACAGAGCTCACGCGGGAACCCGCGGCTCCTGCATTTCTGATGTGTTACTGTTGCATATCCTTACTCTTCCGGGTCCAGCTGCACAGGGTCTGACTTATTCCAAAAGTCGTTTTGTTCATCCGGTGGTGGCACGTTCAGTGGACGAACAACACGAAACCCGACACCGAGTGCGTCCGTATGATACCATATGCTCCGGGGAATTTGAGGGTCCTGCTCTTTCCATTCCGAACTGGATGCGGTGCGAACAGCACTCCGCAGCTTCGCTGCTGAATCGTCATAGCAGCCGCCTCTAACGACTCGCGGATACAACGTCACGGGAATCACCAGTGGATTCGTCGTGCCGGACTTTTCGCGACGGCTGTAGGTGTCAGCCGAATACTGATCCAGTACCCATTCGGCCACATTTCCGTGCATGTCGTGCAGTCCCCAGGCATTGGGCTTCTTTTGCCCCACAATCTGATAGGTATAGTCGGAATTGTCTTCATACCACGCGTAGTCATCAATCAGCGAATCGTCGTCACCAAATGACCATGCCGTGGTGGTACCTGCACGACAGGCGTATTCCCATTCTGCTTCCGTCGGCAGTCGGTAATAGCGCCCGGTTTTTGCACTCAGCCATTCGCAGTACTTTCGTGCGGCATGCTGGGTCATGCAGATCGCCGGATACTTTTGTTTCCCCATTCCAAAACTCATATCAGTGTACGGCGGTGTGGGTCGCGTAACAGCATCTGCTCCTTCATCCCGTGGAGTGGCTGTCCTGCCAAAAATCCGACGACGGATAATGTCCATATTCTCTCCCCAGACATCATACTGTTCCCAGGTAATTTCACATTTTCCCATCCAGAAAGCGTCAACGGTCACCGGATGCGCAGGACCCTCGTCGGCGTTCCGACTACTTTCTGTCTCCGAACTTCCCATCAGAAAAGTTCCGCCGGTCACAGGGATCATCTCAATAACAAGGTCAGTATGCTCCAGCGGTTCTGCGTAGAACTTCATCTCCGATTCGATTAACGCCACAGCATTCTCAACCTCCAGCGGCGCGACCTGCCCGTGGGCCAGCAGGGACATGCACATCACGGCGGACAACGGAAAACACTTTCGAAGTACTGAATATGCGGCAAAAGGCATCGGTGTTCGAGATGCTCCGGCACAATAGAGTAAGCGATTCGACTGACGGGTGTATTATGTGCGGATGATGGCAAAGAGTCGAGCAAAACCAATGAAATGACAGATCCACCAGGTGAGCAGCGATCTTCTGGCCGCCGTCGGGAAACCTTCGTGGACCTAACCCAAATCCCGCCACGCGGTGAACTGTTACATTACAACTTCACCGGAACATCTCTCTGAGAGTCCCGGCCCCGTATCCGGCTATTGTCACCGCTGCAGGTGTAATCAACCACTTCAACCCGGACCATCGTTACCGCCGAATCGGATGGAATCCCGAATCTTTCGCGACTGATCCGGCCGATGAGCTACGGTTCCTGTGTCGAATTACGCGGTCCGCACTGTGAGTGGAATTCTTAATTTCCATTCGACTAAACGCGACGCGGCCGAAATCGAACTGTCGTCCGACCGCCGGTTACGAAGAGGAATTTCAATGGTTGCACAGAACCACTTGAGAAAACATGCAGGCCAGCTCCTGCTGGAGATGGACACCGGGGAAGGCACGTTACTTTCACTCGATCGCGAAACACAACTTGGCGACGTTGTACCTCAGTTGAAAGCACAGCCTTATGTGCTTGCGACGGATGACACCGGCCAGATCACCGGAATCGTTTCGGCGGCAGAAATTCGTAGTCGGCTGGCCTCGATCAATCAGTTCGAACAACGTCGCTGGCAGCAGATGCCACTTAGCTCCTTACTCAACGTCACATTTACCCGTCAGGATAAAACACCAACGGTAACTGCGGGAAAGTCCGCAGAATGCGTTGCCATTGGTGAAGGAGAAAACATCTTCGGTCTGGCAATCGAAGATGACATTTTCCTCAGCTGGCGAAGACTGGAATCATTACTTTGTGTAGCGCAGTCTGATCCTCTCACCGGACTCCTGAACCGCCTGGCCTATGAACGTCGTCTTCGCGAAGAATGGAGCCGAGCCGCACGTACGGGGATGTCCGTTGGTGTCGTCGTCATTGACCTGGACAATTTCAAGACTATTAATGACACCCTGGGCCATCCTGCCGGAGATACGGTACTTCAGGGCGTCGGACATGAACTTGAAGCATCAATGAGGTCCTATGATGTCGTGGCGCGCTTCGGTGGAGACGAATTCGTAGCCTTGTGCCTGGGCTGCACCGCAGGAAATATTGCGATCCCGATCGAACGAATTCAGCAGGGTATCAACTCGATGAACCTGGCATTTGAAGCCGGCACCATTCCCGTTTCGGTTTCGATCGGAGCGGCTGTTCGGCACGACGGATTTGATTCCTCTGATCCTCGTGAGCTGTTTTCTGCGGCTGATGAATGTTTGTACCACGCCAAGGCCTCCCCGGAATCGGCATGGAACGTGGAACTGGGCTCGACATGTTCGGGAGTTCCGGAACCAGTTCGATTAATGCCCTCGGAAACGAATCACAGCGCAACTGCGTGTTACGTAAGCTGTTGAGATTTTCCCTGAGGACCGTCTCAACCGGTGCACTCTGACACTCACAACCGTTCGCCGGATCTGGCCTCCAGGTCTTCCGCAGAGCCATTCGTGCCGGCCCCCGACCGGATCCCTGACCAACGCCACAGTTCACGTTCCTCTGCTGCGATTTACTCCGGTTTTAGACCTTACCAGCCAAGGCAACTGCACCACTATGCCCTCGCTCCGGCTGCCAAACATCGTTTTCAGAAATCATCGTTCGCTGCTGATTATGACATCATCAGAATTCCTGATGTGCGCGGTTGGGAATGATTGACAGATTCTGCAGTGATCGCACAATGTTTCAGGTCCGGTCACTTTTAGACGAATGTCGCATGAACTTGGAACGTGGTACCGGCGTCTAAACCGCGGCCATCAAACGACGTACGTCTGTCCGACATGCAGCTCGCCTTTGAATTGCCGCCTGACCCGCGCAGTGATGACACCGTGGTGTTTCACACCGACTCCCGAAACACGTCTAAGGCCCGAAAGATTCGTGATCAAATGAAACACCAATTGACAGTGATTGATGGCCAGGAAGCAGGACGTACCATTGATCTGTCCGAGGGAACGTCATCGTTCGGTCGCAGCAAGACGGCTGAAATACAGATAGGTGACCGTAGTGTGTCCCGTCAGCACTGCACTTTTGTCGTGTCTCCCACTTCCGTGCAAATCGTGGATTCAGAAAGTTCGGGCGGAACGTATGTAAATTCACAGCGTGTACAGCGAAAGATGCTGAGACCAGGCGACGAGATACGAGTGGGGAATACGAAAATTCGCCTCAGTCTGGCGGACTCGGAACAGGCAACAGTCATTCTGCCGGGACCGAATGCTACGTCGGCAAAAGCAGAAGCTGATAGTCAGCTGAAGGATCTGATCGGGATGAAAATCCACGAATATCAGATCGAAACGATGCTGTCAGAGGGCCACAGCGGCGCTGTTTTTAAAGCAGCAGACACATCAAAAGATCGCACAGTTGCACTCAAGGTTCTGTCGCCCGAGATCGCTGAAAACTATGAAGAGATGCAGCGTTTTCTCAGGGCGATGAAAACAATGTACCCCGTCCGACACGAAAATCTTGTTCAAATCTATAAAGCGGGTCGAACCGAAGATGGATGGACATGGGTGGCGATGGAGTATGTTAACGGTGAAAGCATGGCGCAGGTCATTCAGCGGATCGGCACGGCCGGTATGCTGGACTGGGATTACGCTTTTCACGTCGCTGTGCATACGACGCGAGCGTTGAACGCCGCGTTTGAGCATCAGATTATTCACCGTAATATTAAGCCGGAAAACATCCTGATGAGGTCTTCAGACAGGGTCGTCAAGCTGGGTGACATGATGCTGGCCAAGGCTATCGAAGGTCATTTGGCTAACCAGATTACGCTGCCGGGTCAGCTGATAGGAGATCTGTGTTATATCTCACCGGAAGCCACAGTGGATTCTGCTGCAGCAGATGGTCGGTCTGACATCTACGCACTGGGCGTCACCTGCTATGCTCTGTTGACCGGTCGTCCACCGTTCGAAGCCCGCACTCTTCCGGCGATGCTGGATAAGATGAGAACTGAGGTTCCGGAATCACCAAAGGCGTACCAGCTGGCCATCAACGACCAGTTCGCAGGCTGCGTAATGAAAATGCTCGAGAAACGTCCGGAAGACCGACATCAGACACCAATCGCTCTGCTGAAAGACCTGGAGCGCATCGCCAAACTTACGAACGTCGTCGTTTAACGTGGCTTCCGACGAAACTCCTCCGACAACCATCCAGGCCGATGGATGATTGTGAATCGTTGCTGGTTCCGACGACTCAAGTCAAACCGCTGCAGCTCAGATAACAGACAGGAGCGAATCCAACCGGTGCTCTGCGTCAGGTTGTATTCCACCTCCGACCACCATAGTCTTGGCATATGGCGAACACACCTGAACGCGTACTCTTGATGGCCACTGATCTGTCCTTTCGCGGGTCATCTATTCTAGCCCTGCGTCTGGCGCAAGGCCTGCAGGATCTTGGCATTGACACAGTACTCCTGTGCACACGAATCGGTCAAACCGACCGAAATCTGCTGACAAACCTTCAGGTACATGAGCTGCCGGGCTACCTTTTTCCGGTCTGGGGTCAAATTGTACGCCGTTCAGTGCTGCAGAACCTGATCGACCAGCCTCCTGACGTCATTCATGTATTGACGCCAAAGATGCTGCCACAGGCAACCTGGCTGGGCGAACGGTTAGACTGCCCTGTCGTCATGAGTATCAACGATCATGCGGACGCCTCGGCACTGCAGATGCCGTCTTCATCAGACTGTTGTCGAATGATTGTCTGTGTAAGTGAAAGTGTACGGTCATCCCTGCCCGAAAATCGTCAGTTCAATCAAATTGAACAACGAGTGATCCATCCAGGAGTCCCGGTACTGTCCGAATCACAGTGCCAGCCTGTTCTCGACCCAACCCGGACACCGGTCATTGGAATGGCGGGCCCTCTGGAACTTCTCAAAGGCGGCTCATTTTTTCTCCGGGCCTGCCATCGCGTTATTAGTCAGGGAAACAACATACGAATTGTGATTGCCGGATCAGGCTCTGAGGAACGAAACCTGAGAAACCTGGTAACATCACTGCAGCTGGATGATCAGGCAACTTTTGTTGAAGAAACAACAGACATGAAGACGTTTATGTCTGCAATGGACGTATTTTGTATGCCCTCGCTGCAGCAGGGCATCGGAGTGCTGCTGCTGGAGGCGATGGCTCAGGGTCGTCCGGTGATCGCTTCCGGTGTAGGCGGAATTCACGCGGTGCTCAGCAACAGTCAGGCCGGCCTGACGGTACCGCCATCCGACAGTCGGCAGCTGGCAAACGCCATCGTCCGTCTGATAGACCATCCGGAACAAACTCGTCAAATGGCTCAGACGGGACGCACTCTGACAGAACAACGGTTCTCTCTGCAGCGAATGCTTGACGAGGTCACGGCACTGTACAACGAACTTAGCGGCGGAATTCCGGACACCGTCTCATTGTTACCGTCAGCTCCGGTATCGGGCCAGGATTAAACATGAACGCCGAACTCATTGCCATCGGCTCTGAACTCGTTTGCGGTGCCGGTCTTGACACAAACAGTCAGTGGCTCAGTCAGGAACTCGAAGCACGCGGCTGGACCGTAACACGCCACACGACGATCGCAGATGACCTTGACGCTATGGTTGAAACTCTGCAACTGGCGGCTCGTCGGTGCAGAATCGTGCTGGTCACCGGAGGCCTTGGTCCTACTCGTGATGATATTACCCGGGAAGCGATGTCCGGTGCATTCAATCAGCCGCTCGTGGAAGACGAAACCGAACTGCAGTATATCACGGGAATGTTTGCAAGACTCGGCCGGCCTATGCCGGATCGCAATCGCATACAGGCAATGAGACCACGTGACGCGACTCCTCTGCGCAACAACCATGGTACAGCTCCCGGAGTCCTTCTGAACGTTGCATCACCCAAATGTATGATAGCCGCCATGCCAGGCGTCCCCGGTGAAATGAAAAAGATGTTCGATGAGCAACTGGTGGCGATGCTCCCAAAATCATCCGTTTTTGTCCGCAGAGTAGTGCTGCGAACATTTGGATATGGTGAATCACATGCGGAAGAACTTCTGGGAAATCTGACCGAACGGGGTCGCAATCCCGAAGTAGGTATTACTGCCAGCGGAGCTGTCATTTCACTGTCTGTGACGGCTCGTGCTGATACCGAGTTGCAATGCGACACCCTTATTCAGCCCGTGATAAATTTAATCAACGACAAACTCAGTCACGCCGTATACGGGACAGGTTCTGACGAACTTCACCTAGTGGTCCGCCGAAGTCTGGCCGACAGGAATCTGACCGTGGCCCTTGCCGAAGGAACAACAACCGGAGGTCTTTTGAGTCAGTGGCTGGTTCACGATTGCGCTGATGAAGGACCGGTGGTCCGCTCCGATCGCCTGATTTCCGGCACCGAAAATTTGGATGACCTCGTTCAGTTGTGCAAAACGGTACAGAATGACGCGGACTATGCGATCGTCACATCCCATTCCGTGTATCGCAGGAACGATGACGGATTTGCTGTCATGCACGGACAGTTTGCCGTTACAGGTCCTGGACTCAGTCGCGTCGTAAACGTGGATTTTACGGGTGACCTCGGAATTTTTCGCGAACGTGCTGCGAGAATGGCAATCAATCTAATTCGACTGCACATCAATGGTCATGCAGTAGAACCTGTTGTATCCGGAAACACTGTCAGATAAAGCATGAATGCATCATCCCCGACGGGTCCGGTCATGCGGCCTGCAAACTCCAAAGATCTCCCGGAAATCTTAGACGTGGTGGACAGTTTTGTGCGCGCTGACCGCCTGTTGCCACGGACGATCGATGAACTTGAAGAACTGTTGCCAGCCGGATTTGTTGCCATCAGCGAAGGAGCCGTTGTGGGATTTGCAGCACTGGAGGTCTACTCACCGAAACTTGCCGAAATTCGCAGTCTCGCAGTGATCCAAACAATGCAGGGACAGGGAATTGGACGAATGCTGGTCAGGGAATGTGTCCAACTGGCAGAACAAAAAAACGTACGTGAGGTAATGGTTGTGACTTCGTCTGAAGACTTTTTTGTTTCATGTGGCTTCGATTTCACACTGCCGGGTGAAAAGAAGGCGCTGTTTATTCAGCCGTAACATACGGCTCGTTGTCTTCGTATCACCGCTTTCAGTTCAGCGACAGTTCGAAGTCGCCGGTCTGTGGATTCCGTTACAGAATTTTTGAAATGTGCTGAGGTAAAAGAACACGGGGTGTCAGTATCAATCAGTAAGATATGACTGTCCCCCGAATATTTATTTTCATGTGAAACCACCGGAAAAACAGACGAACGAGTCGATCAATTTTCGCACGAATTTTATTCCGGACGTCATAAAACTACCTGCTAAGTATCGAACATGAAAAAATGATGCGGTGGATCATCTGGTGTGTTCATTAATGACTTACCCCGATTACGATGCATGGGAGCACGAACCTTCCGTCAGCGCAATCACTTACATATCCTGGACAACATCGAGTCAGAATTCCCGTTACGTTTCAACAACCGGTCAAATCTCAACTCAATCGCTGAATACGGTCATTGTTTGTGGATACAATCAATCGCTCCGTATTACAGAAACGTAGATCCCTGGACAAACTACCTGATGGGCCGCGATTCCTGTTAATAAAGGCCCTTGACGCAGGATTGAATCCCTGCAGACTTGCAGATAGCCCTCTGAGGGATCAAACAACAGAAACAGACGTTGTCGATCATCGGCCAGAGTGTGTCATATTCAGAATACAACCACGGGATAACCAGAAATAATGAGTCAGCAGCATGCATTCATTACCGGGGGGGCGGGCTTCATCGGCAGCCATCTCGCAGAACGGCTGTTGAGTGACGGAATAGCAGTCACTCTGCTCGATAACCTGTCAACCGGCAACTACGCAAACATTTCGCATCTCGAAGCACGAAATGACGTCAACCTGCTGATTGACACGGTCTTCAACGAGTCACTGGTGGCTGAATTGATTCGTGATTCTGATTTCGTGTTTCATCTGGCATCGGCCGTGGGTGTCAAGCTGATCATGGAACGACCCGTTGAAACAATAGAAACGATCTTCGGTGCTACGGAAGTTGTCCTGCGAAACTGCTCGCGATTTCGAAAACCAGTACTGGTTACAAGCACCAGTGAGGTCTACGGCAAAGGAACATCCATCCCCTTCCGCGAAGGCGACGACGTTGTAACGGGACCAACCAGCAAACACCGTTGGGCCTACGCCTGTGCCAAATCCCTTGACGAATTTTTGGCACTGGCTCACTGGCGACAGAGTCGTCTGCCGGTATCGGTCGTACGTCTGTTCAACACTGTGGGCCCCAGACAAACCGGACAATACGGAATGGTTGTCCCGAGGTTCATCGAAGCCGCACTCGCCGGTGACCCAATTGTTATCCACGGAGACGGATCACAGGCCCGTTGTTTTGCACACGTGTCAGATGTCGTCGACGGCCTCGTACGCTGTCTGCAGACCCCGAACTGTTATGGACAGGTCATGAACCTGGGAAATGACCAGGAGACAACGATCAGCGACCTCGCTGATCGTGTCATTCAGATCACCGAAAGCGACTCTCAAATACACCGGATCAGCTACCAGGAAGCATATGGAGAGGGATTTGAGGACATGCAACGTCGCGTGCCGTGTCTGGACAGGGCACGACGCCTGATTAATTATCAGCCAACACGTGATTTGGATCGAATCATCCAGGACGTTGCTGCCTGTGTGAGAAAACCGGATTCTTAGTGCAACAACGCACGCTTGCAGCTTCCGGTTCGGCATTCATCCGCCCCAAATGTTTTCCACGGCAGCGGCTTCTTCGTCACGGATCGTCGGTCTGACATGTGCCCGGACTTTCAATCGGACAGGCAATTTGACGGTTCTCATGTGATTACCATATGAGCCACCCTGGTTGTGCAAATCACCCACAGCACAGATGTTCTGAAACTCGAATCCAGCAGTGTACACAATTAAGGCTCACGTTTTCCCCTGACACAGTCACGTGTGACTGTGATGGACAAAATATCGCCCGCTCATAAATTTTCGTCAACAGCGCATGTGATGTCCACCCGCAGGTGATACCCGTTCGTTATGAAACTGACATTGAAGGATTCACAAATGACGAAAACTCGGCAGAGCAGGATCCTGTCTCGTCGTAATTTACTGGCCACCGGTGCCACTGCCGCTATCGCAGGATCCTGGTGGAGTCCGGTCGCGACGGCCTGGGAACGGCATCGGGACCATAGCAGCCTGCGCATTACCGGACTTGAACTATTTCCTGTTCGCCTGCCGCGCAACAGAACATGGCTTTTTATTCGGCTTCGGACCAACCAGGGAATCAGCGGTATCGCTGAAGCAACGTTGGGTGGAACTGACAAAGTGTCGGAGCTTAAAACATTTTTCCAACTCATTGACGGCAGGTCGCCTTTCGACATCCGTCGATATCGGAAACAAGGCCTGAATCTTGCGGTGACAGGGGGTCGAAAAATGGCCGGAGCATTCAGCGCAATTGAACAGGCGCTGTGGGACCTTGTCGGTAAGACTCTAAACGTTCCGGTGTATGATCTGTTTGGTGGAAAGGTCCGGGACGAAATTGATTTGTATGCCAACATCAACAACGCCACCACCGACCGGTCACCGGCTGGATTTGCAAAAAATGCAGATCGGGCTGTCCGAGAAGGATTTCCTGCGATCAAAGCCGCTCCTTTTGACGGTTTCCCGTCCCTCGACGCCCCTTCTGATCAGGTCAAGCGGGCAACAGACACCGGTGTCGATTGCATTCGCGCTATTCGTGCAGCAGCCGGTGACGAAGTAAAAATCCATGTCGATTTCCACAGCTACTTTGATGTTGGCCTGACCATCGACATAGCAGAACGCGTTGAACCCTGTGATTTATCATGGATTGAGGAACCGATTGATCCACGGAAAGTGATCGAAAACAACGAAATCAAGAAGGCCATTCCTCAGAGACTTGCCGGAGGTGAATTCCTGGTTGGTCTGCACGAATTTGGACCGTTGTGTCGGACACAGTGCATGGAGGTGCTGATGCCCGACGTCCAGATCTGTGGGGGGCTCCTGGAGGGGCAGCGTATTTCGACAGCTGCCGAACTGCATGGTATGTCAGTAGCGCCGCACAATGCGCACGGACCTGTCGCGACTGTCGCTTCGGCCCAGTTATCCGCTGTACTGCCAAATTTCGAGATACTCGAATATCAATGGAACGAAGTACCATGGCGGGCCGAGTTGATTGACCCACCCGAGTCAATTCACGAGGGGCGACTTTATCTGAATGATCGCCCCGGTTTTGGCGTCGAGCTGAACGATCAGGTCATCGCCGCGCACCTCTGACTAGCCGTCGCCGTATATCCTGCAGGATCCACACAACAGCAGTGGCTCCCCGCGGCCCGGATATACACGGTTCATGGCAAAAACGGCAAATGGATCCGAACCGTGCACGGCATACTAAACAGTTCTGACAGCCATTGGCGCAGCCTTTTCTTGAATACACTGTATCGACGTGGCAAACGAGAACAGGCAGATTCTTCCGAGCGGATCAATGTGCCGTTGTGATTGCAATGCCCCAGTGATTGTCAAGCAGCAGGCAACGCTTCCATGCAATGGTATTCTCCGGTTACGAATCAAGGTTGTGTTTTTCCGGAGAGACAAGCGAATGCGATGGCGCTGCCAACGACCCCAATCACAAAACCGGTGATGGCGCCAAGCAGGCCGGTGGCTTCGTAGCCGTGATTGTCGGCAACGCGAATATCGACATCCAGGTTTGCGCCGACAGTGGCTCCAACACACAAGCCAGCGACCGCACAGGCAAAACCAATAAGAATCGCACCGAACACGATACGTGCAATGGACCGTGGTGTCCGTGACACGGGCAGGTGGTGAGCTTCATGTTCATCTGTCATTTGATGGCTCCCCTCGCGGCGACGGAACCGTTTGCAAAATCAGGAACAGCATGTCCGAACCCCGCTGGATGATTCTTTATTCAAGACTAACCGGATCGGCGGCATCCTGGGGATGGCCTTTGTTATGTGGTATTTACCACGTTAGCCACACCAATTACTTTCGACAAAGTCTTATCATGGGTTGGCGTTCGGTTCGTCCTTTGGCTCACCGGCAGCCGTGGTAATGAGCCACATCCGTTTGTCTCACATCACGAATAATCGGGCTTTCCCGGCTCACTGCTGCCACGAGTCCGGGTTCAGTCCGAGCCCTCTGGCGCTTGTGCAAATGTGTGACCACGTGGTTTCGTCGACGTCGATTCCGTTGCGGCTTCGCTCTTTATACTTCCTGAATTCCGGCTCACCTGGCACTAAAATCTCACCAACATCCGGATTGACCCGGCTTGTACGGAGGTGACGGATCAATGTCTCGATTTCGGCATAGTAGCTGTCGAGGTCTGTAAAATGCTCGATATCATAAACGGTGAAGACCGCTCCGTTGCTGACCATGTGAACTTCCCCGGACGCAACCCCCTCACCACTAAGCGCTCCGCCAAGCACTTCGACAATCCAGCTGAGACAGTAGCCCTTGTGACTGGCAACACCTCCCAGTGGCAGCATGGCCCCTGCAGACTCCAGATAGTCACCAGGGTCGACACTCGGCTGCCCGGCATTGTCAGTAATCCAACCCGGCGGGAGTGACTCGCCTCGGTTTCGGGCAACCCGGATCTTACCTTCGGCAGTCACAGATGTCGCCATATCAACCATAATCGGATCGTGATCTTTGCGTGGTGCGCAGAAGGCAATCGGATTGGTGCTGAGTTTCCCGTCGATCCCGCCGTGAGGTGCGATCTGTCTTCCCATACGCCCGGCGTTGACAAAAGCGACGGCAATCAGATTATTCCGTGCTGCCATCAACGGATAGGCTCCACAGCGACCAAGATGACTGCAGTTGCGCAGCGTCACTGTTGCGGTGCCATGTTCACGGGCCTTCTGCATCGCTATTTTCATAGCAAATGCGCCCGACACCTGTCCCATTGACGATCCACCATCAACAATCGCCGTGCACGGATACTCGGAAACAATTTTGGGAACGCCGCGCGGGGTCCAGAGTCCTCTCTCGAAAAAGCCCAGGTATTCGTAAAATCGAATAAGTCCGTGTGAGTCGTGACCGTAGAGGCTGGAGTCCACCAGGTGGTCGGTCACAATCCGTGCGTCTTCAGCTGAACACCCCGCAGTCTCGAAAAGCCGGCAGCCGATGTCTCGCAAAAAATCAGGGAAAAGTATGGGCATCTGTCGTATTTAAACGGGTCAGGACTGATGGTAAGGGCACAGTGCGGGTCGTCTGTTGTACAGTCCCCGACCGACCGCTGCTGAACAATAATCAACACAGGATTAAATTGAGACCTGGTTTTCTGCAAAGATCGTCAGAACGTCTCCCAGGCCGGGGCTTCGTCGCCGGTCTCGACACACCGGGATCCCGTGAATTTAACAATCACGTACAGCAAAACGATGAGTAAATTTTGCCGATCCTGCCTGTCTCTGCATATCCAACGTCGCAACTGACATTTCTTTCGATCGACGGCATGCGGTTCATCAGTGTATTCAAACACACATCCATTCCCATCAGTCCGCAAAATCACGTAAGCCCCGTCACAAGTCCGGGACACGGACGTCAACCGGGCAATTTTCACCCCGCAGATGAGAACAACCCGGGACACAGGCAGTCTTCGGCCCTGTCCCCTGAAACGCTTTCCCGCTCAGAAAACGGTACACATTCGAAACGGACAGATTCACAACAAAGAAACGCCCGCCATCCCATCCGAGGATGGTATCCAGCACGATTTCGCGGAAACTCTCCAGTTCCGTTCGCGGACTCAGTTGATGTGATGCACTTCAATCATCGTGTTGAGCTTGGTGATCTGCAGAACCTCTTCGATGTCAGACGACGGATTGAACAGCTGGACCCTTGGTGAAAGACCTTCAATCTTCCTGAGTGACACCAAAAGGCCCAACATTCCGCTGGGAATCATCGGCACACCACCAACGTCAAATGCAACAGTTGAACAATTATTCTCTTTCAGGAGATCCGTGATTGCAGCACGGTAATGAGCAGCATTGAACTCCGATGGGACATCTTTTCCGTCAAATCCAAGAACCGTAGTCTCACCAACGCGGTAGACTTTCATCGCCCCGTCCGCTGTGAGCGCATACTGGCCGGAAGGAGGCATGCCATTTGCCATAAAGTCAGCATTAGGTGTATCGTTCATATCTGTTTCCTGAAATTGTCACGTTCCACCAGAGCTGATGACCGGTGGCTCAGGCCGATCACGCATCACACTTTCTGTCAACCACCATTTCCAGACAGCAACGCTGATCGCGGCACCTTATGCGGTGATCGAAATCACTTTAGATCAATTACCTGCCGTTGATCTGAAACAGCCTTTGGCACAACCGTAATCTGTACTCGCAAAGTCTACCCAACAGAAACGGTTACAGGCGAGAGTCAGCGTATAATTTCAGAATAACGGGGCGCAATTCTGAAATCACAATGACTTCAAATGACCAGGATTCGTCAATTCCCGCCAGGCAATCAGCACGTCCCGAATCGCCGCGACATCATGGACACGCAGCACATCCACACCCTGCTGGGCCAGCCCAATTGAAACACCTGCCGTTCCGGCAAGTCGCTCATCGACCTTTCTTCCAAGGAGTTTGGACAGGAAACGTTTCCGGGAATGTCCGATGAGAATCGGGCGTCCAAGTGACTGCTGTATCAGCCCCGCAGACTGCAACAGTCGCAGGTTGTGACCTGAAGTCTTTCCGAATCCAATTCCAGGATCAACACAAATCCGCTCCGGTGAAATACCGGATTCAACGCAGCGGTCGATACATCCCCGCAGATAATCAGCAACTTCGACAACGACGTCACCGTACACAGGGTTCTGCTGCATGGTTTGTGGTGTGCCCTGAATGTGCATCAGACAAATCCCCACAGCGCTGTCCCGACAAACATCCAGCATCCGGCCATCGAATCTCAGTCCGGAGATATCATTGACAATTCGAGCGCCCGCGGCGACCGCCCGTTCCGCGACCACTGCCTTGGTGGTATCGATGGAGATCGGCACGTCGATCTGTTCTGCCAGACGTTTAATAACCGGGATGGTCCGTCGCAGTTCTTCATCCGCGTCAATGACGTTTGCCCCAGGCCGCGTTGATTCCCCGCCTATATCGATAATATCCGCTCCATCCGCAGCAAGCCGCCGTCCGTGGCGAACAGCAGCGGCCACTGAATCGTGTTCACCTCCGTCTGAAAAACTATCCGGAGTGACGTTCAGGATCCCCATCAATAACGGAATCCGTGAAGCCTTCAGTACCGTTCCCTTACAATCCCAAACCTGTTTCGTCACCGGGTAACTCCACGTTGATGCGGCAGAACACTGGCATGCGGCACTCGAGGTACCGAATTACGTGGATTCACACCGGACGGGATAAGTCGTGTTGTTCCATGATAATAATGAGACCAAAACACGATCAAATTCGTTTTCAGCACTCCTGAACAGATCGTTGAACTTCATCGCCGACCCGCCGGACAGAGCAACAACCTGTGCTGAAGCCCAACCATGACGTTGATCATGTTTGACCGATGTTCCCCGATGATGATTTTAGGTGCTATCTTTGACAGCATTTCCCGGGAGCACTCAGGAAGACATAGAATCCGGCAAAAGCAGGAATCGGGCATCAACGTTATCCGGTGCAACCAGTGAGCTCCGTCCGTCACAGGATCACTTCAATGATAACGGTCGAAAAAATCTATACTTACAGTCAGATTGCAAAACGCAGGAGTCATTGTCAATGGCCCGCTCGTTTTGAGCACTCAGGAATAGGTCCTGAATTCACCGTTCTGATACCTGGTCCAATAGTCCTGAAGTAAAGCCTTAACCCGTGGAGCCAGAATCATGCCGCCAATTACGTTGGGAAATGCCATAGACAGGATCATCAGATCTGAAAATTCAATCACGTTCTGCAGAGTTGAAACTGCACCCAGCACAATGAACAGCAAAAAGAGCACACGATAGCTCATCACCGCAGTCTGTGACTGCCCGAATATGTATTGCCACGCCTTTTCACCATAGTACGACCAGCTGATCATCGTGGAGTAAGCAAAAAGAAATACGGAAACATTCAATATCACCGGGAACCAGTTCAGAGTATTTGCAAATGCCCAACGGGTCATTTCCACCCCGTCTCCGGCAGACGGATCAGCATAAGCCCCGCTGACGATCACCACCAAAGCCGTCATGGTGCAGATCACCACGGTGTCAATGAATGGACCCAGCATAGCAACAACACCTTCACGAACCGGCTCATCCGTCTTTGCTGCGGCATGAGCGATCGCGGCAGATCCAACTCCGGCCTCATTAGAAAACACGGCGCGTTTGATTCCCTGCACAAGAACACCAACAAATCCTCCAAAAGCCGCCTCCGGCGTCACGCAGGATCGAAAAATAAGACTCACTGCAGCCGGGAGCTGTGCCCAGTTCATGATAAGAATAACGCCCCCCGCAAGCACATAGACACCGCACATCAACGGAATAACCTTCTCCGTTACCTGTCCGATCCGCCTGATGCCGCCAATGACCACCAGTGCCACCAGGAATGACAGTATGCAACCGATGATCAAGTTACTGCCGCCGAAGCTGCCAAGCAGACCCTGAACGGCTGAAGTCGCCTGATTGGCCTGAAACATGTTGCCGCCACCAAAAGAACCACCGATGCAGAACACCGCAAAAACAATCGCAAATCCTTTGGCTAAAATCCGGGGAAGACCACGTTCCTGAAGCCCAATCTCAAGATAGTACATGGGACCTCCGTGAACCGTGCCGTCCGGTGTGATTTTGCGGTACACCTGCGCCAATGTGCATTCATGAAATTTGGCAGTCATTCCAAACAGTCCGATGATCATCATCCAGATGACGGCCCCTGGACCTCCGGCTTTGATTGCAACCGCAACACCGGCAATATTTCCCAGACCAACCGTGGCACTCAATGCAGACGTCAGGGCCTGGAAATGTGAAATCTCCCCGGGATCCTCAGGATTGTCGAATCTGCCCCGCGTCACATCGATGGCATGTTTAAAGCCTCTGACATTCAGCCAGCCGTGATAGACCGTAAAAAAGATCGACCCGAGTAACAAAATCAGCACGATTAAAGGAATGGGCATACTGGGCACGGGAATCCAAAACAAAACCAACGCCATGTGTTCGACGACGACACCAAATCGAGCGTTAACCATTTCGGAAACTGAAGAGTTCGAGGCATCGTCTGCGGCACTGACCGCCGACGCTTCGGCTGATTGCGAATCGTCAGCGGCGGACGATTCAGCCTCTGCCGACACCGGCTGTTCGAGAGTGGTGGAACTGTCCTGCGCATGACTCGGTGCTGCACAGACCAGAACACACAACAGCATGGGCAGGAACATTCTGAATTGAGACATCACAGCCAACCTCTCGTATATCCTGGGAGACAGTGCTTGAAAGGGTTCTATACCAAGCCGATCAGGGAGCTTCAAGAACACCTGGGCAGAGGTACTGACCCAATAGACATCAATAAAAACATTGCTCCCTCACCGATGTCAGGGGAACTCGTCCAGGCTACGAATCGGCTGTATCACGGCTCCCTGCCGCGGAACAGCCCCTTAAAATCAATGCGACAGAGTCCGGTGAGGATTCGCCGACACCCCCTCAGAGGCGGACGCTGTGGGTGTTTGTTACACAACTGACGGGAAAAATGTTCAGGATTTGCATAATTCTTTCTGCCGGCATTTTTCAGGAGCACAATCACAAGTGACACACAGCAGGCACGCATTGCATCACCAACTCAGATTTTGCGGGAAAACAGGTTTCCGTCAGTCGATGCGGGTCCCAATCCGATCTGGACCCGCAGGCCACCATCCTGTTAATGTGCAAATAATACAGCTGACGTCGGCTTTGAACGGGAGCCGGTCGTCGCCCCTCAATTTACTGACACGATCTGTGTCAGGCGAAATCAGGAGTGACACGGATGTCTTGCCTGAAAGTCATACTGACTTGTGTCTTTGCTATTACCTTCTTTATTCCAACGACGGCGGAAGCTCAAAAGCGACGCAAAACCGAAGTCGTCAAGGGAAAGCGATATCGTCTTCATAAGGCCCATGGTCCGTATATGATTCTTGTGACCACACTGCGTGACGTGGACACCGGGCTTCAAGCGAAAGGCATGTCAGCAGAAGACGCGGCTGATCAGATTGTCTATGAACTTCGGCGAAAAGGCATTCCGGCATATGTTTATCACCAAAAGGAACAGTTGAGCGAAGAAGGTCGGTTCATCCAGCGACAGCAGGGCATCGCGATCATGGCAGGTAATTTTCCATCAGCCGAACATCGTGTTGCCCAGACGGTCCTTAAAATTATTCAGAACAGGTTTCAACCGGAATTTCTGAAACAACCCGATACCGGCGCCATCATTGTTGATAAGCTGGCCGCAAAGCCTTTCAAACGTGCGTTTCTCGTAGCAAATCCTCTGCGAGACCCCTCAGACCTTGGGAAGGACAAAGTCAATCCCGAGCTGGTCCAGATGAATGCCAACAACGGCAAACTTTCCCTGCTGAAAAATCCAGGCAGGTACACACTGAAAGTGGCAACATTTCGTGGAAACGAAATTGTCGAAGTCTCAGGGAAGAATTCCAAAAAGTCAGGATTCGGTATTTTCGGACAGGCTGATGAATCAGCAACCAGAGCCTGGGAACTGGCAACAGCCCTGCGTCGCGCTACCAAGTACGGCTATGCAAAAGACTATGAAGCCTGGGTACTGCACGACTCTCGAAAATCCTATGTCACGATTGGATCGTTCAGCAGCCCTGATGATCCCCGTGTCAGGCAATTGATTCAGGAATTCAGGGCGAAGGTCAAACCAAATCCACGGACAGGTGAAGCGAAACTGACACCGGAGTTGTTCTCAATTCCAAAGAACCCCGTCAGCAAGCCGCTTCCGGACAAACTGTGGTTCTTTGATGAATCACCGCGAGCGGTGGCAGTTCCCGGGCGAACTCCGGCTGACAAACCGCGTAATTTGGGTGTCGCACGAAGATAATCGGACACCAAGTCGGTTTTGACCCGCAGCCCGGCCGCACGTTTGGATAATTTCCAACGAGGTTCTGTGTTGACGCACTCAGCCGTGTGCGTCAACGGGACGAACGGCACGGCCTCATTCGGATGACTTGAGTCTCGTATCAGTACGAGTTTTTACACTGGCTTTGGTCGTTCTCTCGGATTCCTCAAAAAAAACAAAGAATTCTGGCACATTCCGCGAACCATCTATCAAATACCGATGTCTCAACGGAAGCCGAAGTTTTCTTCCGGTAAGAACAGATCATTTTATCCCGGAAAACCAGGACCGATACAGACAGTCGGTTAGGCCACGCGCCTTCACCGGCCATATCCATCTGATTTGACGAACGTGGTGTAAGAAATCGCACCACCTCTCAATGAGCCAGAATTGCTAAGGCTATTCAGGACATTTAAGGAGGCATGACAATGCTGCTCTCATACACAATCAGCGCCAAAAGCTCAGTCGAGAACATTCTCATGAGCGATGCGTATCTGTGTGCGACCGAGCCGGCCAGTCCTCCTGCCGCCCCCGTCCAGTTTGCAGACCGGCAACCGCCACACCGGCGGAGGGAACGCCTGCGCAGCGGGTCGATGTGAAACCCGGAGCGTCCTCCGCCCGGATTGATTCTGCCGACTCACTTATCGGGATATGTGGTGTCCCCACACTCCCTAAGAAACGTGCTCAGTTCTGTCACCGACAGCTAAGCAGCGGGTCCTGCCCGGACGAATCCTGAGGCGCTCCGGAAGTCGTCTGAAATCTTCTCAACCAGACGGCGATTGTTTGTCTTACTGAGACCAACGGCACCTGAAGTCGCCATGACTTCAACTTTCACGGGTCTCGTACTGTCTGCAAAACATCACCTCAGTAGTCAGAATTACGGTTCAAAATCCAACACAGTGCTCCCCATACGGAGTCCGGCATGATGTCTGCGGAATTCAACATACAAACAGTGCTGCGTGCCCAGGCAGGAAACCGGGACGCCTTCGACAAACTTACCAAAACATTTTATTCCCGGGTCTACGCAATTGTCATACAGCGACTGCGAAATACGGCAGAAGCAGACGAGGTCACTCAGGAAGTCTTTTTGCGCGCCTACCGAAAGATGACTCAGCTGAAGGATCCGTCTGCATTCGCAGGCTGGCTATGCCGGATCGCTGTCAGACTGGCAATCAATCGCGCCGTCAGACGTCCGACGGAACGGACCTGTGAACCAGTGACGTTTGAACAGTTGCAGGAAGCAGACACCGGTCCCACAGCCAATCTCCTGCAGCGAGAGGATGCT
The DNA here is from genome assembly GCA_022447225.1 of Fuerstiella sp. Lineage (NCBI taxonomy): Bacteria > Pseudomonadati > Planctomycetota > Planctomycetia > Planctomycetales > Planctomycetaceae > Fuerstiella > Fuerstiella sp. The sequence continues at coordinate 152,162 of JAKVAZ010000003.1, read as the reverse complement.
CAGCAACTGCGATCGGGAATCGATCAACTCGGTCAGATGGACCGTCAGACATTGATGGCGTTCTACTTTGAAGGTCAGTCACTGAAGGACATGGCAGAAGTGTTTGACAGTCCAGTCGGAACGATCAAGAGACGGCTGCACACAGCGCGACACCGTCTGCGTGAAATGTTGGCAGCAATGCAGCCCGCCTGAAGACAATGGACAGCTGACTTCAGCAGACGGTTTGCATTTTTCGACCTAAGTTCAGCATAACTTATGCAGGCCGTGGCGATCCAATTTGATCGCCACGGCCTGCTACCGGATCCCAGGACCGACGGGAAGTGACTCGCCCAAGACAACCATCCTGTGTCTCTGTGTCCGTCTGTCCTCCGTTTCGCATGAGTCAAATCAGCCTCGGTCAGCATCGATTTCCCGCAGACAGCGAATCGCTTCATCACGCCAATTCCGATCGACGTCTGTGAATCGGTCATCGGTGGGTCGTGGGCGCTGCATGATTGTAAACGGGGTCCCTGCCCTGTGGTCAACTTCAAGCTTCAGAAGTCATTCCGTCCACGGCTTGGCAGTGGACGGAATACTGACCGCTGCTGCTGATCCCAGGCGAATCCGTGCTCCAGACGCCCCAGTGCCCAGATCGACCCCGACCACGTATCGCGCTCGTTTCGACTGACCACTCACCATGGTTCGGTTCTGTGTGACATATACCACCGCTCCGTAGTTTCCGCTTTTTACCTGAGTTACAGTGAACGCGACCCAAATGCGCTGAGAAACACAGAAGATTCAACCAACGCCAGGATCGGCAAAAAACGCCGATCCTGTCTTCGCGCGTTTCTGACGTTTTGCTAAGTGTACGGATTCAGGTCTGCGACGGACTGGTCTAATCGGGGTCAGGAAAGACTCCGACACTACAGGGAACGGATTCCCATGCCGAATTCACTTTGGAAACTGATTTCTATTGTTGGTGTCATTGCGATTGGAAGTCTTGTCGTTAAGGAAGTCCATGAGGGTCTTTCGATCGGCGACACGGCATCAAATCCGTTGAACGACACTTCGCAAACTGAAGGTCGTGAGACTCTGCTTACTGCAGATCCCAGCCAGTCAGCACTGGAGGGTCAGTTGTCTGCCGACCTGAGGGGAAACCAGCAACCAGACTCTGATCCTCTCGTTTTTGGTGAATCCAACCAAGTAATTCATGACGAACACGATCACGACCAACTCGTCTCCGTCAACAACAGTTTTTCCGGAGACCATCTGACGGAAAACCGAGATCCCTTAGCGGTCGATTCTGTGACTGCAAAGTCTGATCCCCGGACTATTCCATCAGACACCCGACCAACTCAAACGGCTTCTTTTGCGGAGGAGTCTGATTCGGTCCAGAGCACGCAGTCCGATATATTCGATTTTACATTCGAGCCCGACATTGAAGACGCGGCAGATTCAAGTAAACAGACGGACTCGAATGAAGTCACCGTTTCCTCTTTTGAAGTCGACGGCCTCGACGTGCCGCCCCCGATCTCCGAACCGTTCGCAGAAACTACCGACTCAGATACAGGTTCTCCTCCGTCAGAAACTCTGTCGGATGCTCGGAAAAATCCCCTGCTGTTTCTGTCGCCCCAGGACGGTCCTGCGCGAAGTCGAGTGCTGTCAGGCGAGGCAAACAAAACATCCGACGCGTCCACATTTTCCGAACCGTTCGAAACAGATGCGGTCGAACCGCTCAACCAGGCCCCCCCGACCAGTGGTCTGAACATCGACGCACCACAAACTCCGGCGCCGGAGTCCAACGAAGGTGATCTGCCGCCCTTGCCCGTCGAGGTTCCTCGAACTCATGATGATGACAACGGCTATCCTGCACCAAACGGCTCTGCTGAGGATCTGATGTTCGGAGAAGATACGGACAACAACGACTCAATTCAGCCTTTTGCGGAGGAGTCTTCAAAACGGTTACCGTCCCGTAATTCATCCTTTGATCAAACGACAGCGCCGGACGTTCAACGATCTGTTCCTGACACGACGGAGGAACGCTCAAACGACTTTCATAGCGACCTGGAACTTCCTCCGGCCCGAGAGTCCGATCATGAATCCTTTCCCGCTGATTCCGTGTTACCTGACGCAGGAGACGGATCCCCCCCGTTCCAACTTGACTCTGTTGATCCTCTGACCAACGAATCGCCTGAATTCCCTCCTCTGCCTCGAAGACAGAATGACGATCGCAATTCTGATTCACGGAGGATTCGTTTGCCCGACGAGGTGCCGCCCCAAACCACGACTCCTCAACTTCCCCTGAAATCACAGCGGCGAACGTCGTCTTCAACCGGCGTGCTGCGGCCACATTTAACGGTTCACAAAAAGATGCCCGACTCTGCAACACTTGGTCAGCCAATGGATTACAGGGTTGTTGTAACCAATGAAGGCAAGTCAGTTGCTGAAAATGTGGTCGTTGAAGATGCTGTGCCTGTGGCTGCACGCGTCGATACAACCGACCCCCCGGCCGAATACAATAAGGAGACGCGAAGTCTCATCTGGAAATTCGAACAGTTGCAGGCCGGCGATTCACGTGAACTCATTGTACGCCTGACACCAACAGATCAGGGTGTGCTCCGCAGTATTGCAACTGTTCGCTTCAATGCTCAGCTTACCACAAGCACTCTTGTACGCGCTCCAAATCTCAAACTGGAGTTCAAGACGCCGCGTCCGGTTCGGGTCGGTGGAGAAACCCAACTCCGGTACATGGTGCGGAACGAGGGTGATGGAACTGCCGTGGATGTCGTGTTGAGAAGCGATCTGCCATCGGGACTGCGACATCCTGTCGGTAACGATCTGGAATACTCCATCGATACTCTCGAACCTGGTACGGAACGTGAAATCATACTCAACGTGATCGCCGCAGAACCCGGTAAGTTTACGACTCGCGCTGAACTGCTTGCAGATGGTATCCCGGGAGACACCGCAGAGGTCACAGTCCGGGTTGTGGGGCAGCAGATCCATGTCATTCGCCAGGGCCCCCAACGGCGCTACGTCGGTCGTTCGGCGGTCTATTCAAATATCCTCAATAACGGAACGGAATTCGATGCTTCCGAAATCCGTGTCATTGAACGTATTCCCGAAGGCATGAAATTTGAACGTGCGTCGCATAACGGCGTTTACAGTCCACAGCAGCGGGAAGTGGTATGGAATGTTGATCGGATTCAGGCGGGTGATCAGGAAACGTTGAAAATTGAACTAACTGCCGCGGATTCAGGTGATCAGGAGAGTCTGGTAACAGTCATTGAAAATGCGGGTTTTGAGACTGCGGCCCGAACGATCACAGCAGTTGAAGACCTGCACAACATTGGAAGTCGAATGAGTCGGCTGGACGGGCCCGTCTCTGTTGGGTCTGAATTTGGATTCGAAATCGTTGCAGAAAATCGGGGCACGGCAGATGCAACCGGCATCCAACTGATCATTGATCTGCCTGAAGGCGTTCAGGGGGTGAGTGTCGGCAGGGACGGACCGCGTGCTGACCCCAAGCTCAACAATGGGCAACTCCAATACCATTTTCAGCCGGTCAAACGAATTCAACCTGGGAAACAGAAGACTTTCCGAATCAATCTGAAGGCAACCCAGGCGATCTCGAACGGCGTTGTGAATGCCCGAATTCACTATGACCAGATGCAGGACGAAAACGCACTGGTCATGTCCGAATCAATCACAGCCAGCGATGATCGACCTTAGTGCGTATTAAGCCATCTGTTTCACGCGGTGCATATTCTTCACCCGACTTCCAGCGGGAGAGCAGTGGTTGGCGACAGACTGTTAAATTCTGAAAGTTCTTCCGTCTTACATTTTTATCGCAGACGGTATTTAACAGTTCGGAACCCATATCTGAATTATGGGAGCGCTGATTGAAGAGGTGTCCCGCAACTCTCCGTCAACCGACTCAAATGCCAGACTTTCTGCATCAGTACAGGCCAGGTGTTGAGAACCGGCAACAAATTCGGGCTTACGACAGCTCCATTACGAATCTCAGCCGCAGCCAACGGCAATTCAAAATCTGCACCGCCTGATGAATCCGTGACTCACCCCTGCGGAATGATCGAATTGCACAACTGCGAAATCGAATGGCAGAAGGCGATTTACTCACTCGTGAAGCAGATGAGGCCGCCGCAGAATGTCTGCTGGATGGAAATCTCAACCTGACGTCAACACATCTGAATCCGGTATTACGTCAGCCGAAATGTCATTCCTGTTGTAATTAACCTGGTTGACCCTGACACGACAGGAATGCGTTTCACGCTATGTTTGTCGCTCATAAACTGTCTTGCCGGCAACCAGCGTCCTCACGACAGCCCCGGTAAATGTTTGCCCGTTAAACGGTGTGTTCCTGCTTCTGGAACGGAACTGTGCTGTATCAATCGTGATTCGACGCGCCGGATCAATCAGGGTAACGTCAGCCGCACAACCGCGAGAGAGTCTTCCTGCATTGACCCCGAGAATTTCCGCCGGCCCCACAGTAAGACATCGCAGCAATTGCGACCAGGATAAATGCCCCGGTTCGATCAGAGCACGAATGCTGCAGCACAGGAGCGTCTCCAGGGCACACATTCCAAAGGGGGCAACGTCCAGTTCAACCGCTTTCTTTTCGATCGCCAGTGGCTGATGATCCCCGCTGATCGCGGTGATCGTACCGTCTTTCAGGCCTTCAATGAGTTCACTGGTGTGGTCCTGTGTACGGAACGGGGGGTTAACTTTGTAGAGTGTGTCAAAACTGCTCATGACAGTGTCGTCGAGCAGAAGGTGTTGAGGTGTCACATCAGCCGATACCTGAATGCCTCTTCGGCGAGCCGTGCGGATTCGCTCTGTGGCATCCATAGTGGTCACGGTCATGATATGCACACGACCCCCGGTGAGTTCGGCAAGAGCAATATCCCGCCCTGTCATAATGTCCTGAGCAGCAGCCGGAATTCCTCGCAGGCCGAGTCGTGTCGATTCAAATCCTTCATGCATAATTCCCGTTTCTGACAGCTCAGGAATCATGGCATTGTGCATGATCGGACGGTCGAACATACCTGAGTATTCCAGAGCACGGCGCATGATTTCCGCGTTCGCAACCGGCAGTTTTCCATCGCTGAAAGCAATGGCATCGGCTTCCACCAGTTGCCCAATTTCCGCAAGCGTTTCGCCTTTAGCTCCTCTGGTGACAGCTCCCATAGGAAACACACGACTGCCTGAGACCTGCAGAGCCTGCTGTTTAACGAATTCCGCAGCGCCTCGATTGTCCACAACCGGATTTGTGGACGGAAGAGTTGCAATGCTGGTTACTCCGCCCGCCACCGCCGCAAGTGCGGCTGAGGCAATCGTCTCATCTTCTTCGAATCCCGGTTCACCAACGCCCACGTGCAGATCAACAAATCCCGGTGTCACCAGGAGTCCGTCTGCGTCGATCTGTTCTGCATCAATCTCCGAGACATCCGGCCCGTCAAGTAAATCCAGAACGCAGCCATCTTCAATCAGTAAACTGCCCACACGGTCAATATTATTCGCGGGATCAATGATCCTTCCGTTGGTGATCACGAGTCGCTGCATATTTTTACCAGACATCTGTTCCGCAACGCGGCCGAATGATTAAGTCACTGATCAATTACTGTTCCGTATCCGCCGGCGTTCCTCAGCCAGCATCGATAAACACGCCATCCGCACGAAAAGCCCGTTGGTTACCTGATCAAGAATTAGTGAATGCGGTCCATCTGCCACTTCCGGAGTGAGTTCCACTCCACGATTGATTGGCCCCGGCGCCAGTACCAGAAGTCCGTCTTTTGCCCGTCGAATGCGTTCAGCAGTCATTCCGAACAGATGAGCATATTCTTCAATGGAAGGGAAAAAAGCTCCGCGCTGTCGCTCAAACTGCACTCGCAGCAGGTTGACACAATCGACATTCGGAAGAATCTCATCCAGGTCATAGGCAACTTCCACACCCATCTGCGTAATCGTACGGGGAATCAACGTCGCAGGACCACAGACAATGACCCTGGCCCCCAGTTTTTGCAGCCCGTGGATGTTGGATCTCGCGACTCGGCTGTGTCGAATATCACCAACCAGAGCTACTGTCAGGCCCTGGATTTCCCGGCGTTGTCGAATTGTGAGGATGTCCAGCAGGGCCTGTGTGGGGTGTTCGTGGGTCCCGTCACCAGCATTGAGAACGCCGGCCTTCAGGTGACGAGCGAGCATGTGGGGAGCACCGGGAGATCGGTGTCGACAAACGACCAGGTCAACTCCCATCGCCTCGATCGTCAACGCCGTGTCGACAAACGTTTCTCCTTTAGACAGGCTGCTGCCACTGGCTGAAAAATCAACAGTATCTGCCCCGATGCGTCGTGCAGCCAGGTTGAAACTTGTGCGAGTACGCGTTGATGGTTCAAAGAACAGATTTGCAACAACAATCCCTCGCAGGTCGTTCAGTTTCTCGGCGCTGCTGATTGTTTTCTCACGATAGTGTTCGGCGAGGTCCAGAATCGACGTGATCTGCTCAGCAGACAACTCTTCAATGCCAAGCAAATGCTGTCCGATGGATACTGGATCTGCGTCGGCAATTGTCATGACGACTCCTGTAAAACCGGCCATGGACCGCCAGCAGAACCTGCCGCACGCAATCATGACCTCATGTCTGTCCGTCTGTGGCGGTCGCGGACCGAACATTCCACTCCTGTAGGCCCTTCTACAACTCCTGCCGGGGAACTTCAATGGATAGAAGCCACTTACGGAATGAGAACGGGATACACGCACGACCGCGATGGATTTCCACGCGAATACGGATTGGTGGTCATTCCCGCTGATCGGCAGGATGATTGCTGGATTAGCCGTAAAACAACATGTGCTGAGTGTGCGAAGACTGCGAATCCCTCAGTCTGGCATTCAGTGATGCAGTTTGTGGCCCTGGTTTGCGGATTGAACAAGGATGATTACAGAACCACCTCGCGTTTCGCAAGCGGCAGGTGGTGACTGCAGACGTATTCACGGTTCAGTCGGAGCGTCATCGTCGTTCCGAGAAACGTGTTCCGGTCGACTGCGGAAGATCAGGTTGAACGGCCAGCCGAACAGCGTGCGCAGTCGTCGCGGTTTTAGTGCTGCTGCGGCATGTTGCGTTCCCAAATGCGTCATGAGTCCAAACAGCAACAGCGTGGTCAGCATCAGCCCCACGGCGATATACCGCGGGCCCATTGTGATCTCGCCCAGTTGTGCGGGCAGGCCGCAGGCCCAGTCCCAGGCCGAATGCAGTACCACGGCCACCGTCACCGAGACCGGTAGTTTCCACGCCCAGCCCCGAATCCGGAAGCGAGCCAGGCCGATACCGTAACCGCCGATGCCTCCCAGCAGCAGGTGCAGTAACAGACGGGCGAACTCCGTGCCGACGGTTGCCAGTTCGGGCGTTCCCAGCGTGAGGTAGACACGTGACTCGATGATCGCGGCACCCAGTCCGGCAAAGGCTCCGTAAATCTGCCCGTCCTGAGGATCGTCGAATTTAGACCGGCACACAAAGGCAACGGCCACGACGACCAGCACCTTGGCCAGTTCTTCCACAATACCCGCCAGCCAGGCCATTTCCATCGGTTGATCGTAGATGTTCCATGCCTGGATCAGCTGATCTTCGATCAGGCCGGAACCGTACCCGGTCAACATCCCCAGTCCAGTCGTCATCAGCAGCAGGTACCATGGCTCCTTGTTATACAGGTCGTAGCGATAGACGATCGATCCCAGAACGATCGCCGCGACGAGAACCATGAAAAACACGAGCATAAATCGAACTTCGCATTAGTGTGACTGAAACACTCCGGAACTTTATTTCTGTCCGGGTCCCCCGAACTCAGAGTGTGCGGCCGACACGACAGTCTGCCTTCATGTCTGGTTACCTTCTGTGTGTAACGGCATCAACGTGCGAGATACCACCAGAAGCATTTTCACATCGCATCCCGTTTCAACTTCACCAGTGGTCAGCGGCAGTCATTCCGTATTTCAAGGATCTGTTGGTTATATTTCACGTCAACATTGCTGAGCTCGAATCCTCCGGAGCGCAGTTCGAAATCTTCAGCAGGTCTGACTTCCGATCTGGTGGTGAAGTAGACCCCGTCATTCGTCGACAGTTGATCCGCACGATCTGCTGTGACGACCCGAATTGCGCCAAACGATCGGTTGCTGTCACCATCATGGACCCGTCCGTCGGCCGCAATCGTACATTGGACGTCAGCCGGAACAATCGGGGAATTCTGAATCGCCACAACTCCGTCGCCAGCCCTCAGTCCCAAACGATCATCGTCCGTACGGACAAACATTCCGTTACGCGTTAATCGGCCATCGGCCAGTTGAAAAAAAACGAGCCCTGGTGATCGCAGCGCGACATGCAGGGGGTCGCCTGTCATAAACAGGTTCCCACAGGCCATTCGTCTCAAAGAAATCTGCTGAGAGTCTGTGTCAGCGCCGGCCGAAACCATCCTAACGTCAATTCGGCCCCGATACCCCACTGTCATGATATTGTTCAGATTTGTTCGGGCCGACTCGATCTGAAGATTCATGGATTCCGCATCGTTGGATGGGAATGCGCCCCCGCCGGCACTGTTGCCCAACACAGAAGATGACAACGGACTCGCATCCATTTCTCCGGGCAACCCGGACTGATTGATCAAAAACGCAATTTCATCATCGGCCGAATGTTCGAATGCTTCCAGCCACACTTCAATTGCTGCCGCAGATTCCTGTGGGCGAAGCCGCCGAATAAGCTGACGAACATGTTCTCGGCGTTTTCCAGGAACCGGTTCGGAATACGCTCGTACAATAGCCTCAGATTCAGCTGCATCGACGCTAAACGAAACCGCCGAATGTTCACTGTCACCCAAATGGGAAGCTGCCACCGACGAATCCGGCCTGACTGTTGATTGGGATCTTTCCGGCAGGGAACTGTCTGCGGGGTCAGTTTTCAGAGACCAGACTCCGACAAACGCTGAGAAAGCCGGCACAATGAACAACAACCTGATCGCCGCCCGGTTCATAACTGCCTCCCTGTCGCCTGCTGACTATCGACTGGCTGTTCCCAGCTTCACCCGCAAACCAACACGCTGACCATTGCGTTCCACAATTAACGGGACGTATCGACCGTCCGGTGCTTTACGAAGAAAATCGTAAAGTCCGGGATAACCGTCTATTTGCTGTTCCCCGATATTAACGATGATGTCTCCTGTCTGTACAGAGGCATCTGCTGCGGGTGAACCATCTCGAACACTCAACACGCCAACCCCCCGACCGGTACTGTCGGAGAGGTCCGGTCGGACTCCCAAAACGGCCATCCGAGTCCGACCACGTCTACACCGACGATAAGACGGTCTGACTGGAAGTCCATCGACCGCGTGCAACAATCTTTCTCCCAGTTCAATCACCGAGACAACTCCATCCATATTGATCATTTCAACATCGTCATCGGGAGTATGATACCGATCGGTTACTCCGGTGAAGCAAAACAGGACCGGAATCTGCTTTCGATAAAACGGAAGATGATCGCTGCCGCCGAAAGGACTCGAAACAATTTTCACACTGACCGGAGTTGATTCGTCAGCCTGTTGTACGAGTGGAAGAAACTCAGCACCAGTCCCGACTCCGTTAACCTCCATGTGATTGTTTCGAAGAGAACCAATCATATCGAAGTTAAACATAAAGACAGTATCGTCCAGCGGAAACAGGGGCCGACTGATGTAGTGACGGCTGCCGAGCAAACCTCGCTCCTCACCGGAAAAACAAATAAACACAATTCGACGATTCGGCGCTGGACCTGCCGCGACACGTCGTGCCAACTCGAGAACAGCTGCCGTTCCGCTGGCATTGTCATCAGCTCCATTATGAATTTCCCCCCGTCGGTTCCGTGCACGGGATCCGTAGTCACCGAATCCGATGTGGTCGTAGTGTCCCCCGACGATAATCGTCTCATGGGAATTCGGCCCCTGTCCCTCCACCATGCCAATCAGATTCGATCCCTCCACGGTACGCCCCTGAAACTCTACATTAAGATTCACCGACCAGGATCTCAGCTCCTGGGAAACCGGCAACATTGTTCTGTCGAGGTATCGTGCTGCGGAACGCACACTCGTAAGTAGTTCACCGCCGGACGTTCTGAGAGGACTTTCTTTCAGCAGTCGATCCAGAACGTCCTGTCGAATCTGCATGAATGGAACAGGTCCACCACGCTGACCAAAACCATCACTGTCGGCAAGTTTATCGGACTCCGGATCCGGTGCGGTGAACGGATCATTGACCAGTAGAACAGCGGCAGCATTGCGTTCCCGGGCAAGCCGCAGTTTCGTGGTGATATAGGCATGAGTACTCGTTGAATCACCGGAAAACACCGATTCAGGATCTCCCTGGCCCGGTACTCGACGTATCAGGACGATAATCTTTCCGGCAACATCAACGTCAGCGTACTCATCATAATTATCATGCGGAGAACTGATTCCGTAGCCAACAAAGACAAGTCCGCCGGACGCACTGCCTGAACTCCCGCGCTCCAAAGGTTGCCAGTCCTTTCCAGTTACCAGTCGCAGTCGCGTACCACGGCTACTCTGAAAACTCAAAGCTGTCCGATTACTGACTCCCGTCGCCCCGATTCTGACATCAAATTTCTGATGCCAACCTCTGTCCGGCATCACTGAGGTCAGCCCCATATTCCGGAATTCATCGACTATGTATCCTGCAGCGCGGTCGATTCCTGCTGTTGCCACACCTCGACCTTCCTGTTCATCGGACGCGAAGAACTCAATGTCTGCCCGTACCCGTTCCACAGCGGCGCCCCGGTGACTGTCGGCAGGTGCCGAACTCATCACACCGAAGACACTGATGAGACTGACTGCGGTTAATATATTGCGATTCATGAAAATCCTGTGGTGAGCGTGGCGATCGCTGAGAGTGAGTTCGACGGAATGTGCCCGATCAGATGTCTACCGAATTCGTCCTCCACACCCGAACTTCCGCGCACAGGAAATCAATCCGGCCTGGCACTAACGGATAAAATCCAGGAGTGATGGTAAGGTTAATATTTGAGAAACACAGAAAAATGGCACGAGAGATTGCCGATGACCTCAACACGACGGTTGATGATCATCGCACGTGTGACGTCCCGTGACAACAAATCCTGCAGAGTGTCAGCGTGGGAACACTGAAGCTATTTCGAAACCGACTGTCGACACGGGAACCCAGAGCCGCCGACAGTCGGTACGTCAGCGAACAGCTCGAACAATTCTGCCAAACAACCGGTTCAAATCCGGGAAACCATCCCCGTCAAACGCAGGCACACCACTGTGAATCCTGTAAACCGAACCACAACGTGGCGTTTCAGAATGAACGCAGCGGTGCTGATGTGACCAGCCTGTTGACGAATGCGTCAACAAAGTGGCGACAGTCACGAGCGGAACCACCGGTAGCAGACTTAACTATTGGCGGAATCAATCACAATCAAATCTCGCGTCAGAATCTGCAATCGCCCCGGAGGTCCGCCCAAAAGAACGCTCGACCTGAGAGAAAATTGACTCCCATTACGTTTGTCAGCCTGACAGGCCCTGTACCTGCGCCATGCGCATACAGGTGGTGCCGGATCCGGCCATCGATCCGTAAACCAGGTCTGCCCGGACATCATACGACAGGAACATTTCACTATGCCGCGACCCGGAGGCCTTCGTTCGTGTCGTCGGCTGCATCGGAATCGCAATCCGACATAGCAAGAACTTCATCTGCCAGCGCGGTGTAATCGGCGGCTCCAGGACAGCGAGGTGCGTAGTCAAAAATGCTTTGGCCAAAGCTTGGTGATTCGGCAAGCTTGATGTTTCGACGCACTCTGGACTGAAAAATCTGAGCATTCGCCCACGGGGTGTCGTCGTCACTTTCTTCCAGGAAATATCTGAGATCCTCAGTGACATCAGTCGCCAGACGTGTGCCCGATTCATACAAACACAGGGCCACGCCCGTCACACGAAGATCAGGATTGAGACGGCGATTCACAAGTGCAGTGGTTTCAAACAACTTGGAAAGGCCCTGCAATGCGAAAAAATGAGGCTGCAGGGGAATCAAAACTTCCGCCACAGCGGTCAAAGCATTGATCGTCAAAATTCCCAGCGATGGAGGACAGTCCATTATGACATAGTCAAATCGTGACTGATCCCGCCACGGTTGAAGACTGTTCTTCAGCAGAAACTCCCGCCGCGCGACCCCGGCCAGCTCCATCTCCACTGCTGCCAGATCAATGTTCGATGGAACCACGGATAGTTTTTCGGCAACCAGCTGTCGCACATCGTCAATAGTGGCTTCATCAGAAAACACATCGTACAGCGTGCCCGTTCCTTCCCCGGCTTCAATGCCCAGATGGAAAGACGCATGTCCCTGAGGATCCAAATCCAGCACACAGACACGCTGTCCGGCTCGCGCCAGCGCAGCCGCAAGATTAACACTCGTGGTGGTTTTACCAACTCCACCCTTTTGATTCATGACTGCAATCGTACGCATGGTTCCATCCATAATGACAAGTCCCGCCGAACGAGAGTTCGCTCAGTGGATTCGACCGTGATCAATTCTATCTTGACACGGGTGATACGGTAAGACGAGTCACGATCAGCTCAGCAAATCAACAGCGAGGTCAGTCTGAACTGAATGCCCCTCCTCCGGGGCAGAGGCAGGATTCACCTGAATTAAATCCAATTCGGCGAAATCCGCTTACTGCATGAATCACACGGCTGAATTTCCTGAATCGGTCACGAATGCGATCAGGAACGGAGATTCGAAGACTTCACAGTTCCTCAGCAGAGTGCTAGAGTAAGTGCCAGACACAGAATTGTGAAAATTTTCTACCCCGTGGTGTAATTGGTAGCACAACAGATTCTGGTTCTGTCAGTTGGGGTTCGAGTCCCTGCGGGGTAACTTCGGGTAAGCCTAAACCCGGCCAGCATATTAAGAGACAGATATTTTAGTTTGGGTCCGCTGAGGACTGTTTGGCACCTTTGGTGCACCATATCTTCGGTCTCGTCAGTGATATCGTTGTGCTCAGCCGGAGCGTGGTGGCGGTTTGACAGGTTGCGCGGTAAGTTGTTACCCAGCTGGCTCTATCTGCCGGCATGCCTGAATTCAGACAGACTGTTTCACAACCGGCATCCGTCATTCAGCGGGCGTTGTTAAGGCACCAGCACGGCTCGACCGGTCAGTTGTCCCGAAATCAGGTCATGCATTGCTTCATTGACCTGGTCCAGCCTGTACGTGGTTGTGGATAATTTGACCTGCTCTCTGGCTGCCAGAATCATCAGTTCACATAGTTCGGTGTAGTTACCGACTAAAGTCCCAACCACATTGAGTTCGTCCAAGATCAGGTCGAGTGTCGGAACCCGCATCATTCCTCCGTAGCCAACAACGTAGTACGTTCCGCCCTTGCCGAGCATCGCCAGACATTGCTCCGGTGTCCCTTTTTCACCGGCAAAATCAATAACCGCATCAGCCCCTGCAGCACACCGCCGTCTCACGTTCTCGACAGCGGATTCACCCCCCTGCAGACAGATTTCGAAACCACATTCACGGGCCAGATCGAGTGCTTCTTTAGATGTATCCACAATAATGATCTGTGCAGCACACAGATTTCGAATGACCTGAGCAGCGATGTGCCCCAGGCCACCAAACCCAAGAATGACGACACTCATCCCCGGCCTCATTGTTTCCGCCGCTTTACGGGCCGCTCGGTAAGCTGTGAGACCGCCGTCAGCGTACGGAGCAACGTCTTTCGGCTCAAGTTCTGCCGGCAGTTTGACAACGGCTCTCTGGCTGGTAGGCAGGAATTCGGCGAACCCGCCGTCGTGCGTGATACCGGAAAAGCGACCGTTCGAACAATACATGTCTTCTCCGCGACGACATTCAGCACAGGTCCCGTCAGTGATCAGCGGATGTACAATCACAGGGTCCCCCGGTTTGACGTGTTTCACTGCATCACCCACGTCATGAACCCATCCTGCATTTTCATGTCCCAGAATATAGGGAAGGCGACGATTGACTTTTCTGTTCCAGGTACCTTTAACGATATGCAGATCGGTTCGACAAAGTCCCGCGCCACCGATGCGTACGATCACATCATCTCGTCTCTGAACAACGGGTTCAGGAACGTCGTCAATTTCAACAAGATTGCTGCTTTTTAGACCTTCGTCAAATCGATGTAGTCTCACAGCTTTCATCCTGGTGTCCTCCCGGTTGAGTGTCCGATTTTAACAAACGTCGGCAACTTGGCGTTTCAGGTAAAGTTTTTGAAAGAGTTTGCCCCAGCAGAAACACCCGGGTCCTGCAGTCGGGCAGAATTTTCTGCCAATAGCCTGGTATTTATTTTTCCAGGACAACTCGAAAATGATCCCCGCCCGATATCATCGGGCGGTCTAACATGGACACGGTACTCGGTGATCTGTCTGGCCGACAAAAATACCGGGACAGTACCGATCATCAGCTTTTCCGAACTGAGTCAAACAGTCTATTCACGGTGATGTCCTTGAATTTTCAGTCCGTGCCGGAATGAAAACAATTGTAGCTCCCGAACCGGGGTAATGATTGACTTCCGGTTGAACCGGGCCGAAGAAATCGTCTCATCGAGACAGGGCAACCTGTTCAAAGATGCAGTACCCACGGCTATTCTCGGCGGCCTGAATATCTGGCCTGCTGTCAGGATATCTCCGTTCAGTGAATAGATGACAGCGAATTTGTGGGCCTTAATATTTTTGAATCCATTTTTATGATGTTGCACAGAGTATGGAAAGTTGCAACACCGGCCTCCACACAGCCTCACGAACCGTCCCGTTGTTCTGCCGTGTACAGACGACTTCCCTTGACCGGCATATTCACTCTCCATGGCTTGGTATCGTGCCGCCCCTGGCACCAGGTGAGGGAACAACGAGCGTTGATTAGGAATCGTTCCGAAATTCATCAGAGAATCAGGACACACGACGTACTGTGAAACACTGGATGGGCAGCATCAATAACGACATTTGACGCGTTCTTTCCGTGTGCACACGTACTACCATAAGGCCACTTCTCACAGTTCCCGGTACCGGATCGGTGAAGACGTATCCTTCGAAGCTGTCAATTGATGAGATGGACAGTTAACGACACTGCAGTCATACAAATTGCGGTCTAACCCCATTCGGCACATTTCCCGTTCTCCATTACCCGAGTGATGACCTCCAGGGTCGCAACACCGTTAATCCCCTCTATCATTTGTTTACACCGAAATTTTCAAGTCGATCATACGCATGTGCAGGTGTGGTCTGATTCAGTCAACAGTCACGAAACGGAAGACACCCTATGGACAGCCCTGTCCGGAAACTCTTGCACGCCGACACCAGGTCCTCGTGCCATCGATTCGCTGAACCAAATCCCGCCATCAGTTCCCGTGGACGTCACACCATAACCGTTTCCTGGAAGACGCTGGTGAACAGGATTGCTGCTACAGAATTCCAACACTGCCTGGTGGTTCGAAAAATCCTGTACCGCGTGACGTCCTTCCGCCGTTCATTCACCCAATATGGCGTGCGAGCCCGTACACGGGCAAAAATCGCGGCCCTGACTTTTCTCATTCTGGCCTGGTGCTGCCATGTGCGAAGTGACGACTCGTGGATCCATCATTCACAGTTCACTGACTTCGCGTCAGGGACGATGGAGGATGGCGGGAGCAATCTTTACATCACACGCGACGGATCGCTGCAAATGATCCACCGATGGGATTTTAACAATGACGGCTACCTGGACCTGTGGGTTGGACAGGATCATGATGTCGTCGAAGATGCTGATGTATTGGTCTACTGGGGCAGCGAAACAGGTCCACGATCCCTTTTCCCACCGCTGAGGGAGCATCAGCCTCTCGTGCGACTGATGCGGCAGTTTCACTCACGCAGGCAAACTGTAACAAAACTGCCCAGCGACGGAGGTGGTCGGTCGGTGATCGTCGATTTGAATAATGACGGCTACTCCGAAATTGTTTTTTGTAATTTCATCCACAACTACTCGGTACACATGCAGGCACTCGTGTACTGGGGCAGCGAGGAGGGGTATGCGGCGGACCGTCGCGACGAATTGCCAACACTGATGGCTGGTGGCGTAGCGGCAGCTGACTTCAACCAGGACGGATTCGTCGACCTGGCATTCGCCAACCGCGGCATCGAAGGCGGTGAACGATTCGGATTCGACAAACATCTGGAATCGTACGTCTACTGGAACGGCCCGACGGGGTTCAGTCACGATCGTCGCACTTCGCTGCCGACAGTGAGTGCAACCGACTGTGCTGCAGCGGACGTGAACGGGGACGGATATCCCGAGTTGCTGTTCGCCAACAATAATTCCAAACATCAAAGCGTTTCGATGTATTGGGGACGCAGCGATGGATTTTCTCCACAGCACCGCCAGGTCTGGAGTGGGGGTGAACCAGTCGGTCTCCACCTGACAGATCTGGATGGGGATGCCAAAACGGATCTGATTGTCCTGCACGGTGATGACCACGCCGATCTTTGGCGCGGCACGGGCGCAAATTTGGAACGTTGGAGTCAGCTGGAGACGTCGGGCGCGACAGAATGTGAAGTCAGCGATCTGAATCAGGACGGACATCGCGATCTGATATTCGCGAATGCAGGGTCAGACAAAGAGCAACTTTCATATATTTATTGGGGAACCGATCACGGATATTCCGGTGAATCACGAACCGATCTGCCTACGCTGCATGCAACCGATGTCTGTGTAGCCGACTTCAACAGTGATGGCTGGACGGACGTTGTATTTGCCAACGAACACAGCGAATCCACTTATGATGTCAATTCGTTTCTTTACTGGAACGGCCCCGACGGTTTCGATGGTGCGTGGCGCGAAGAGCTTCAGGGATTTGGCGCCGTCAGCAATGCAGCCGAAGATCTCGACGGCGATGGTCATACGGACCTTGTGCTGGTCAATCGACACAGTGGTTCGTACAAACATTCCGATTCATTCGTGTATTGGGGCAATCCGCGAAACCACTACTCACCGGCAGCGATGACGGAACTCCCGGGTCGTTCGGACGCATCGACGATTGCGGACCTCAACCACGATGATTTTGTGGACATTGTCTTTCCCAGTGGATGGGTGTACTGGGGGACGTCTCAGGGTTTCTCCCCGGATCGACGGCAAAGAGTCTGTCAACTTCAGGGGCGCGGGGTCACCGTGGCGGACCTGAATCGTGACGGAGACCTGGATCTGATCTTCGTCGCCGGCGAAGAGGACGAAGGTGAGGCTGTCATTCTGTGGGGGGACGTGAACGGGTATGAATCATCAAATCGAACCATACTCCCACTCAGCACACGTTTAAGCCTGAGTACAAGAGTGGCTGATTTTAACAAAGATGGTTTCCTTGACATCGTCTTCGGTGACGTGGACTCGCCCGCTGTCGACATCTTTTGGGGCAACGATTCCGGTCAATACAGCGGCGACTTCCACACAAAATTCAGGTTCAACAATGGAGCCAGTGTCGAAATTGCGGACCTGAACAGTGACGGGTGGCTGGATCTGATCATGGGAGGTGGCTGGGACGATTCACGTTTTGGTCGTCCGACGCGTCAGGCCCACATCGCATGGGGAGGCCCGAACGGGTTCTCACCCGCCCGTGTGCTGAAGCTCGAAGCATACGATTCGCTTGAACAGTCGGTTGCAGACCTCAATCGAGACGGACACCTGGATCTGGTCATGACCAATTACCATGCGTACAGGACGCGAACAATTCCGATTTTCATCTATTGGGGAGACAAAACCGGTCAATTCAGCGAGTCGCGCCGCAGCACGCTGCCCGCAGAATCGTCGGCTCCGGTCACAGTTGCCGACCTGAATCGGGACAGCTGGATGGACATCGTTTCATTCAACCACATCCGGCACGGGGATCATGGAGTCGGAGCCAATATCTACTGGGGCTCCCCTGACGGGTTTTCCGGATCCAATCGTCACTGGCTGCAGACCTTCGGACCACACTTTGGCGTCGGACGCGATGTCGGAAATATTTACGACCGAAAACTCGAAGAGCGTTTTGTCTCTGCACCACTCCAGTGCCCTGCAGACAAAACGCCATCCCGTTTGAGCTGGCAGGCACGGACACCTCACGGAACCGGGGTGAGGTTTCAGCTTCGCACAGCAAACGCCAGGGACGGCCTGGCCAGCGCTCAATGGCAGGGGACAACAGGCAGCAACAGTTGGTACGATAACTCAAACGTCGCCCTGAATCTGGACGGAGATACTCGATGGCTGCAGTATCGTGTGACTCTGCGAACTCCGGATGGAGGAAGCACGCCCGTGCTGGAACAGGTGCGTATTTCCGTAAAATGACTGCGTTTTGAACTACGAAGCCCGTAAATTATTCCAATAGTAATTAATCGAATTTCACAGTGATGCACAAAACAACTCACGCGTATCAAACACAAATTGTCGATCGGAAGGTGACTGTGACGTTAAAGAGAGACCGGAAACACGTGTGTTTCCAGAATGTGGTACGCCTGCTGATGTTCGTTTTCTTTTCCGGCAACGTTTGTTGTGTGGAATCCTGGGCACAACAGAAAAACGAAGGCGCCGAGCCGGGAAAACAGCAGCAACAAGCCCCGTCACCATTCACGGAACCGCAGAAACGGTCCAAACGTATCCGTTACAACAGCGGATCCTGGCATCCACTTGTGGATATCACAGAGATTTTTCCCGGCAACCGCCACCTCAATGACCGAGGTCTGTACGATTTGTACGACGGAGTGATTGGTGTTCAGCTTCGTGTCGAACCGGCCGAACGTTCACAGGTGCTGCTCGAAGCGGTGGCCGAATGGGAGGATGGAGAATCAATCTCCCCGCTGTTCATATGGGAAGCCGACGGGCTGTGGCATATGCTCTATGAATGTTCGGGAGCAGGAGGAGGCAACACGGCATATTGCACCAGTGTCGACGGCTACCAATGGAAGCGTGTTGAGCTGGGTCAGGTCTCGTTTCGCGGATCCACAAAAAACAATCTCGTCGCCAACGGTATCCAGGGAGCCACCGGAGCATTCCTGGATCCACATGCTCCGCCCGATGAACGCTTCAAGGCCATGGGCGGCGATATGGCCTGGTACGATCCCCAGACGCTGCAGCGGATGCAGGGCCCTGAAGTCATGCGTCGCTGGAACAAGCAGCAACAACTGGGATCGGACTACAAAGGACCTCGTGTCGAAATCTGGGGCCGCATGCTCGGCTGGGTTTCATCAGATGGTCTCAACTGGAAACAGCTGGACACCATGCTGGGCAACCGTCCGGTCAACGGAGGAATCTCGGCCTGCTACGACGCTGACAATGACGAATACATCGCCTACCTGCAAATCATGGGAAACACAGCAGAGTTGATACCAGGCATTGGCACTGCGCAGATTGAAGAACAAACCCAGCGCCGCACCATTGGCTTTTCCCGCACCAAAGACTTTGGCAGTTGGCCGGCCCCGAAGCTGATTCTGTCTCCGGATGCGCAGGACGATCTTGATACAGAATTCTACGGAGGCAATTATTTTCCGTATCCCGGACGCACCGACCTGCACGCGATGGTGGTTCCTCTGTACCACAAGGCAACCGACCACATGGACATGCAGATTGCATTTAGTCGAGACGGCATTATCTGGTCACGTCCGGAACGTCGCGCGATCCATACCGTCGGAGAACATGGCAGCGGTGAGGAATGTGCGGTGCATGCATGGAGAAGCGGCCTTCTTGAGCTGCCGGACGGCAGTTGGGCAGTTCCCTACACCGGAAGTTCGACCCGCCACAATGTCCTGGACCCGGATAAGGACGAAATTTTTCCAGACAGGCGTCCGAGGCAAATCCGTTATATGCTCTGGCAGCCTCACCGTTTTTGCGGAATCGAAGCTACAGGTGAAGGACGATTCACAATTCCAACGATCTATCGTCACGGAAATGAGCTGCGACTGAACTACCGCTGTGAGCCCGGCGGCTGGCTCACTGTGGAACTTGTGCGAAATGTCGGCAGGATCCCCGATCCGGAAGGAGTCGAAGGGTTTACGTTTGCGGACTGTGACCGGCTGGCTGGTAACGAGTCGGATCGCGTGGTGACCTGGAAGGGTAACAGCGACATTTCTCAACTCGGTGAGACCGTCGCCATTCGGGTGAGAATGTTTCAGGCGAAACTTTTTGCCTACCGGATTTGAAAGCTGCCGGCTCCCGCAATTAACGGCACAAGAAAGTATTATTCTGTGAGCTCTTCATCAGATTCCAGCCGTCGCAGTTTTCTTGCCGGCTCCACAACACTGGGAGCACTCGGACTCAGCAGTGCTGTCGGAATGCCGTCAGCCTCGGTCCTTAAACACCGGAGCGACGAACTCCGTGTTGGGGTGATGAATCTGCAGGTCTATTCCCACATGGGAATCTGGGCTCCGCTCCTTAAGCCGTTCACCGGTATGCGGATCACTCACTGCTGGGATATCGACCCAAACATTTCGGCGGGATTCGCAAAAGGTTACAGCGCAACTGCTGTAAAAAACTTCGACGACATGCTCGGTAAAGTCGACGCGATCATTTCGGGGGGATACTACAACAACCCGTGGAACCACATCATCCACGAACCCTATCTCGAAGCAGGTTTGCCCAACCTTATCAACAGACCGTTCGCCAACACGGTTGCCCGGGGTAAAAAAATGACTGAGATGGCGCGTAAACACGGAGCCCCCATCCTCGTGCCTTCATCGTTTGAACACACCCATCCGATCGTTCAGGCGAAAACGTGGAGCCAAGGAAAAACAATTACCTGCTACAACGCAACCAATGCCTCTGACGACTATTCCACTCACGGAATTCACGGTGTCTACGTCATTTGCCGGACCATTGCTGAAGCAGGGAACCCTGTTATCTCGGTCGCCCAACAGGCGAAGAACTGGCATAGTTCTCCGGCCGTCGTCACATACGAGCATCAGGCGCCTGACGGGCGAACATTTATGGGAACCCTGCACCTGGGTTCATTCGGGCTGGGAGGAATCCGAATACATACTCAGGAAGAAATCGGTGGCAAAGGCTTTCAGATCGATCTCGGTACCGGCTACCCGTATGACAAGACTCACCTGTGGGCACCGACCCTCTGGGAGTTTGAATCACTGGCACGCGGCAACGCACCTTCTCAATCCCTCGAACAAATCGAACACAAGCACAAAACCTACATGGCAGGTTTTTGGTCAATCCTTGAAAACGAAGGAAAACTCACGCGGCTCGATCAGGTCCCGATTGACTGGGAAGCACCAGTCGACGTCCCCAATCTGAAACACAGGGATACCACTCTGTTCCGGAAAAAATTTGGATAGCACCCGGGGATAATCAGACGGGTACACGACCGCGCCGATCACCGGCGTTCATGCAGGCCTGGCGAATCTGGCAGCTGACTGAAGTCAATCAGCTGCGTATCACCCACAACGGCCTCAAACGTTCAAACCCCGGTTAACACAAAGCAGACGGCTCCGTTAACAAATAATCTTTGAACACCACAATTGGCGACAGATCGATAAAACCCAGGAGTTCATTACGGACTGAAACTGCGTAAGTTTTACGCGATGAGCCGGTAACGTCGATCATCCCGTCCCCCTGATGGCCGAACAAACCGGACTGGTTGATTCGCACGTTCCGAATTCACAACGTCTTTTGTGAATAAATATCCCACAACAAAACGATTGATGGCAGGACCGGAAGAGCCACACAACTCTGAGTCACACCCACTACGCTGTGCCTGACAACACCGGCAACCGTGCATTTCCAGCAGGTGAAACAGGAAACTTCCCGCAGTCAGCAGCACGTTGCCCGTTGATCACGTGATCCCTTGCCTTTCGGTTCATTCCGCGACAGGATGTGCCGTGTTCTAACTGAAACAGGCCGGTAGTCGAGGACCACAATGCAACGCCTTCCACTGGGACCATTGTATTACGAATTTAGTCGCCATAATGAACCTCGGCTGAGAATCCAGCCCGGTGAAACGGTACTCGTTGAATCGGAAGATGCCTTTTCCGGACAGGTCCGTACCAACGACGACCGACGGGACAAAACAAAAAAACCGTATGGAAACCCTCAGACCGGGCCGATTTTCGTTGATGGTGCAGAGCCGGGGGATACCCTGGCGGTGACCATTGACGACATCCAGCCCGCCATCGGACAATGCGCGACACGCACCAGCGATCCCAACCAGCTGGCTCAGTGGCTGGGCAATGACTGCCCCCACGGCACACACGTCTGCCCGATCGAAGATGGTCTGATTCACTGGAGTGATGAAATCACAATCCCGTATCGCCCGATGCTCGGATGCATTGGTACGGCTCCGGACAACGGCGTACCCACCACCGGCCCTGCCGGCCCCCATGGTGGAAACATGGATATTATCGAAACAGCACCTGGCAATACTGTTTGTTTGCCGATTTACGTGGAGGGAGCTTATCTGTATCTCGGGGACGCTCACGCCGCAATGGGACATGGCGAGCTTTCCGCCAGTGGTCTGGAGATGCCGGCACACACCACGATCACCGTTAACCTGATCAAACATACCAGTATCCCCGGACCGCGAATTGAGTCTCCGGACGAAATCATGACCATCGCCACCGGCTGTCCAATGGAACGATCCATCGCCCAGGCCTACTCCTGGCTGATTCTCTGGATGGAATCCGACTATGGCTGGGACCGCTGGCGAGCCTACGATCTGCTGACACACGCCGGAGAGATTTCGGTGGGCTACTACGCCATCGGTACCGTCGCTGCCAAAATTAAAAAATCGTATCTGGCCTGTTCCTGACAGCTGAATTCGAGTGCACTGATGAATGATTTAGAATTACAGAATCGTACGGCACTGGTCACCGGCGGTTCCCGAGGCATTGGACGTTCCTGCTGTTTGCAGCTGGCTGCCGCCGGCGCGAAAGTGGCAGTGAACTTCATTTCGAATGAGGCCGCCGCCCGGGGGGTCGTAGATCAGATTGAATCAGCCGGCGGCCAGGCAATCTCCTGCAGGGCCGATGTTTCCTCACCTGAACAGGTCCAAATGATGATCGGACAGGTCGAAAAACAACTCGGTCCTGTCGAACTTCTCGTAAACAACGCAGGCGTGTTCGACTTTGTTCCACATGACCAGACTCCTCAGAAAGTCTGGCAGCGGATGCTCGACGTGAACCTGACGGGATGTTACCTGACCATCTGGGCGGTCAAAGAGGCCATGATTGAGCGAGGATTTGGGCGCATTGTCAACATTTCCTCAATTGCCGGTTTAGCCCCTCGGCCAATGTCAATCGCTTATTCCGTCAGCAAAGCAGGCGTGGTTGCCCTGACAAAGAGTCTCGGAGTCGCTCTTGCCGGAGACAACGTCCGGATCAACGCCGTCGCCCCCGGACTCATCGATACCGAAATCCTGGCCGATGTCGATCAGGCCGCTCTGGACGACCTGATCGAAACCACTCCGATGAAACGCATTGGAAAATCCGATGAAATTGCTGACCTGGTTCTGTACCTGCTGTCAGAGCGTTCCAGTTTTATGACCGGCCAGACCCTGGTGGCCAGTGGTGGACGTGTGACGCTGCCATAGCGTTGTTGGATATGGAATGACTCCGGCCTCGCAAACGCTTTTACCAGAGTGAAGTTTGACAGCTTTCGTTAACGCGACCACGAGTGGACACCACTGAACCTGAATTAACGGCATCGCTGTAATTCGCGGGAATCGCGTTTCGGTTCAGACAGAAGATACCAAAATCACCGGAGCGACCCGGTGCGTCTCCTACAGAAAAATACTGCAGCAGGGCACCGGATTTTCGAAGTGCCACGTGTGCAGGAAGCCTGTCAACCTAAACACGAGGACACAGCACGTTGTCTACGCCAGGATCTCATGCACCACTCGGCCGTACACATCGGTTAGCCGGAAATTCCGTCCGACGTGCGGGTAGGTCAGCCGTTCGTGGTCGATTCCCAGTAAGTACTGGAGTGTGGCGTGCAGGTCATGCAGATGCACACGACCCCGGATCGGTTTGTAACCGAAGTCATCAGTTTCGCCGTACACAAAACCTGATTTGACACCTGCACCTGCCAGTAGTGTGCAGAAGCTCTCCTGCTGATGCTCTCTGCCGTGAGCCTCCAGTGGATTGGTGCCGGTAAGGTCCTGGCTCCAGTACGTACGTCCAAATTCACCGGACACCATCACCAATGTATCGTCCAGCAGCCCGCGCTGTTTCAGATCCTGAATCAACCCGGCAATCGGTTTGTCAGCACCTGCACAGGAGTTTGTCAGGTTTTTACGCATATTGCTGTGGTGATCCCAGCCACCAATCGTTACCTGGACATATCGAACACCCGCCTCACTCAGCCGACGAGCCATCAGACAGGCCCGGCCATTCACGTCGCTCGCGCTTTCGTCAATGCCGTACATGTTCTGAGTTTCTTTGGATGCATCAGAAAGATCAACAAGCTCCGGTGTTTCTGCCTGCATGCGGAAAGCCAGTTCGAACGACTCAATGATTCCTTCCATCTGTGAGTCCATTTTAACGCGGGCCAACAGACGTCGATTGGCCCGCTGGAGAAAATCGAGACGGCGACGCTGTACAGACGGGCCGGCATCGGGATCGCGAAGATTATCAATCACGGCGTCGCCGTCGCTGTGTGGTACGCGAAGCGGCGTTCCCTGATGAATCGCCGGAAGGAATCCTGCACCGTGAACCCGTCCGTCTTGCGGAGGATGAATGGTGATAAAACCCGGCAAACTTTGATTTTCAGTTCCGAGCCCGTAACTCAGCCAGGCACCCATCGAGGGGCGTGCTTCGGCAACGTGCCCCGTGTGGAACTGCAGAGCTGCCGCAGCGTGAGCTTTGTTATCCGCAACCATCGCCCGCAACAGACATAATTCATCAGCGACACCCGCCAGAGACGGTAACAAATCCGACATCATCATTCCCGACTGTCCACGTGGACGCACCGGAGATACGGGGGCCATGGGGAGAAACTGATCGACGCCCACTCGAACCTGCCCATCGTCGCCCACGGGTGACTCAATCGCAGCACCGTGCCTTTTTGTGATTTCTGCCTTTGGAGCAAAAAGGTCTCCCTGCGAGGGCCCCCCGGACAGAAAGACAAAAATCATTCGCTTGGCCTGCGGAGAAACGTGCGGCGCACGGACCGCGAGCGGATTTGCCGCATGCGCCGACTGACTCAGCAGCCCGCGGAGTGCCATTCCGCCAAAGCCACACGCCGCAGTTTGCAAAAATCGTTGCCGGGAAAACTGTGACATCATCATATTTTGAATTTCCCACAGGAAAGACAGTGACTTCGCTCATTCAAAACAATCGCCTCACGGGGCCATCCTCCTGCCTGAGTGCAGGCTGTTATCGCGCCGGCCAATTCAAAGCCTCATCAAAAATTCGTTGCTGGCCAATAGTGCGTGACACAATTCAACCAATGCCGCTTCTCCGGCTGCCTCAAGAAACCCCTGGCTCTCCCGCTGTTCCGGTTCTGTGATCGGACGGTTCAGCAGTGTCAGCCAGAGCAGTTGAAGTCGGCCGAACTCATCGTCCTGCTCATTGATGCGTTCCGCAAGTGCCGCTGCGTGTTTTTTGACCACGGGACTGTTCATTAAAAACAGCGCCTGAGTCGGGACAGCCGTAACAGTCCGCCGCCCCGTGAACTCTGAAGGCTGGGCAAAATCAAACACATTTCTCAGTGTTGCCGGACCAGGTTGTGCTGCCGACCGAATGACTGGAAGATAAATGGTACGCCGAAATTCCTGATCAGGCCGCCATTTGGCGAGCCTGAAGTGAGGAGGATTCACATCTGTGGGACTAAGTCCCCCAACGTTATCAGGATATTCCAGCGGCATCGCCGGGCCGCCACCGGAAGGAATCAGTCGGCCTGTTGCCGCAATCATGGCATCACGCAGAGCTTCAGCGTCCAGTCGGAATCGATTCATCCTCCACAGTAATCGGTTATCCGGATCAACAGAATAGCAAACGCTGTCGTGTGCGCTGTCCATTCCGTAAGCTCGACTCAGCACCAGGTGACGAATCAACTTCTTTTGAGACCATCCATTACGAATGAATCCGAGTGCCAGATGATCAAGTAATTCCGGATGAGACGGTCTGTCTCCGGGGAGGCCGAAATAGTCCACGGAACGCACGAGTCCTTCCCCGAACAGTTTCTGCCAGATCCGATTCACAGCAACACGAGCTGTCAAAGGATTCTTACTACTGCTGACCCACACCGCCAATTGCCGCCGACCACTTTGACCTTGGGTTATCGCAGGTGGCTTGTCTGATACCACACTCAGGAACCCTCGAGGTACCAGATCTCCCAGTGCACGGGGATTGCCCCGAATCGTGATTCTCATGTCCTTCGGATCTTCGCCATCCCGAACCGCGTATGTTCGTGGTACCACCGGTGCGAAAAATTCGCCGTGCATGATCTTTTTGTTCAGGATTCCGATTTTTTTTCCTGCCACGTCCCGCTGCTCTTCCAGCTTTTGGCGTTCGGTTTCGGCAAGCTGCGTCTTCTTCACCAGTTCATCCAGTTCCGCTCTGCGATCCTGGATCTGTTCACGTTCCTGTTGCCACTGTGCAAGTTGTTCCTGATGTTTTCCGGCCCGCTGTTCGCGTCTGGACCGCTGAGCATCTGTTTCCGGCAGTTCGGAAACATTCAGGTCACTCCAGACTCCGCGATCCGTTTTATAGACAGAAGAGGTTCCGTAAAAGAAACCAGCCATGGCATAGTAGTCACGCTGCGAAACCGGATCGAATTTGTGATCGTGACATCGTGCACATTCCAGGGTCAGGCCAAGGAAGGCCTTACCGACTTTGTTAAGCTGCTCATCGATGATATCAACCAGCATCTTTTCCTTGTCCGCTTCGACGACATCCATGTCACCCAGTACCAGAAATCCCGTGGCCACCTGGCTGGCCACCTGCTCCTCGATGTTTTCATGACAGTCAAGGTCGCCGGCAATCTGTTCACGGATGAACTGATCGAATGGTTTGTCATTATTAAACGCATCGATCACGTAGTCACGATATCGCCAGGCGTGTTCTGCAAAGATATTGTTGGATGTGCCGATCTGGTCTGCGTAGCCGACCAGATCCAGCCAGTGGCGCGCCCATCGTTCGCCAAACGCACGGGAATCTAGCAATCTGTCAACAATCGCCTCACGCGCCGGGAGAGACGAATCGACTTCGAATTCACGGATCTGCTCAATTGTTGGAGGCAGACCCGTCAGATCAAAACTGACTCGCCGCAGCCACGTGTAACGATCAGCATCCTGGACCGGAGACAGACGAGATTCCTCAAGCTTCGCCAACAGGTAGCGATCAACATCGCTGTACGGCCAGAATTCACTGAGAACTTCCGGCAACGCTGTCTCCCGCACCGGACGAAACGCCCAGTGCCGGCGACCGGCTTCGATATCGATACCTTTATCACTCATTACCAAGGTGGCAGTACGAGGATCAGGGGCTCCGTCCGCCACCCAGCGTTCAAGCTGATGAATCAGTCTGTCGGGCAATTTTCCGGTGGGCGGCATCTCGAGGTGTTCGTACCGAACGGCCTGGATCAGCAGACTCTCATCCGGGCGACCAGGGACGATCGCCGGACCCGACTCACCACCTTTGACCCAGCCACTGCGGGAATCAAGCACCAGTCCGCCGCGCGCCTGCTTCGTGTCATGACTGTGACACTCAAAACAGTTCTCTTTCAGAATCGGCAGGACGTTTTTGCGAAACCCCTGTGTGGTCTCAGTGTCTGATACAACAGGATCCTCGGCTGTGCAAGAACAGCTGAACTGCAGGACAACGACGGCAGACAGTGCAGCCTCGCACAACAACAGACTCCTGAAACAGCGGTGTGTCATCGTTCATACGCCTGATCATAGACCGAGTTGCTGAGACATTCTATGGCGTATCCCGCAGACGACACAACCACGTTTCGATCATACACTGTGTCGAAGAGTCACAAAGGAATGTCCAGCAGACCTAAATACTTTGTGTTCTATTCCGGCAGGACGGCATTGTGGTAAACGTCCTGTACGTCATCGCAGTCGTTTAACAGATCAATAAATTTCTCGAACGAAGCCTGGTCCGTTTCACTTATGTTCGTAGTTGCCTGAGGAAGGAATGTGACCTCCTGCACATCCAGTTCGGTACCGGGAAACGCTTCAAGCAGTGCAGTCTTGGTTTTGTAAAATTCGTCAGCCGGAGCAAACAATGTCAACCGGCCATTAGTGCTTTCGATATCGTCGACATTAATTTCGGCATCCAGCATCGCTTCAAGTACCTGGTCCTCGTTGTCTCCTTTGAAGGAAAGAACGGCCATGTGATCAAACATATGAGAAACCGAACCGGTCGGACCCAGCTTCGAACCGGTTCGATTGAAACAGTTGCGAACATCCGTGATGGTTCGATGATTATTGTCTGTCAGGCAGTCAACAATGACTGAACAACCCCCGGGGCCAAACCCTTCGTAGCGGGCAGAAACAAAGTCTTCTCCGCCGGCACCTTTTGCCTTCTCAATCGCCTTGTCAATAACATGACCGGGAACCTGATCGCGTTTGGCTTTCTCAATCAGGTTTCGCAGAGCCGGATTCGACTCGGGGTCGGCCACTCCGTTCTTTGCAGCCACATACAACTGTGTTCCGTACTTGGCATAGAGTTTTGATTTCTGAGCAGCCGTCTTCATGATCGACTGTTTGCGGTTTTCGAAACTTCTTCCCATAACGATCAACTCATCTGTCGTTGCTGATTGTACGGAGTCGTCGAATCTCCACGACGCTCCTGATAGAGTGTAACGCCATTCTGCCTGACAGCGACTGAGTTCATGGCAACCGTGACCACTCCGGCTATGATGTTTACGTTTTTTTTGCGGACGCTCCATTGATTCCGAAACAGCAATCGTTCCGTCGCCATGTAGTCATGGCAGTGTATTATTGTGAAAATGGTACGTACATGCGTCAACACAGACACTGAAAACGCCGGCCGGGCAGCTTGTACACTTCAAGATGACTGGCAGGGAACTTTTGGCGGTCACCGACTGGACAGGTGCTGTGACAACATCGAATGAAGTCAGTAGCGATGGTGAAGGAAAACGAATCACGGAATCTGCTACAGGCAGCAAAATAACAGCAATGCCGGAGGAAATGGAAGTCACCGTTCCCCCGCGCAAAGACTTCCATTCCTCACCAGACGTTAGCCGGACACATACAGCTCAACCGGCGATACCGAACCGGTTTGATGGCTACGAGATTATCGAGGAAATTGCGCGAGGTGGCATGGGAGTTGTCTATCGTGCCTATCAAAAGAGCCTCGATCGCGTGATAGCGATCAAAACGGTTCTGGCGGGGAACCATGCCTCAGAAGACATCATTCGCCTGTTTCGGACAGAGGCCAGGGCGGCCGCAAAGTTGAATCATCCGGGAATCGTACCGGTGTATGATGTCGGCGAATGTCATGGTTATCACTACTTCTCCATGCCTGTTATTGATGGCGTAAGCCTGAGTGATCGTGTTGCTCGCGGACCACTTGATCCCGATGAAGCGGCCCGCCTTCTTCAGGTAGTTGCTGAAACGATTCAGTTTGCACACGAACACAGGGTGATCCATCGCGACCTGAAGCCCGGCAATATCCTGATTGATCCTCATGACCAGCCGTTGATCACGGATTTTGGTATTGCCAGAAGAATTGACGACCAACAAACACCTGATGACGTGGATACATTGATGGGGACCGCGGAATACATGCCCCCGGAACAGGCATTGGGTGAACCAACCGGACCACTCTCCGATGTGTATTCACTGGGGGCAACCCTGTATTGTCTGCTGACCGGACGCCCCCCGTTTCAGTCACACAACACACTCGACACACTTCTGGCTGTCATTCAACGTGATCCAGTTCCACCCCGTCGGCTCAACGAACGCATCCCTCGTGATCTCGCACTGATCTGCCTGAAGTGCATGCAGAAACGACCTGAGGATCGTTACCAGTCCGCTCGGGCAGTTGCGGAGGAGTTCACTCGTTTTCTTGAGGGTGAACCGGTACTCGTTCATCCGGTCGGTAATGTTGGAACATTTGTTCGCTGGATGCGGCGCGAACCTCGCAGTGCCGCGATTTCTGCGGGACTCGTGGTCTGTTTTACAGCAGCACTTGGGATCAGTGTCTACTATAACTATCAACTTGAAATGCAAAAAGTCGTCGCCGAAGAAGCAAAGGAAACCGCGGAACTGGCTCAGGCAGGAGCAGAACTCTCGGAAGCCCGTGCACGTCGCTGGAAGACAATGGCTGAATCTTTGCTTCGAAGTTCAGCGACCGAGGAAAGTCGGATTGTCCAGGCACTCCAGTACTCAACTCTCGGTGAGGTCTGCTTGTCAGCAACCAGACTGCTGCGGGAAACACGTGTGGGTCCTGCAACCGGTGCGCTGGAAACTTTCCGAACGGCCAGACGTAAGCTCCCAAAGAAGCAGCAGACGAGACTCAGCGGACTGCTCGACCAGATTGAACTTAGCAGACACAGAGCCAACACAGATCCGGAAGCAACACAAACGGCGGTGCGTCAGCTGATCGAAAAAATTCGACAGTTGTGGCTGACTGCAACAGATGACTCACCTCGGACGACACAACTGGTTCGTTCGGTTCTGTACTCTCAGACCTCCGATCTTGTTAACACGGTTGCAACCGCCGACGACCGCAGCGAAGTAAATCGGAAACTTGAGTCGTTACAGGATCTTATTAAGGCTGAATTATTTGTCGTCGCAACAGACGAAGTGTATCTGAGGGCGATCAACCTGCTGGTGGAACTCGATGCGTGGGTATGGGGACCACCTTCCGAATCTCTAAGAGTGTGTGCCGAATCGCTGAGGCAGTCCCTTAAGACAAAATGAGTACCGGTATCCGGCAGTAATTCGTGACAGAGAACATGTCGTCAGGCGGTGAGCAGTCCGTACCTGTTTCACCGGCACTGAATGACATGGCAGAATCATTTGCCAGGAAAAACAGCCGACAGGACGAGTCCGGCGAACGCGACCCCGTGGTCTTCTGTCAGTACCGATTGACACGGTCCGTTCGGATTTCAGGACTCAAACAGTATCCGAACAGCGGGTTTCTTCACCTTACCAAGCGAATTACGAGGCAGTTCCTTCACGATCAGCAGCATTCGTGGAACCTTGTACGCAGAAACACGGACTTTGCACCAGTTCCGCAATTCGGTCATCTCAATGTTCCGTCCTGGCCGAAGCACCACCGCCGCGGCAACAACTTCTCCCCATGTCTGATCCGGAATTCCCACCACAGCGCATTCCGCAATCGAAGAATGATCGAGCAGTGAAGCTTCAATTTCGAGAGCCGACAGCTTGTAGCCGCCACTTTTGATGATGTCGACACTGTTGCGCCCCATGATGCGATAGTAACCGCGTTCCAGCACGGCAATGTCTCCCGTGCGGAACCAACCGTCAGTGAACGACTCCCCGGTAACATCCGGGCGATTCCAGTATTCCTGAAAGACATTTGCCCCGCGAACCTGAATCTCTCCGGATACATCCTCATCAGAAATCAGTTCACCTGTTTCAGATTGAAGGCGAATACCAACTCCTGGCAGCGGCTGACCGACTGCTCCGGGACGACGTTCGCCATGATACGGATTTGACAGCGCCATGCCGATTTCCGTCATGCCGTAGCGTTCCAGCAGCTTCTGTCCTGTCAGGTCGGCCCATCGTGTATGGACGCTGGCCGGGAGGGCCGCGGATCCGGAAACCATCAGCCGCATACGTCTGAATCCGTCTGTAATGACCGTCCGGTCGGCATCACTCATCGACTCCAGTGCAGAAACGAGTTTCACATAAATCGTGGGCACGGCCATGAAGACCGACCATGCATCTTCTGCAACTCGGCGCAGGATGGTCTCTGTGTCAAAACGCTGGAACGGTTCGATTTTTGCTCCGGACCACAGCGCACAGCACACAATGTTGATAATTCCGTGAATGTGGTGCAAAGGCAGAAACAAAGGAATCCGATCCTCAGAATTCCAGTGCCACGCATCGATCAGCGACTGAATCTGAGCCTGAATGTTGAGGTGTGTGGTGACGACACCTTTTGGACGACTGGTCGTACCGCTGGTATACAGCATCATAGCACGACGATCGGGGGCAACCTGCGGCAATTCGACGCACCCGGCATTCCTAATGTCTTCTTCAGTAACCAGCCTTATTTTCTGCCGTTGAGTGATTGCTGCAACATCAGACTCGCGGCCGTACTCTGCGACAACCACCTCCGACTGCGAATCACTCAGGGTGGATACCAATTCCTCTTGCGTGGCAGACAGGCTTAGAGGGACCGCAATACCTCCTGCCCTCCAAATTCCCCACAGAGCAGCGATGTACTCTGCACCCGGCCGCATTTGAAATGCGACGCGAGATTCCTTCAGATCATCCTCACCGTTAAGCACTGCAGCAGCAATTAATTCCGACTGCCTGCAGATATCCTGATATGTGTACGAGGCGCCCCCCCCACAAATCGCAGTCCTGCGACCATGTCCGATTGCGCGTTCGATGAAGGGAAGTTGATTCATACAGCCTCTGACGAAAACACGCCGGTATCACTCAATGTTACAAACCTGCGATCAGTCATGATGCTGTCCTGCGGTTCGGTGTATTTGTTTCAGAGCACGTCGCCAACAGCAAAACAGCCTTCATGTCCCTGTTTCAGACCATTGACAGACAACTTTTCCATTGATCCGAATACATGCCGTCCGGTCCCGACTGTCTGCCATGAATCTATTCACTCGAAACATTTGTGCAATACTGCCCCGGCAACCCCGGTGAATCAACTGCAACGATTCCCCCGAATCTTAACAGGGTGATGATGACCTGATCTGTTCAGACTCCAACGATAGTGTGCGGTTTTGCATCTTTGTGTATCGGTTCATCAGCTCAGCCAAGGACTTTCTGTACAACATTTGCGGGTTCCACACCGGTCAGTCGCTGGTCGAGGCCCTGGAACCTGAATGTCAGCTTTTCATGATCGATGCCCAGGCAGTCAAGAATCGTTGCATTCAAATCCCGAATATGGACGGAATCTTCGACGACGTTGTAACAGAAGTCGTCGGTCCGACCGTGCTGAACCCCGCCCTGAATTCCTCCGCCCGCCATCCAGATACTAAAACAGCGGCCATGGTGATCACGACCATAATTTTCACGAGTCAGTTTTCCCTGAGCGTAAACAGTTCGACCAAACTCGCCGCCCCAAACCACGAGTGTTTCGTCCAGTAATCCTCGCTGTTTGAGGTCTTTGATCAGTGCTGCCGACGCCTGATCGACATCACGACATTGACCTCGAATCTGACTGGGCAGGTTGCCGTGCTGGTCCCAGCCCCGATGAAACAGCTGGACAAATCGAACACCCCGTTCGGCCAGTCTTCGTGCGAGCAGACAATTTGCAGCATAGGTTCCTGGAGTGCGTGAACTCGGACCGTACAAATCAAACACACTCTCCGGTTCGTCCGTCAGATTCATCAATTCCGGCACTGATGACTGCATCCGAAACGCCATTTCATATTGTGCAATCCGGGTACGGGTCTCCGGATCACCGAACGAATCCGCTTTGAGTTCATTCAGTCGCGCCAAGCCATCCAGCATCGCCCGACGACTTTTCCGGTCAAGACCCGGAGGATCGGAAAGATACAAAACAGGGTCGTTACCACTGCGGAATCGCACCCCTTGATGACTGGACGGTAGAAAACCACTACTCCACAAACGTGAAAACAAGGGCTGACCGCCGGCCAGCCCCGTCCCCTGCGAAATTAAAACAATATAAGCAGGCAGCTCGCGACTCTCGCTGCCCAGACCATAGCTAAGCCACGAGCCCATACTGGGTTTGCCAAGCTGCTGTGTGCCGGTATTGATGAACGTAATTGCCGGATCATGATTGATGGCCTCCGTGTTGATCGACCGAATGATCGCAACATCATCTGCGATCGAGCCGGTATGAGGCAGGACCTCACTGAGCCACGCACCGCATTCACCGTGCTGTCGGAATCGAAAGATCGATGACGCGCATGGAAAACTTTTCTGTTTCTGAGTCATTTCCGTGACTCGCTGGCCCTGCCTCACAGAATCGGGCAACTCCGCCCCGTGCAACTCTGTCAATTTTGGTTTGTAATCGAACAGATCGATCTGTGACGGCGCACCTGACTGAAACAGGAAAATGACGCGTTTCGCCCTGGGTGAACTATGTGGCAACCCAGAAAGGCCTCCATTCGGACTGCGTCCCGGAATTCGTTCAGCCCGGACTTCATCTTCCATCAAACCGGCCAGGGCGGCCATTCCCAGATTCCCCGTCGTTCGATTGAAAAGGTGTCGACGGTTCATTGTCAATTTGAATTCATCGAGGGCCTTCATCACGTCATTCCTTGGTGATCGTCTCGTCCATATTCAGGATGATACTGCCAATCGTGGTCATCGCCGCATGTTCACCGGCATCAAGATTTTGGTTTCGTTTTGATTCTCCGACAGTCAGAAGATTTACAGCAGCGTCGGAGTTCCGGTCATAAACGCCATGCTGACGCCGGTACACGTTAAGTAACACCTCAATTTCCAGCGGGTTCGGTTGACGTGCAGTCGCTCTGTTAAACATGAATGAGATCCGGTCCCCCGGATCAACAGCACTGATCATTGCGTTTTCTGCCATCACTCTTGCCGCCTCAACAAACGTCGGATCGTTCATCATGACCAGTGCCATCAGCGGTGTGTTTGTTCGTTGACGGCGAACAGTACAGATTTCACGGGTTGGAGCATCAATGGCAAACATGTTCGGCAGCGGGACAGACCTCTTCCAGTAACTGTAGAGGCTGCGACGGTACAGGTTTGGTCCATGATCCTGATCGTAACCCCGATTGGAAGTCTCCATCCAGAGTCCCGGAGGCTGGTAGGGTTTGACACTCGGACCACCAACCCGCTGCACCAGCAATCCGCTCACTGCCAGTGCATTGTCGCGAATGAGTTCAGCAGCCAGCCGAAAACGAGGACCGCGACTCAACAGACGGTTTCCTGGATCCCGTCCGAATGATTCCGGTGAAATTTTTGAAGATTGCTGATAGGTTGCCGACATCAAAATCAGTTTTACGATCTGTCGAACGTCCCAGCCCGCGCGAACAAACTCCGTAGCCAGCCAGTCCAGCAGTTTGGGATGACTCGGTAGCTGTCCCTGTGTTCCAAAATCTTCCGACGTTTTGACGATCCCGGTGCCGAATATCATTTGCCACAAACGGTTCACGGTCACTCGACTGGTCAGCGGATGGTCCGGTGTGACCAGCCAGCGAGCCAGAGTCAGCCGGCTGGGTTCTGCAGAGTCCGGCAGCGACGGCAAAAATCCCGGCGTGCCTGGCTGAACCTGCGGACCATGCTGATCGTAGACACCACGTTCCAGAACAAACGTATCACGTGGTGTTTTCATGTCCTGCATGACCATCACTGTCAATGTTTGGGCCTCTTCCTGGATCTCATTTTTAAGACGGCGCAGGCTCTCGAGGTCGCTGCTGATTCGCCGATATTGCGCGTCGTGATTCGTGAGATAATACTGCCGCAGCACCTGTCTTTGTTCCTTGGTTCGGTCCTCCACCGACGTGGCCAGAACAGGCACGGCAGGATTCGTGTCAGCCAGTGTTGCAACTTCGGCCGCAGTCAGAGATCGACGGTAAATTCTGACATCATCAATCGCGCCTGCAAAAACATCGGAGGTACTCCGGAGTCCAATATTAAGAGGCGTACCGGTCCTGATTGTGCCCGTCAACGAATCTCGCAGAATCGTGACCGGCTCCTGCCGACCGTCCACGTAGATTCGAAGCCCCCGAGCGCTGACGGAACCGTCATAGGTGACAAACACGTGCGACCACTGAGCGGATTGGAGCTGACTTTTGGTTTTCACGTGAATCGCGTCATCCGGACGGAAATGCGTCATACGGGCTTCAACATGCTTGTCGGTAATGACGACGTCCCAACCTCGATTGGCCTGGGCTGTATCCATACGGGCAAGCACGGCACCGTCACCTTCAGGAAAAACCCAGGCGCCGTACGAAAAAGAATCTGTTCGCTCGAAACCTGCTGCGTCTCCCAGATCGACCCAGGCCCTGCCGTCACAGTCCAGAGCATTCGCCAACCGGCCGGGTTTCCAGACGGGAATTCCCATGAGCGTCCCGTTTCCACTTTCTCCGGCGACATTTATCACCTGATTGTCCGTTGCTGCATCAAGTGGATAATGCAGCAACAGGCCCTCCGGCTGTTTGATCGTGCGGACTCCCCCCTGCAGACAAAGCTGATGCTCCCACGAGTCCGAAACATCTACAGCGACCTCCCGATCTCTTTGCTGTCTCGCCTGTTCCTGTTTTTCAATGTTCCTGTCCAGCATCGCCAGTTTTGCGACAAACCCGGGTGAATCGACATTCACAAGCGGATCGACGTTTCCCATCCGATTTTCAACGCCTTTGTCGGTGACGGAATTAAAATACGCGAAAAATTTGTAAAACTCTGACTGTGAAATCGGATCATATTTGTGGTCATGACACTGAGCACAGTGCATGGTCAAACCGAGCCAGACCGTGGAGGTCGTACGGACCCGGTCCAGTACATATTCGACACGGTATTCTTCTGAAATCCCCGAAGCCGTCACTCCGTGATTTCGGTTAAAACCAGTTGCCACGATCTGGTCGTGTGTGCTGTCGGGCAACAGATCCCCCGCCAGCTGTTCGATGGTAAACTGATCGAACGACATGTTGGAATTGAATGCGTCAATCACCCAGTCCCGCCACGGCCACATGTCACGATGATAGTCCTCATGGTAGCCATGTGTGTCTGCATATCTCGCGGCGTCCAGCCAGTTGAGAGCCATCCGTTCCCCGTAGGCTGATGACCTCAGCAACCGATCCACGACGTTCTCCCAGGCTGCACTGCTGCTGTCGGCGAGAAACGCATCCACCTCCTGCGGTGTTGGAGGAAGTCCCGTGATGTCAAAAGACACCCTTCGAATCAATGTGCGTCTGTCAGCCTGTGAAGAAGGTTTCAGCCCCGCAGCCTGTAGTCGCGCCAGTATAAAATGATCAACGGCATTCTTCGGCCACTCGTTGTCACTCAGCGGTGGCATCAACGGACGCTCCGGTGGAATGAACGACCAGTGTTCCTGCCAGTGCGCCCCCTGTTCAATCCATTGACGGATCAGATCGATCTGTCCGGCGGTCAGCGAGAGACCTGAATCAACTGGTGGCATGTGTTGATCCGGATCGGAAGAAGCGATCCGCCGGTACAGTTCGCTTTCCGAGGTCTTGCCTGCAACAAGCATTCGTTTTCCGTCTCGTTCCACGAATACATCTGCTGGTCGATCAAGTCGCAGACCCGCCTGGTTCCGATTCGTATCCGGCCCGTGACACCGGATACAGGCCTGCGACAGAATCGGTCTTATGTCACGATTGAACTCAACCGAGTCGGACGCTGACGTACAGCGACACACCGTGCACCCTGAGTACACCACAATTACGTACAGCAGAACGCACCCCCTGCTGTACCGTGCACCCGCAATCAGAAAGTCACCGAACCTGAGGCATCTCGCAACAACGTGCTGAGCACGTGATCTGCATTGGCCTGACCTGTTACCATTCATTTTCGTGCCCGTATAAACATGGTCCGGGGTAACAGCAGACCAGCATCGCAGGTTCCCGGCCCCAAAACAACAAAAGACCGAACGCGAAACGTCAGGCATGTCACACTTCCGATCCGGATTCCGGCCGGTTCAAAACCTCACGGCCTGCTGTTCCGGGGTCATCCAGGCTCAACAAAATGTGCGGTCGTTCCGGCTGAACAGGATAACGGTCTCCACTCCCGGGCGGAAACCGCTGATTCACGACCGTCAAAGCTGTTCGTTTACGAACGAAACGTGAAGAGCGGCTCCTATATGCAAAACAGATTCGTCCATTTTGAATTGTGGATGGTGCAGTCCGTGGACAGATCCTGCAGATTCGCTGCGGCAGCCAAGCCCCAGGAAACATGTGGGAACAAAAGCCCCGTAATATGAAAAGTCTTCGCCGCCCATCACCGCGCTGCTAATCGGAACATTGCCTTTACCGACAATCCGCTCACCCATTCCGACGACGTCCTCCCACAATTTCGGATCGTTTGCGGTAACAGGGTAATCTGTGCCCACTGCAACAAACTCTGCAGTGCAGTGATCCGCCGCAGCCAGTGTGCGTGCTATTTCACCGATGCGGAGTTTCAACCGATCTTTGTTAGCCACGGACAAGGAACGGATAGTCCCTTTGATCGTCACGTCTGTCGGAATAACATTGTACGCGGTTCCGCCGTTGATGGCCGTGATGCTGACCAGGCCGGCTTCCAGCGGATCCTGCTCACGGGAAATCAATGTTTGAACCCCGGTTACAATCCTCGCTGCTGCCATAACGGGGTCATTTGCCAGGTGTGGGAGTGCGGCATGCCCCCCCTGTCCTGTAATTTTGATTTCAAATGCACTGGTTGCAGCAAGAAAAACGCCAGGACGACCTGTCAGCTGACCGGACGGAATCAGTGGCCATACGTGAATGGCGAATGCTTTTTGAACGGCTGGACTGCGCATCACGCCTTCCTCGCACATTCTTTGAGCGCCGGCCCCGCCTTCTTCGGCCGGCTGAAAGCATAGTTTCACCGTTCCTTTAAGGCTTGATTCCCGCTGTTTAAGAATCCTGGCGGCACCAAGCAACATGGCGGTATGGCAGTCGTGTCCACAGGCGTGCATCCGACCGACATTGTTGCTCTTGAAATCAACGTCCGCTAATTCCTGAATGGGAAGAGCATCCATATCAGCGCGCAGCATGACACAGCGTGATTCATCATGTCCGATGGTTGCTACAATTCCGGTTTCGGCTATCCCCGATTCAAAGGCAATCTCCAGACGATCCAACTCTTCACGAACGATCTGCGATGTTTCATGCAGTTCATACAGCAACTCAGGACATTGATGCAGTCGGCGACGGATCCGGATCATCCACGGTTCAATTTCCCTGGCGAGTCTGAGTGTTGTTTCGCTGGCGGCTGCCGTCATACCGGGTCTCACTGATCAGGGTTAATTAAGGACTGTCGTGTGTCATCCGGTTCAGATCCGGGTGACGGAAACAGAGATACAAACAAACATCAATCCTCAGACCGGATAAATACGAATCAGGAAGGACACCGACAATAACCCCAGGTCTGAACCGGGCAGGACAAGCACTAGGGACGGAAACACTTCCAGTCCGCAGTTCAAGTGCTGTCGAAGGTGATCCAAAGTAGTGAGTATCTCCTGTCAGGCAGCATGATGAATGATTGTGATCAGAAAATCATCTGCGACCTGCGCGAGGATCAGTTTCCAGCATGAGTGAAGACGGACTGCTGACGAATGGAGAGGTTTAACAAAACTTTCGTCACTGGTGATGCGACAGGCCAAAGAGTTTTGCGGCCACGCCGCCAAATATGCCGTCACGCTCCGTCTGTGGCCGTGACGCCAGTTCGATCATCGGAAGACCCAGAGCATTTGCGTAGCCCTCGCGAAAGCTAACCGGAGGAAAATCACTGCCCCACATGACTCTTCCGGAAAACGCGTCACAGGCCCGCTGCAGGAGTGACAAACCTGCACGCTCGAATGGAAATGACTCCTCCACAGGAATTTTACGGCGACAGAACTCACCCAAACCATGAATTTTCATGAAGGCATTGGAAAATCGACCGAGGCCAAACACCGCGTCCTGTAAGACTTCCACCGATGATTCAGGGTGTGCCGTCATCCCGCCGAGGTGCTCTATGATCACAGGAAGGCCGGGAAACGACTGGAGGACTTCGGCAAACGCGGAAGACGCGAAGGTTTGAGGTGTTCCGGCACAGGAAACAATCATTCCCAATTCTGCAGCCTTGCTCCATATCCACAGTGGATCGTTCGGATGAAGCCGCACACCTTTGGCCCCCTGAGAAGCCAAATCCTGCAACTGCCCGCCGGCGGCGGTATCGCTGGTATCGACAAGTACGACTGACGCAAAACGACCCGGATATCGTGTCTCACATTCGAACTGGTAACCATTGTCGAATTGCCCCTGCATCTGGATCAGTACAGCTCTGTCCACACCAGTCCGATCCATCTGATCTACCAGACTCTCCACCGGTTCGTACCAGCATGTCGACACGTGACAGTGGGAATCTACAATAAACATGAGCAGTTGTACTTAGGTTTCCAGTGATCAAAACATCCGGACAAATCGTGCAACGCTGCTTTTGCCACCAACACCACCTGACATTAATTCAATTCTCGCTAAGCACATTCATGGACAAACACGAGTGGCCCATCAAACATCTCCCGGATAAGCAGATCACACACACACCCCTTCCGGTGTCAGATTTCC
This sequence comes from Fuerstiella sp., assembly GCA_022447225.1. Classification (NCBI taxonomy): domain Bacteria; kingdom Pseudomonadati; phylum Planctomycetota; class Planctomycetia; order Planctomycetales; family Planctomycetaceae; genus Fuerstiella; species Fuerstiella sp. The sequence goes on along the minus strand of JAKVAZ010000003.1, from coordinate 111,743 downwards.
GGACGGGATTGGTCAGGATCAAATCACCGGCATGTGATTCACTGCCGCTGGCCTAATACCATGCGGACTTGTCAACAATATTCCGAAGCGGTCTGCCGGTCGCAAATCTCCGGGCATTGTCCAGTAGAATTTCAAACTGGCGTTCAGGAATATTATCAGCATCTCTGGCCGCGACATGCGGTGTCAGGATCACATTTGGAAGGTTCCAGAGCCTGTGATCTCTCGACAAGGGTTCCTGTTCAAACACATCCAGCGCACACCCGGCAATCTGTTCACCTTCGATCGCGGACACCAGATCGTCGAGTTTGGTGGTAAGTCCCCGTCCGATGTTGATAAAAAACGCAGATTGCTTCATGAGCTGGAATCTACCCAAATTCCACATACCCTCCGTCTCAGGTGTGTGCGGCACGGTCACCACGACAAAATCCGCCTGGGGCAGAAGCAAATCAAGTTCTTGAGGATAGTGTTTTTCCAGATATGGAACTTCGTATTCCCATCTGGCGTCAACACCGATCACACGTATTCCGGCTGCAGTAAATATCCTGGCTGTTTCCTGACCGATTCCGCCGACACCGACGATGAGTGCGGTCGATTCAGCCAGATCAATGTAACGGCTCCTGCGAGCGTCAGGGGCCCAGCGCCGCTGTCGCTGAGCTTCCAGGTAATCCGGTAACCCACGCGCCAGACTCAGGACATACATCAGGATATGCTGGGCAATGTGGTCGTTGAATGTTCCGCGCGGGTTGGTCACCACAACCGGATGCTCTATCAACGCCTGGTAGTAAAACTCTTCCGGGGGCGCAATCTGCGGGCTGTGAAGCCATCGCATTTTTTGAGCCAGTGGCAGTAATCGGGGAGGCACCCAGCCAAACACCGCATCCGCTTCGCCGATAACTTTCTGTGCTTCGGAATCATTTTCTGTCAGAACAATGCGATCGTCCGACAATGCCTCCTGCAGACGTGCGGCCCACTGCCGTTTGAGGTCGTCTACTGGCGGTGTGATGACGAGTTTAACCAATTTCTCAGGCCCTGGTTCACATTAAAAAAGACGGAAAAACGTTCACTTAACACATGCCCTGGATGTTCTGCGCGATCAACCAGTTTTTCACCGGCAGTTTGAGGACGCAACGCTGTTATTGGTTCGTTAAGTCTAACAACTCACCAAAACGGATATCAGTCACCCGCGGGAAGACCGACCGCCAGGTATTTTCGTCTCACGACACCCGTCGCCATCCAATCTGGGTGCACTGCAGATCATGACATATCTACATTCGAAAGACGTCATTAAGACTCCGTGCTTTTATCCACCGGTAAAGTCGTGGATGGAGACAGATCTAAATTCAAGATCCGTCGTCGGATCGTGCCCCTGTAAACTGATGTGCCCAGGTTCCAGACGTCTGCCTCGACGCGGATTTTCGTCAGCTTCACGGGTATCCTTCCAGTTAACCACCTGATATCCGTTGACCCAGGTTGCAATGCGATCACCCTGCGCAATCAACGTGCCGTAAAACCACTCATGGTCATCGGCGACGACGTAGCGGGCCGCAACACGACGAAACACGGCACCTGTCCCGGAATCGGCAGGTTTTGTACGGTCGTCATTTTTGAAACCATGGTGTATCTGAAATTCATAACCGTGGGACGGTGAATCTTTAGTGCCCGGCATCGCCCGGAAAAATATTCCACTGTTCAATTCCTTGCCATTCGTGCGAGCTTCCACATGAAGACAGAAGTCTCTGTGCACGGAATTTGTCTGCAGGAACCCTGGCCCATTGCTAACGTGGATCGCTCCATTGACCACACCAAACTCACTCTGACTGCCATCGACGACTGACCAGCCTTTCAATGATTCCCCATCGAACAGCTCCGTGATTCCAATTGGCCTGATGAACACATCGCGAAAGGCGATACGACCTTCCCGCATCTGCAGGCCAAGGACCCCGGTTGATCGCTGGCTTCCGGATTCATCGGTAAAATCCACAATGGACTTCTGGTCCAGCCAGACCTGAATGTGCGGTCCGTCACAGATGACGCGGAACAGATGCCAGGCACCTTCAACCGCCGGAACGTCAACGGCTTTGTGGCGCGCGACCAGACTCCCGGTGGGGAACGCTTCATGGGAATCGCAAATGTTCAACTCATAAGTATCAGTTGCCGGGTCGCGGGGATCCGCTGCTGTTCGCAGAAACACGCCACTGTTGCCATCGGGTTCCAGATAAAACTCGCATCGAAGTTCGAAGTTGTCAAATTTGAACGGAGTTGTCAGCAGGCTCTCTTCACCGCTGTCCGCAACAATGCAACCGTCTTCAACATGCCAGTTTGTCAGCGCGGGGACATCCCAGCCGAACAGAGTAGCTCCATCAAACAAGCTGATCCAGCCGTCGCGGATCTGTTCGGGAGTAAGATTCGGTGTCAGAAAATGAAACGGCTCTGCTTCCGCAGCCTCTGCAGTCTGCGAATCTGATCGTTCCCCGACCGGTGATTTGTCTCCGACCGCGCGTGGAACTTCGGTACTGTCGTGTTGACAACCTGACTGAAAGAGAGTGACGATCAGCGAAAAAACTGCGATCCGACATAACATATCAATATCCCTGTTTGCATCCTGAGTAAGACTCCGGCTGCCCGCTTCGTCTGCAGAAAACCTGGGCGTCCGACCGCGGATTGTCGTCTACACATCTACATTGCCGGCTGACCGGAAGCACACGGACCGTGAACTTAACAATCAAGATCAGATCATTCCCGCGAATTTATGAGTCCGAGGCTGAAAGCCGCCATCGAAGGAAAGATTCCAGGAAGGTATCAATTTCACCATCCAGCACAGGCTGCGGGTTACCAACTCTGGTCCCTGTGCGTGCATCCTTTACATACTGTTCGGGATGCAGAACATAGTTACGGACAGTCGCACCCCCAAAACCAATCTTGGACTTATCGCCGCGCCGAGCCGCTAGCTCAGCATCTCGCTTGTCAATTTCAATCTGGTACAGCCTTGCCTGCAGCATTTTTCGGGCCGTTGCACGGTTCTTGTGCTGGCTTCGTTCATTCTGACACTGTACGACAACACCCGACGAATGAGTCAAACGGACCGCAGAATCCGTTTTGTTCACGTGCTGACCTCCGGCGCCTCCGGCACGGTAAGTGTCTTCACGCACATCACGATCCCAGTCTATTTCAATCTCGCAGGTGTCACCAAGGTCAGGGCTGACATCAACAGCGGCGAACGCGGTATGACGACGACCGGCAGAATCAAAAGGACTGATTCGAATTAACCGATGGTTCCCGGTTTCTCCCTTGAGGTACCCGAAAATGTGGTCACCACGAATCAACAGTGTTGCATTGCGGATACCGGCTTCTTCACCTTCCGAAATGTCAACCTCCTCAACCTTACAGCGTCGTCGTTCCGCCCAGCGAACGTACATACGCATCAACATAAGCGCCCAGTCCGCCGAGTCCGTACCACCTTCTCCGGCCTGAATCTGCACGTACGCTGCACAGGCATCTTCCGGTTCGTTCATTGTCGCCTGCAGTTCAACGCCATCGACCTGCTTTTCCAGATCATCGGCAGCAGACTGCAGTTCTTCAGCGCTGTCGGGATCCTCTTCCGCAAACTCCATTAATACTTTAAGGTCCTCACCATCAGCAACCATTTGCCGAACTGGTTCTACGGACGCTTTTAAACGCTGCATCTCTGCGACAGTCTGCTGAGCTGATTCCTGATGGTCCCAAAAGTCTGCAGCCGTCATACGGTCATTCACTTCCGTCAGTCTCTTTTCCTGATTTTCCAGGTCAAAGACAATCTCGGAGATGAAGGATACGTTCTATCAGTTCATTGCAACGGGCCCTAAGTTCAGCTTCCATGATTCCTGTCTCACCGAAGTGAATCGAATACAGATTCGGGGGCGGGATTTCAGCAAAGTTGATGCCAACATGCAATCAGGAGCCGATATGCAAAACCGATAACGCAGAACTATTTCAACACCTCTCAACACACCATCATTGCCTATAATACGGACGGAGCCCGGCCCCACAGAATACGTTTCCAGTTGACTGGCCGCAGACCGGAGGCGACGCTACGCACTGAAAGCACCCCTTTCTGCATCCCAGCGATCAGTTAACGCACTGTCAGTTTTTCGTAAAGTACTGCGTCAAGAATGTCCAACCCGTCACAAGAAAGTAAACCTGAAGATCAGTCGAGATCCGATGATCTTGTTGATCGCACCATTGGTGAATTCCGACTGCTGCGTCGACTTGGTTCCGGGGGCATGGCCGATGTCTATCTGGCCGAACAGCCATCACTGCAGCGGGTGGTCGCCATCAAAGTCCTGCAGCCCGGTCGCATCGCCGGATTCGACAGTTCGATCGTGGATCGTTTTCAGCGGGAGGCCAGAGCAGCCGGAGGTCTCAGTCATGCAAACATCGTACAGGTGTACCAGACCGGTGAAGAGAACGGGATTCACTTTATCGTTCAGGAATACATTCAGGGCAACAATCTGGCTCAACAGATCCGCCGCGTCGGTCCGCCAAACCTGTATCAGGGTCTGCAGTGGATGCAGCAGATTGCTAATGCTCTTCATGCTGCCGATCAGGCCGGGATTGTCCATCGAGATATCAAACCTGAAAACATCATGCTCACCCGTGATCTGACCGTAAAAGTTACGGATTTCGGGCTGGCACAGCTCAGTCAGCAGGGAGATCAAAAGAATCTGACGCAAACCGGTATCGCCATGGGAACGCCTTTGTATATGAGTCCCGAACAGGTTCGCGGCAGTAAAGTCGATTTTCGGAGTGATCAGTATTCTTTTGGTGTAACGTGTTACCACATGTATGCAGGGAGGCCTCCGTTCTCATCCGGAAATCCGGTGACGGTTGCGGTCCAGCACCTGCAGGATCCACCGCCACCTCTCGCGGGTCATCGAGCCGACCTGCCACCGGAAGTCTGTAATACGATCCACCGAATGATGTCAAAGGAACCATCCGAACGATTCCAGTCCTCGGCCGAGGTCCTCAGGACAATCGCCCCTCTGCACCAGCTGCCGATCAACTCAAGTCTCCGTCAGTCGATCGGAATTCGACGCTGGTTTCCGGGTGCACTGCCTGCCTGGCGTCTGACTGTCGGAGTAATCGCTGCCACAATTCTGGCCGGCACACTGGCCGGTCAACGGTTGGCCCCTCGTCCACTGGTTCCCGATATCCATCCAGTCTCCATAACGCCCAAAGCGTCGGCTGCACAACAGTTCGCAGAGGCGATGCTCAATCCTCGCGACGAGTCGGGCTGGCTGGCGATCCGCGAACACTATCCTGACTCAGATGAGTGGCGATACGCTCAGCTACATCTCGCCATGTTGTATCTCAGTCGGATTCCACCAGAGAGTACTCAGGCGAACCTGATCCTGGAAGAACTGGTCACTTGGACTGATTTGAAGCCGGCAGAATACCGTCGTCTGCGCGCACTGGCTGTGATGGCAGAGGCCATGGCGGCACGTCAGGCTGGAAAACAGTCTGACGAACGCGTCTTTCTGCAACAACTTCGCGACGACGAACTGCTCAGTGAAGACGATCGTGAAGATCTGTCTGAGATTGCCCCCCCGCCATTACGCAATTACGCGAATCAAATCCTGCAACCGAATCCCGATCGCAGTCTGCCGCAGAGACGCAAATAAACACGTTGGATTCGACCGTCCGCAGAAAACAGCTTGCACACATCGTCAGCAGTTCAATGACTTTTGAAATCGTGCAATGTTTAACAGTGACAGATGTTAACGGGGTTTCAATTCGATCGTATCCAGGCGACTCAGGCAGCCGAGGTATCAATCAAACCGGCTGGTGACTCGGATCGGGGCAGTTTCAGCGTGAACTTGGTCCCTTTCCCGGGAACACTCTCAACCCGCATACGACCATGATGAGCTTCAATAATACGACGACACACGGCAAGCCCCAGACCGGTTCCACCCTGACCTCGTGCATCCGCCTGTCGTGTGGTGTAGAACGGATCAAAAATCTTTTGCAACTTGTCATGAGGAATTCCGGAACCATTGTCTCCTACTGAAATTTCCGCCCAGCCTTCATCGGAATTATCACGAACCGTCAGCGTGATACGTCCTCCTTCGTGCATTGCCTGTCGGGCATTCACAATTAAATTCATAAGGATTTGCTGTATCTGACTGCTGTTGACCTTAGCCCAGACCCCCGTGGTGACATCCCGGTCAACACCGATTCTGTGAATTTCAAGATCTTTCTGGACCAGCACCATCACGTCGTCAAGCAATCGGCTGAGTTCTGCCGGATCGTAACGGTCGCTGGTGTTACGTGAGTAGGCCAGCATCCCTGTGGTAATCTTGCTGGCTCGCTGACCGGCCGCCAGGATTTTGTCGAAGGCCTTGTCCCGGGTCACTTCATCCTTATGCCGAACACCCATTTTTGCATAGTTAATCACTGTCGTCAGGATATTGTTGAACTCATGAGTGATACTGCTGGCGAGAGCTCCCACAGAACTCAGTCGCTGAGCTCTCATCAACTGATCTTCCAGCTGTCGGATTCGATCCTCTTCTGATTCCACCTGCTCAATGCTCATCATTGAATGCCCTGATTCCGCTGACTTGATGTACAAACATTAATTATTCCAGGCGGGTCCGTTTTTTGGTCATCTCGACTCACTACGACCGGCACGATCCCTCCTGCAGATATTATCGGCACCCGGTGTTGTTCTGCGGCAACATGTGATTCAAATTCTTGTGCAGATTCTGCCGGTCTGCGAGACACGCCGGGAATAGGGGTTGGCCGCGGGACACAGCCATGTTGATCCCCGGCAACACTGAAAAATGCGAATTCTTCTGCTTTCGTGAAACAGCTTGCGACCGACGGTCGGTGATCTAAGTTTTCCCGACACGACTCGACCTACCGCAGTTACGGCAGACTTAATGACGCCCTGCCATCGCAGTACGCTGCAGGTCGTTCAGAGAGCAGCACTCGATGGAACAACCAATATTTCAAGGAAAGTCCGTAAGGAAACGTCGGGGCACGACACTGGTCGAAACCGCCGTAGTGCTGCCTGTGTTCTTTATATTTCTCTTTGGCTTTATCGAATTCGGTCATTGTTTCATGACGATCCACACGCTGAATTCGGCAGCCCGGCGTGCAGCCAGACTGGGTGTTGGTGAAAACGTAACGACAGAGCAGGTCAGAAATCTGGCTCATTCCATCCTGGATTCGGCAATCGATGCAGATCTGGAAGGCGTGAATATCTCCGTCCGGGATGCAGGCATCTTTGATACTGCCGGTGTGGATGCGTCTGCCATTAACTACAACGACCTGCCGGACATCGAGGTTGACGATGTCGAGTCACGCTCCCTGTTTCTCGTACGCATCGAGGTTCCGTATTACGAAATCGGGATCCTGGGACCAAGATGGATCGACACCCTGAATCTCCACGGCCAGGCCGTGATGAGGAAGGAGTGACGGAAATGAAACAACTTCGAATTCGAGAAGGAAGGAATGACCGGACCGGAATCGCCACCGTTGAGTGTGCGATTATTCTGCCGATGATGCTGGTTCTGGTGCTGGGACTCATTGAGCTGGGAACAGCACTCCGGGCAACCACGATCATGCAGTCAGCTGTGCGTGAGGCCGGGCGTCTGGCTTCCATGGACTGGCGGTATGTGGTCGAAGACGGTGATACACCAAACGATAAAGTGGAACAGGATATTCGAAACCTGGTAACAGCATCAGGACTCCCGGGAGAGGATCTGATCGTGAACATTGAATACGCCGAAGGAGACAGCGAGGGCTCAGCCTTTGATATTTCAAACCCGAACAACGAACTGGAACTGATGCTGATTGAAGTGGAACTGCCCTATGCAAGCATCAGCCTGTTCCCGGTTCGGTATCTGGGGGGAACAAATCTGCGTGCCGGTGTCGTCTCACGAGCGGGAATCGCCGGTGGCAGTCTGACTAACTAACCGACCTTATCATCAGACTCGAACACTTCCCTAGGAACACCACTGCCGGCGGTATCAGACGCGACGACCAGCGTCTGAATGACAACGAAAACAGTTACTGGTTGACAGACATCAGGCGAGATTGAATCGAGGGGAAATCCGAATGAATCGAACCAATCCAATCAACAGGCCTTCGGGATACAGACAGCAAAGGCGCGGCATCTTTATCGCCCTGGCTGCCCTGTGTCTGGTCGCAGCGATGACGTTCGTCGGGATGTCCGTCGACCTGGGAATGATTACTGTCACGAAAACTCGTATGCAGGCAGCCGCCGACTCAGCGGCTCTTGCTGCATCGCAGGAAATCGTAGTCGCGATTCGCGCGGCCGGTCAGGCAGGTGAAACCGACGTTCAGACAATCCAGGCGATCGCTGCTGCTGATGCTCGTGCGATGGCCGCACACGTCTGCGACCTCAACGGATTTTACATCGATCCGGCCACAGACGTGATTCTGGGCTCACGACTGCTCGCAGAAGACGGCGAGTCGTTTGTCGAAATATGGGGATCCCCCCCCTATAACATGGTCAAAGTAACGATCCGCAAGACCAACTCAGACAAAACGGCTCCCGATGCAAAGCTGCCGCTTTCGTTTGCCCCGGGTCAGGATGCCCGGTCACACACGCTGACAGCAGAAGCCACAGCGTTCATCGAGTCGCGTGACATTGTTGCGATCCTCGACTACTCAGGTTCCATGGCCTACGACAGTCTCATTCACTCCGCGACCATCAATCGAATGAGTCTCTCTCAGGTCGAATCGAGTCTGGACGAAATCTGGGATGCACTGGTCGCTTCCACTGTCGGATTTAGTAACGACAGCGGCACGATGAAATTTCCGTCCGGTGGTCTCGGTCGAATCGATTCGTACGAAGGATTCTACATCGGCAGCAACAGCGTCAACACAGTTTTCGATGCGCTGGAACTCGGCGGAGACGGCGAAGGAGCCAGGTTTTACAACAAGAACAACTACAAAAAATTCATGGTGGAACTGGGACCGGGAACGTATAACCTCAACGACATGAGCGGAAGCCTGGATGATAAAATCAACTCCTTCCGCGTGCCCGATGGATACACTGTCACACTATGGGATCTCGAGAATGAAGGTGGCTGGCAATATGGCCCGGTAACATCCGATGTTTCATCGATGGGCGGCGGATACAATAATGACGCAGAGTGGATCGTCATAAGCGACTCTGCTGGTTCCGATGGATACGTTCCCTTCCCACAGGAAGGGAAGACATCATCCGGCGGTACACTGAAAGGAAAACCGTCCGGGAGTACCAGTGAATCAATGTGGAAGGACTACATCGAATTCGTCATGACGGATAGTACGCTCAACACATACGGCTACCGGAAGAAATATGGCTACCGCACGTTGATGCACTACCTGATCTACAGACGGATGATGAACCACGAATCTGAAGATTTGTGGAGAGCTCCGATCTATCCGCATCACGCAGTGAAAGACGGCATGTCAATGTTTGCGGAGTTTCTCGACAATCTGGCATACGGTGACAACATTGGACTGGTCACCTACGCCACGACTTCACTGAGACAAACCGGGTTGTGGGATGACGGCACGGAGGTGACGGTGGATCTCAATGGAGAACACCTCACAGATAACTACGATGCCATTGATACCATTCAAAGACATAAACAGCCCGGTCACTACAATCGCGCAACAGGTATCGGATACGGACTGGAAGATGCTATTCAGCTGATTGAGGAACAGGGTCGTTATGGTGCCCAAAAATCGGTTCTGCTCATGACAGACGGCCAGCCCAATCAGTATCCGTCCGGGTTCGGCGAAGATGATCTGCCAGGAGGATGGGACTGGAACGACATCACAGATTTCGATGGTGACGGCCTGGCTGATTTCGAAATCGACAGCAGTTATGGCGGATGGGACTCCAACTGGCAGGCCGCACTCTACGCCTTCATGGTGGCAAAGGAGGCGTCGGATGCAAACATCGTGGTCCATACAATTTCCGTCGGATCCGGTGCTGACACCGATCTGATGGGGGCCATTGCAAGCATGACCGGAGGCAACCATCTGTGGGTGCCGGGTGGCTCCACGATTTCTGAAATGGAAGAGGATCTGCAGACAGCATTTGCACTCCTCGCCGGACAGGTTCCTCCGGCTCGACTGATTGCTGACGGGAACTGACCTGCCCCAGCCGCAAAAGTCACGACTGCCACAGGCACCGTTCAATTGACGACGCTGCCTCTGGCCTTGACGTTTTCCGTGTACGATCAGGCTGTGAACGTTCGCCGCCCGGATCCCGTTACTTCTGCCGCGGCAGAATAGATCGGCCGGATTAGTCAATTTTCAGTCGGAATCCTGGACACAACACGTCGGATGAGACGACAATCCCGACCGGCTGAGTCCACATTCAGTTCTTTGTCCGCCATTCCCCACAGAGTGATTTGAATGACTGAACCTGTCCCCCGACTGCCGAGCGTCATTTATCAGCTTGTGACATTCACATTACTGGTCAGTTCGACCGCCTGGGCCGATGTTCGTATGCCGGGCTACTATGGCGACCACATGGTCCTGCAGCAACAGATGCCGCTGCGGATTCGGGGATGGGCGGATTCCGGTGAACAGGTCACCGTATCTCTTGCCGGAAACACGGCAACAACTGAAGCCGGATCGGATGGACGCTGGACAGTCACCCTTCCGGCTATGGAAGCAAGCAGCACAGCAGTGATTCTCAGTATCACGGGCCTGAATACCATTAGTTTCAAGGACGTGCTGATTGGTGAAGTCTGGCTGTGTTCCGGACAGTCGAATATGGAATGGCGTGTGGCCTCCAGCACCAATGCCCCGGAGGAAACAGCGTCAGCAGAATATCCTCTGATCCGACATATCAAATTTGAACACCGTGCATCCCCGGTTCCGCTGGACGATATTTCTGCAGACTGGCAGCTCTGCTCACCGTCAACGGCAGAAAATTTCACTGCCGTCGGATACTTCATGGCTCGTGATCTGTACCGGGAACTCCAGGTGCCGATTGGCCTGATCAATTCATCGTGGGGCGGTACACGAATCGAACCGTGGACACCACCAACCGGCTTCGCACAGATCAGGGCGCTCAGTGGTCTGTACCGAAACATCCTTATCAGAACTCCAGGCACCGAAAAACACAAAACCCTGCTGCAGCGTCACATCCACGCAACAGAACGCTGGCTGCTGGAGGCCAAACAGGCACTTGCTGCTGACACCGAGGTCCCGGCCAGCCCCGTCTACCCTTCGGCGTTGTCTCCACTCAGTAACCGTCAGGATCCAACCGCTCTGTACAACGGTATGATTCACGCACTCGTCGGATTCCCGATTCGAGGTACCATCTGGTATCAGGGAGAGTCGAACCACACCGAAGGCATGCTGTACTACGAAAAGAAGCGGGCGCTTATTAACGGCTGGAGAAAACTTTGGCAGCAGAAAGATTTTCCGTTTTATTACGTACAAATCGCACCGTTTCAGTACGGCGATGAAGACCCCGAAATACTGGCAGAACTCTGGGAAGCACAGGCCGCTGCGCTGACTTTGCCAAATACCGAAATGGTCGTGATCAATGACATTGCCACTCTCGATGACATCCATCCTCCCAACAAACAGGATGTGGGCCGGCGTCTCGCTTTACTGGCTCTTCAAAACGATTACGGCCGCGAACGCGTAGCCCGCAGCCCGGAGTTCGATGAAATGACGGTCAGCGGCAAAACATTAACAATAACTTTCCGCCATACAGGTGGAGGCCTCAGAACGCGTAACGGCCAGGCTCCGACCCACTTTGAAATCAGCGGGCCGAATTCTGATGGCTATCAGACCGCAACCGCCAGGATACGAGGAGACTCGGTTATTCTCAGTGCGACAAACGTCTCCAGCCCGACCGCATTTCGTTTTGCCTGGCACAAGCTGGCCCGGCCCAACCTGACCGGGGGCACCGGCCTCCCGGTTGGTGCCGTTCGTGGTGGCGACGCGAGCCACTAAGCTGACAAGCCGATTGGAATTCTACAGCAACCGCGCATGCTGCCCGCAACAGTAATCAACCCAACCTGTTCTTTAAAGAATCCCCAAAACCTTTTGCACGCAGCCCCTGACAGTTGTCGCAACTCGACAGGGTCATCTGCGATGACGATCTACTGAGGCACGCGAAGCCTGATCGGAATACCGTCAGTCATCAGAACCTTCCGCAGCCCCAATCTGCTCAGAACCCGTTGACCACTGCGATAACTAAGTAACACCGTCTGTCGAATTATGTGCAACACCGTGCTGGTATCCGGACATAACCGGATCTCACTCACTGATCGAGACCTTCTGCCTGGCAACACGGCACCCGGCAAACACGTTCGGCAGACTCAATCATTCCGCAACAGCACGCTGCTTCCGGAGTATTCGTGACCTGCGTCACACGGTATCCGCAAAAACATTGCCGGAGGCAATACGAACAACGTCACCGATTCTAAGGCGTTGAGCATCTCCGGTCGTACTGATCACACAACAGTCATGATACCAGTGTGAAATTTCCACGTCTGGAAAATCCGGAAGCCATACTGGTGCAAATGTCTTCATAAGCGGGAGCCCCGCATTGATAACAGCCGATTTGAGCGCCGGACGTGAAATGACTTCGGCTTCCCACCAGATCACAGGCTCACCATGATCAGACGACTGGAACAATGTCTGATCGCGGAACTCTGTCACAAACGTATTGTCGCCGGGAATTGCATCCCAGCTGCCGTCAACACTAATCAGGTCACATTCAATTCCAGCCCTGCGGAACTGGCGCTGAGTGTGTGCTGTGGATTTCATAACAGCAACCGACTTTCCTTTCGTGACGATCGAGGCACTGATTCCGACAACTCGAAGACCTTTCAGCCGACTGACCCCCTGAGCCAGCTGAACAGCGTCCAGGCCAGGCCGGACGCCAGGCCCCGGCCCGTTGCCCCGCAACAATATGACAACCAAAACTTCATCCTCACGTCCGGAGAGGTGGCGTGCCAGCAGTTCGGCCTGCACAAAATGATCGACGGTCAGCAGCAGTGGTGCCGAATTCGAAAATTTTTCGAGGAACGGTATTTCACTGATCGTTGGCGGAAGACTGACAAAAACTGACCTGATTCCGATGTCTGCGAAACGCCGGGCCTGCACAATCCCGGGTACAGAGACTCCGGCGGCTCCTTCCAACAGACACACCTCTTTAACAGTCAACGGCACATGAAGCGGCAGATGCGGTCGCCATACCACATTCTTTTCACGAGCCAGTCGCATCAGACGACAAACATTTTTCTGAAGCAGATCTCCATCAAATCTCATACGGACCATGAACTCAGCCTGCCTGTGACAAAACCTACAGGGAACTCAGAAATTCGGCGACTCGCTCTCGTCGTTGTTCCGACCCCCATTCCGGATAAATCACCGACGTCACTCGCAGCTGCCGCGCCGCCTCGTCCGGGTCTCCGAGTTGAGCCTGAATTCCGGCCAGCTGGACACATGACTCCAGCCACAATTCAGACCCTTCTTTGCTTTCTCGCCGGATGCGTTTCCAGAATGTTGATTGTGCCGTCAGCTGGTCCGGCGTCCGTCGGCCGGTTAATTTTGGAAGTACATCCGCAATCTCCATGCTTTGCTCAGTGGTAAGATCCTGACGAATCAATCGATTCAGTACCTGAAATGTGACGGAATCGTCATTTGTGACCTGATATGCCAAACCGGCAACCTTCAGAATTTTCGATAATTCTTCAGCTGATATCTTCATTGACATCCGGGCAATGATCAGCTGATCGATTGTAGCTGCAATCAGTCTGTCACCCAGCTGAGTCCGGGCACCTTTGCTGAGATAACAGCTTAGCTGAACAGCAGCCTGCAGATGGTCAGCGGTGGTCCCGGACAAATACCTGTGTTTCTCAAGCTGTAAAACCCTAGTATCTGTGGAGATTCGGGCGGTACTCACCAGCCTGACAAGGTTCAAACGATTTAACGTTTCCGGATCGACGTTTTCAATCACCGATCCTGCCTCCATAAGTCTCGCCGATATCCGGCCCCAGAACTTCTGTGTCCTCTCTTCCCCGGTATTGAGTGTCACTGACAGCAACAACAGCCGAGCCGACTGATCTGTCAACTCTCCAGTCGTCAGATCATGTTTCTCACACAACATCTGCAACTCACCAACCAGTTCGGACCAGGTTTTGACAGATCGAGACTTACTGACCGATCGTCTGGCCTGTTCCAGTTGTTCGCCCAACCGAATCGTCCTGCGGAGACGTTCGGAAAAAGAAACCGGTTCAGCTGCTTCCTCAGCCAGAACCTGTGCGGCATAAAGAGAATCGATCTGTTGAGTCAGCCGAACCAGCCATTCGGTGGACTGCTGTCGAGTTCTCTCCTCTGGCCAGCGAAGGCGATGCTGAACGAGACTGTCAAAATATTGATTCCGGAGTGAACGGTCACCAGGTGCCAGTTTCCATTCCTGTCCACGGCAGTATGCAATCAGCAGCTCTGCCGTTGATGCAGACTTGTTTCGCGTGCATGCCGCAAACAATTGTGCCGCCCGCTGCAGTACCGGAATTGCGCCCTTCCAGTCCTGTTGCGTGATCAGGATCTCCCCTAACCGAAGACTGATCGCAGCGCGGGACTGCTCCGATGCCCATGTTGGCAACAGTCGATTTGCCCGCTGAAGTTCTCGAAAAGCTTCCGTAAGACGGCCGGCCGACCGCAGTCGTTCAACCCGTTCGACCAGCTCTGTGACTTCCGTACCAACAGCATCGATAAGCTGATACCGGTTGATGATGCGTACGGCAGCATCCCTCCACACGGATGGGTTCCATTTCAACGCCACCCCGGAATACCGTGCAAACTGCTCATCCGTACGCTGTGAAGCCGACAAATCCTGCAGATGATCAGTCATTCTCCTGAGCAGCAGCATTGACTCCAGCCGAAGCACAGACAGTTCACTGCCTGTGTCTGACGACGTACTGCCAAGCGCATTGCAAAGCTCCAGTGCCGATGTTGCTTTGCCCTGTCTCAACAGTCCCCGAATGCGCAGACCGTTTCGCTGTGATTCGCTGAGCGAAGAATTCTTTTGTTTCAGGATCAGACTGAGACCGTCACCGTCTCGTGAATGAATCTGAAGTTCTGCCTGCAGCTGCTGAGCAGTCTGCCGGGTCGTCAGCAACCTTCCGGTGCGTTCAAACACCCGGAGGCGTTTTCTGAGACCCTTTTCCGACATCGCAGCCGACACACGATCTGCGGCTGCTGCTGACGACAGGAAACGGATGACAGCCGTTTCAATCCGCAGACGTTGTCCCCGTTCCCTTAGAAGAATGGTCCGCCCCCGCTCCAGTTCACCTCGATTTTTCTCCAGCTGACTGAGCAGCTCGTCAGTCAGTTCACCGGCACGGTCGACCAGCGAGATCACGCCCGATGCCTGTGATCGTCGCATTTCAGCCATTGGCCCGGTATGCCCTGCGGAATGCAGTAAACGATTGATCTGCGCAAGGTTGACCAACCCCTCAATCTGATTCAAACGCAGTGCCAGTTTTGTTTCTGCAGACACATCGTGGTCACGGAGGAACCCGTTAATCGACTCAACGATTTGTTCTGTGAGTGACTGACGACTGGCAACGGATTCCTGCCAGGTACGTAACCGATAAACGGCTGCAAGCTGATCAATCCAAAATGCCTGTGATTCTGCACCGGATTTCCGGCGGGCACGATCCCGGGCATAGTCCGTTGCCAGATCGTACAGCTCTCGACGATTAAGTTCAGACAGAAACCCGCGATCGAGGGTGTCCGCATCGGACGGTGCTGGAATCTGCGTATAGCCCGTACTGTAAATTGTTAATACAATTACAGTAAACGGCACCGTACGAATCCGGAAGAACCACCGGCTTACAGTGACACTCAACGCGATGAAATTCCAGAAAGACTCCATGAACACCCAGTATAACGCGAGTGTTCGACCACATGCCACGGAATCATAAAATCGTTGACTGCCCGCTGCCGGTCTTTTCATTAATTCAGACAAGGAGGATCAATGCTCAACATGGGAACAGTAGAATGATACAGAAAACGGTTCTCAGTGTGGGTCAGTGTGGTCCGGACCATGCTTCAATCTCGCGGTTTTTAGTTGGACATTTCAATGTGCAGGTGATCGCCACAGACTTACCGTCCGATACACTGGAAACACTGTACCGCCAGGACGTCGACCTGGTACTCATCAACCGCAAACTGGACACGGACGGTACAGACGGGATGGAAATACTCAAGACGCTCAAAAACAACAAAGAACACGCGCACGTGCCTGTGATGATTGTTTCAAACTTTGATGATGCTCAGCTTGCCGCCGTCCAGGAGGGAGCCGTTCATGGATTTGGTAAAGCGGAATTTTCGTCTCCAGCGGTCAGAGAACGTCTGAGTGAAATACTTTCCGACCAGTAACGATGCCTTTCTGCCGTTTCTCTGCTGAAGCGTCCGGATAGCCGGACCTGACAACCGGCCGCAGGCCGACCGGGACCATCCGATTTACAGTGTCGTTTAATTAGTCATCGTCCGGAGCACACCGACACCACACACCAATTTTAATCAATGACACCGTTGGCTTTTCGTTCTTCCGGGATCATGCCGTGATTTCCTAAACTTATCACAGGCCCCGCATCCTGATCAGAACCTGACAGCCAAGGCCGGACCTTCGTCGAAGGCGCCCCATCAGACACATGTACTGACGGGAGCGGACCTTCAGCAACCATCGCTAAACAAACGTATAAAATCGCAAACGCAGCAGACACCACCAGGCCTGCTGCAGATACAAGCCGGAATCGGTACCTGTTTCGCGGGCAGACGACCTGTTCCTGGCACCTCAGGAATGTCCTGGAGCGCAAAGCAGTTGACAACTCCGGTAACGTATCGGCAGCACGAATCAGTTCGGTTTCAGACAGAGTCGGTTCGGGAAGACGCTGGTAAGGAATAGACATGAGACGTAGTCCGGCGGCAGCAACGCCAAATATTGAAAAAAAACAAATGCATAACCACAGTAACCTGACCAAGCCACCATAAATCAGATCGGCCAGGAATCATAAAACAAGAACATTAGACATGAGATTCCTGAGCACAGTATTTCGAAGGAACCTTACCAGGTCGCGAATCAAAGGCTGCAAACTCAGCTGCAGATTTTCCATGGCATAACGGTATCGGCTGGCCACTGTGTTTTGTGACTTACCAAGTGCTTCTGCGATCTCGGGAAAGGTAAGATCTTCCCAATGTTTCAGGATGACGACTTCATACTGCGCAGAGGGCAGCGCCCGGACAATTCGCGGACCCGCTGCGCCGTTTCTTCCTGCTGGAAAATTTCATCAGGAGTCGGCGTATTTCCGGATCGGTCTTAGTCTCCACACTCTGAAGAACGTCTCTTCTGTGCAATCCTGAGTGCTTCATTTCGAGCAATGCGGATGAGATAAGGCCAGAGGAGACCTGCTTTGGCCGTGAGTTTGGGGCGGGCGGCGACTCGTAAAAAAGCGGCCTGCAATGCATCTTCAGGGTCGGATTGACTCGACGCAACGGTCATAGCCAGCCGCACCATTCTTTGGGCGGACAGATCACATATTTTCTCTATCGCAACACCTGGATTCTTCGTCAGTTGACTGACCGACCGAAGGAAGTGGCGATGGAATTCGTTGGAGTTATTTGCGGACACGACAAACTCAATGAAACCTGCCGCGAACGTACTTGTCTGTCCAATCCGATATTTTTTTAAATACGAAAAGCTGACAGACACTCATGAATTCCCAAATATAGACGGATGATCAACACATATCATGACCATGTTTTCCAACTGTTGTCCCTGCCGTATCTCTTTTGGATATACGGGTAATCACACCCGTTGGATTTACTTCGGACAAACAACAAACTCAGTCCGTTGAGTCCGGCAACTAATGACCGACCGGTTCAACAGTCGTAGTACATCGTAAATTCGAATGGGTGGGGACGCTGACGAATGGCATCCACTTCATCAGCCCGTTTATGCTGAATCCAGGTCTCAAGCACGTCCGATGTGAAGACATCTCCCTGCAAAAGGTAATCCTGATCCTGTTCCAGCGCCAGCAGGGATTCACTGAGAGAACACGGGATCTGAGGCAATCCCTGTTGTTCCTGGGGCTCCAGATCATATAGATCCTTATCCAGTGGCCGGCCCGGTTCGATCCGGTTCTGGATACCATCGAGCATCGCCATCAGCACGGCGGCTCCGGCCAGATACGGGTTACAGGCCGGATCAGGACAACGGAACTCCAGAGACCGACGATCATCGTCACCACAGTTCACGGGAATTCGTACTGCAGCAGAACGATTCCGGTAGCTGTAGGAAACATTAACCGGTGCGTCGAAACCTGACACCAGCCGTCTGTAACTGTTGGTTGTTGGACAGCAAAACGCCAACAGTGACCTGGTATGCTGCAAAATTCCGCCGAGTGCAAACATCGCCGTTTGACTGAGACCACCGTATCCGTTTCCGGCGAACAACGGTGAATTGTCTTTCCATAAAGTCATCCGCAGATGCAGCCCGGACCCGTTGTCATTCCACAACGGCTTGGGCATAAACGTAGCAGATTTGTCATGACTGGCAGCAACGTTACGCACGAGGTATTTCAGACGCATCAGGTGATCGGCAGTACGAACCAGTGAGTCAAAATCCAGATCCACCTGACATTGACCGGCTGTCGCGACTTCCCGGTGCTGTGCCTCGGCCGGCACACCTCCTGCCTTCAGAGCCAGCATAATTTCTGTTCTGAGTGAGGCCAGTGAATCAGCCGGCGGCATCGGCAGGTATCCTTCGCGATATCGCACCTGATATCCTTTCGATCCCGCTCGACCACGATTCCACTGTCCCTCGCGACTTTCGACGTGGTAGAACGCCTCGTGCTGCGATTGATCAAACCGCACATCGTCAAATACGAAGAATTCCACTTCAGGTCCGAGTCCCAGTTGATCCGCAATTCCGGTAGAAACCATGTAGTTTTCTGCCTTGCGGGCAATGTTCCGGGGATCGCGTGCATAGCTTTGATGAGTTACTGGATCTTTGACGTTACCAATAATTGCGAGCGTCGACGGCATAAACGGATCAACGAACGCTGTCCGGGGATCCGGTATAATCAACATGTCGCTTTCATGAATCACCTGCCAGCCACTCATGGATGATCCGTCGAAACCAAACCCGTCATCAAAACAGTGTTCTGTCAGTTGTGCAGAGGGAATCGTGAAATGCCGCTGATAGCCTCGAAAATCAGTGAATCGCAGATCAGCAGCCTGAATTTCACGCTGCCGACACAGCGCGATCACTTCACGCGGCGAATATTCATTCATTGTCATACTCAGCCCTAACGGAGATCCCGATACAGAAATTGACTCACGGGAGCAAATGTCGCTCGTCTGTTCCCGAGACGGATCGACCTGAGCCGCAGTTTGTCTGCCGGCCGCGAACTCGCGCGTGAACATGCCTATAAATATTAACAGCGTTCAGCCCGCACTGATTCTACCGGAAGTCTGCGGGTATCGCGATCCACCCCGATAACACAGCAGCATCATTGTTTGGTGAATGTTCTCGCCTGACAACACGTTGAACGAAAACGGTTCACATCGTCTCTTGAAACCAAATCCACACGACATGGCACTGGATCAGCGGAGGATGGAAGGGATTTTTGCACCCGCCACGTGTTTTCACACTGTTAGGTCGAAAACCGACATGACACCCGAACTGTTTGTCTGCGTGAGAACAACCAGGCCACGTTCTTCGGCAAACAGACGTACCGGTGGTTGCACGTCATTTTTTCTGAGAAACTAATGGTTCATCGGGCGTTACAATTTCGACATTACGCAGTTCCTGACGCTGAACCTCCAGCGGCAGGCGGGTTCTACGATCCGGAATACAGGCACCGGACGTAATTCCGTCCGGAACATACACTGACCCGGCCGATTTCGAATCCCCGGAAAGGTACGTCTGTCCAGGAGTAAACCTGCCGGCTATCAATTTTACCGGACTTCGCCGTCACCCAAATCAAACGACAGAAGCCCAATGCTGTCCGGGATGAACCCGATGGTTGCGACACCGAATCAGTGATTATCCGTTTCCTGGCAGATCGATACAGAGAACAGTATTCCTGGGGATTGTGTCGGATGGATTCCAAGAATCATAAGTGATGTACTGGCCATCCAGTTTCTGAGCATGATGACCACGCGGATATTTCACGCCAGGTCCAACTGATTCCGCTTGGCGGTATGCGCCCCTTCCGACGACAAGCAAGCGTGCCTTCGGGAACCGCTGAAACAACGAATAAATATCGGCGTAAGTAGATGCAGATACTTTTCCGTACTGCGTGAACCTAACCAGCCCAGGGTTACGCCGGGCTTCTTCATGTGGGGCACGCTGAAGAATGCGCTCCGTATTTTCGGCAACCTCCAAGCAATAGGCTCGCGCTCCCAAAGCCTCAGCCTGACGTTTTAAATACTGATTACCAGCCACCACTACGTCCGCGAGTTGGTTGGTAAATAGGCATCTAACCAGCGAGCCTGAAGCACCCCTGGTTTGTAAGCTTGTACGGATTCAATTGCAGCCAATGACGAATCCATATAAAGCATGGGGTCTTCAAGGACTTTTATTATTTTTTCCGAAAACTCAGCAGGTTCAAAACGATCCACCAGAAATCCATTTACTCCATCGCAAATAAGCTCGGGTATTCCACCCGCCAGGGAGGAAATCACGGGCACACCGAGCGCCATGGATTCAACGGGCACAAGCGGAAAACCCTCTTGTCTTGAGGTCACAAGGCAAAGATCAGCAGCGTCTAACGTTTCCAGAACGTCGACATGAGAAATGGAGCCGAGAAGAGTAACTTTATCGGTGAGCCTTAGTTTTGATACTTGTGCCTCCAATTGCCCACGCATGGGCCCATCTCCGATTATCGTGCAATGAAAAGACAACTGTTCTTTTAACAGCTTCAAAATTTCCAGCAGAACATCGAAACCCTTCTCATGAACCAACCGCCCCACGCTCACCAAAGAATACACCTTTCCACAGGAACTCAGCGCACGCCGTCTGGAACGCTTGTCGACAAATTCCATCACATCTTGCGTAATGCCATTTGGAATAACCAATCGGCAATCTAATCCTAAATGTTGGTTGTAATGTTCTCGAACCGCCCCGCTCACGGCGATCAACCGATCTGCGTGCTTTAATAACCTGGCATGTAATTTCTTTAAAAGCCTCTTACGGAGGGTTACCGCAGGGTAGGCGTCATAATGCATGCCATGTAAAACGGCGACAACAAAAATATTCTCAGTCGAAACACCACTAATCCACAAAACGATTCTAGTGTAGAGATCATGACAGACGACGGTCACCATTCCGTTCCCCCCGCCCCGCAACTCCTGCCTTAACGATCTTCCAGCTTTGAGCAATCCACGCCATCCCACATGGCCTAAACGAATTGACGAAATTTGCGCAGATTCAAGTTCATCAACGAGGCCATCCGAGCCGTGAATGTACGCAACTTTTACCGGAATATATTTTTCCTGAGCAAATTTTGCGTTATCAACGACCTGACGCTCTGCTCCCCCAAGCCCTAGTGTCTTGGAGATATGTAACAATCGCCATTTCAATTGGGTGCAACTTCCATTTTTAATTCACTATTGATCGTTACACTGAACTTATTACATCGAAACAGGCTAGGCTTGTTGGTCATCGCGAACCATACCGCGAGTGCTTGCCCCTACTCTCTCTAATTAGTCGCGTGATCTTCCTAACGTTTTTGGATCTATTGCTGCGCCATCCGAAAAACATCGTACTCGAGAACAAAGACCAACTGCAAAGCTTTGTTTGACGGGTCCGAATCCACATCTGACCGTTGACATCCGCGGACAGCAGCAGAGACAATAAACGCAGGAAACAGGTGAAACTTCATGAATACCGACTCCCTTCGGTGAATTTTTCAAACCATCGCAGTGGCTGCTGGCCTTTTCCGGCTGAGGCGCAAGAATAACGAGCACAGTCCGCTGCGATAACGATAAAATGAAGGTGACCGGCTCCATGGCTTCCCATCCGAATCCGGAAACATTGACGGCTCTCAACGCACCGACAGACACTGTCGGCGCACGCCCCGACGTGTTCCGGCGACACAGCCGAAATTTCGCGCAAAACAAATTCGTCTATCCTGTGGTGTCACGCCGCAGCGAAGGACTTTCGATCGGGATCAATCTGAACCCGGACAGGATTTGCAATTTCGACTGTATCTATTGTCAGGTCGATCGACGTTCTGATGCGGATACAAAATTTGTGAGCATGGATCAGCTGCTGGACGAACTCCGAAATGTACTGAAACTGGCCGTTTCCGGAGAAATCTATACATCAGTGCGATTCCAGGACACTCCATTCCGACTCCGGCGACTCAATGACATCGCCTTCAGCGGAGACGGAGAACCAACAACCTTTGTCAACTTCGATGAGATTATCTCGCGAACAGCGGAGCTGCGAAAAACACTGACTCCTGCGGAAACAAAGATGGTACTCATCACGAATGCTTCAATGTTTCACCGAGACCATATCAAACGCGGCCTGCGGACACTGGACCGTAATTGCGGACAGATCTGGGCCAAGCTTGATGCGGGAACTGAAGAGTATTACCGGCTGATTGAGCGAACAACCATTCCATTCAGACAGATTCTGGACAACATTACCGCAGCGGCTCAGATTCGTCCGCTGGTAATCCAAAGCCTGTTTATGAACGTCCACCAGCAAGGCCCCTCAGATTCTGAAATCACAGAATACTGCAATCGCCTCAACGAGGTAATTGCAGCCGGAGGCCGGATTGAGCTGGTACAGATCTACACAGTCGCACGCCGACCGGCAGAGTCGTTTGTGTCTCCGCTGACAGCCGGACAGCTGGAGGACATCGCAGACAGAATCCGTTCCCGCTGTGGCCTTACAGCAAAGTTTTTCCCGTGATTGTAACGATTACAGTCGGGCGGTAGCCTTAATGGCCAGTCCCTTCAGGTGCGACCAGTTATTATCAGCGGAATTCGGATCGATATCGATGAAGATCGGAGTAATTGCAGACATTCACGATAACGTCGATAATGCACGGCATGCTGTCAATCTTCTTAACGGGATACAGGTGGACGTCGTCCTGATTGCCGGCGATTTTGTTTCGCCTCTGGTGGTACCATCCCTGCGGAAACTCCGAGGTAAGGTTATTGCCTGCCTTGGTGACAATGACGGCAACCGGACTGGAATCGCGGGTGGAATGAAAATCGTTGGCACACTCGCCCACGGGCCGGTCTGCTTTCGCACTGGAGACGGTCTGAATATCCTGATGGCTCATCAACTCACTGAAATACGCGACTACATTGACGGTGCCGATGTCGTTGTCTTCGCCCACAGCCACCGTTCCAGCATCGCGAAAGATCGACACGGACGTGTGTTTATTAACCCAGGCGAAATCGGTGGCTGGATGTATCGAAAACCATCTCTGGCTGTTCTGGAGACCACAACCCGTGAAGCCAGAATTGTAGACCTTCCACAAATGTCTGAACCGGTTTACGTGGACGGCTGAATCCGGACAGTATCAACGGGTAAACTGAATCAACGGGTAAACTGAGGATCACCAGGCACAGGAAAAACAATGACCGGAATCACTAATGATCTGTTTGATTTGTCGAACGATACCGCTGTGGTTATCGGAGGCACCGGCGTTCTGGGTGGAGCAATGGCCGACGCTCTGGCAGCATGCGGGGCGCGCGTCGCCGTGTTAGGACGCAGTGAGAAACGCGGAAGTGAAAAGGTTGCCCGGATCCGATCCGCCGGAGGGACGGCTCTTTTCCAGAGCGTCGACGCGCTGGATGCAGAATCACTGATGTCAGCACGCGACGTCGTCACCAGGGAACTGGGTACCGTTTCAATTCTTGTCAGTGCTGCCGGCGGAAATCATCCGGATGCGACTCTGCCGCCGGGAAGTGATTTCTGTGCCCTGCCACGGGAAGCCTGGAATCAGGTATTTGATCTAAATTTGGTCGGTGGTTCACTGATGCCGGCCCAGGTGTTTGGAGAAACAATGACTGAGCAGGGACGAGGCAGCATTATCAACATTGCATCAATGGCCGGCATGGTTCCTCTGTCTCGCGTCGTTGCATACTCGGCTGCCAAAGCCGCTGTGCTGAATCTGACGCAGTTCTTATCACGGGAATGGGCCACGCGTGGTGTCCGTGTGAACGCGATCAGCCCTGGATTTTTCCCGGCCGAACAAAACCGTGCTCTTCTGTACAATGAGGACGGCAGCTACAGCGAACGTGGCGGACAAATTATCGGCCACACGCCGATGGCCCGATTTGGCCAAGCCGAGGAACTAGCCGGAGCCGTAGTGTGGCTTGCGTCGGAGCGAGCCTCCAGCTTTGTCACCGGACAAAATATCGTGGTCGATGGTGGATTCAGCTCGACAACCATTTAAAACTCCTGAGACCAGCTGCAGTCCCCCCCTTTGCCGTTCCAGAATGGAAGAGACGGAAGTGAATCTTTTCCGATCGTCTGGTGACGTGACCGCCCATCATTAAACCAGGGGGTCTTATCTGAATTTGGCGGTGCCTGATCACGAATTGGCTTCGCTGTGTCCCGATAACTCAAAAAGACTTTAACACTGAACACAAACCACGACATCCTCAATACACTCCGCGACCTCATTCCCGATGAGCACCGGCGTCAGAGTGCTGCGCGACTGCTTCAGGGATTTCTCACGCCGTCCGAAGATGCTGCCCGAGCCGCTGATGTGAGTGCTGAAGTGGATCTTGACCGGGCGGCGCGGTGCGGGTTTCCTGAAGTTATTTACGGAGAAGGAAAATCGGCAGCACTGATTGTCGAAATTCTGCGTCGACAGGACGAAGTGGGGCAGCAGGGATTTGTCACCCGTGTTGAACCGGAGCCTGCCAAAGAAATCTGTGCGGCTTTTCCACATGCCGCCTACAATCCGGTTGCCAGGACAATCATCGCCCAAGGTTGTCCGCCAGCCGACCAACATGCCGGTTCAACTGCTGTTGTATCGGCCGGCAGCTGTGACGCCCCGGTGGCCCAGGAAGCCCTGGAAACACTCCGGTGGATGCGGATCGACTGCCAATTGATCGAAGATGTCGGTGTCGCGGGGCCTCATCGACTTCTTCGTCATATTCCCGTTCTGCAGACAATGTCTGCCATTGTTGTGGTTGCCGGACTGGAAGCGGCACTGCCGTCAGTTATTGGAGGACATGTTGGCTGTCCGATCGTCGGAGTGCCGACATCAGTGGGTTATGGGGCGTCCCTGGGCGGGGTGACGGCTTTGCTGTCGATGCTCACGTCATGTGCAAGTAACGTCGTCACTGTCAACGTCGATGCTGGATTTCGCGGCGGATATGCAGCCGGATTGATTGCCCGCCAAACCTTGGCACCAAAGGATTAAATGACATATCGTGGATGTTCATACTCCCGAACAGCGGTCGTTTAACATGTCACGCATTCACGGGCGTGATACCAAACCGGAGTTAATTGTTCGGTCGATCGTCCATCAGATGGGCTACAGATTCCGACTGCACCGCACGAATCTGCCAGGCAAACCGGACCTTGTGCTGCCCGGCCGAAATAAAATCATATTTGTCCACGGGTGTTTCTGGCATCAGCACCGCTGCCGTTTCGGCCGGGTGGCTCCCAAAACCAACGTTCAGTTTTGGCTAGACAAACGCAACGGCACCGTTAAGCGTGATCGACAAAATCGTCGCGCACTTCGAGCAGCCGGCTGGGACGTATTGACGGTATGGGAATGCTGGACCCGGGAACCGGAACAACGAGTGATTCCGAGACTGACTAAATTCCTCGGCCAATAGTCGGAAGTTTAGTGGGTGTCATCGCGCACAGTGATGTTTGGGTCATCCTGGAGTAATTCCGCCGTCTGAGGGTCGATGTCTTCAACGACTCTATATTGTCCGTTAAACCAGCGGAACAAATCGACACATCGGCACCGATCGCTGCAAAAGGGAAATAAGGATTCGGAGTTTTCCACGTTCGGCTCGAACTCTTTCTCGCAGACGGGGCATCGATGTGGCATGATCATGATCAGAGAAACATTCAGTGTATGCCGAATAAGTTGGCGACAGCCTCTCCGGGTATCGACTAAATGTCAAGCACTTGCCGGTCTCGGCTGATCCGAATATCCCAATCATTGTTGTCGTCAGGGTAAATTCAGTATAGAAACGGATACCGTCACCTGACGAAACCATTCCGGTTCAACTGAAGCTGCACCACACTCCAACGGGTTGGACGCATCCGGTCCTGGCTGTCGCAGGCAGCATCACCGCACAAATTCATGGAACTATCGGACACTGCAACCAGATGGCTGATCAGCTTCACTTTATGATGGGCAACTTTCGGGCCGGCATTCCCGGTGACCGCGGCTATTCACCAAGACACCTCTGGCTAAAAGCACTGGATGATGAGGTGCTGCGTGTCGGCCTCACCGCCTATTCTGTCCGCCTCCTGCAGGATGTGTATTTTTTGGAATGGTCGATTGATTCCGGAACCCCGATTACCGACCGTCAGGAAATTGGTGAAATCGAAAGTTCGAAAGCAGTCTCTTCGTTGTTTGCTCCGTTTGACGGGTTCCTGGTTAATTTCAACGAAGCGTTGCTCAATGATCCCTCGGCAATCAATACAGACAATTACGGCACAGGGTGGCTGTTTGACATGAAAACAGAAGATACACTGCTGACACCCGAGCAGTATATTAAGTTTCTTGCTGACGGATGGGAAAAGACACAGCGTACCATCAAGGGCCAGTTAAACTGAAAGCTTTCCGTTTCCATCAGGTTTCTGATCACATTCTATGCGTTCGTTGCTGACGACCCGATCCGCCGGTAAAGACGGAGTAGATCGGCAGCAACAGACATCTATCTGAAACGTGTATGGAATGGCGTGATGACGGCGTTCACCCTGCGCTTCATCGTACTTCAGTAATGACCTTCAACAAAACAGTTGCGATGCACTTCAGCAGACTCTTGTGGAACAGACGAGATGGCAAAAAACGTACTTGGCGGCGATTTGATTGTATGCTCATCCGATCCGATGACAGGCTTCTTCCGCACCGGCACGTGTGACACATGCGGGGATGATGCAGGAATGCATACTGTCTGTGCTGTGATGACGGCAGAGTTTCTCTCATTCTCCAAAGCGGCCGGAAATGACCTGTCAACTCCTCGACCCGAATTTGAATTCCCCGGTCTCAACCCAGGTGACCGATGGTGTTTGTGTCTGCCGAGATGGATTGAAGCACTGGAAGCGGGGTCCGCGCCTCAGATTGTTCTCCAGGCAACACATATGTCCGCAATTGAGTTTCTGTCTATGGAAACACTGATCGAGTACGCCGTCGACGCTGACGTCGTTTAACGACGTCAGTGACTTAGTAACGGAAAGTCCGGTGAGTTGTCAGAACCACGCATCTATCTTGATAACAACGCAACGACCCAAATTTTGCCCTGTGTGGCTGCGGCGTTGTCCGAAGCATGGAATCGATCCTTTGCCAATCCGGGTAGCCAGCACGACTTCGGCCGAGACGCTCGCAAACTGATGGATTCATCACGGGACGTCGTTGCCGAGACTCTGAACTGCGAACCGGACGAAGTCATCTTCACCAGCGGAGGTACTGAATCTATCAACACGGCCATCCACGGCCTGCCTGCCGGGCAACGCGGCGTGATCGCACTGACGGCCGGCGAACATCCTGCCACAACGGCCGCTTGCCGTCAGGTGGCTTTGTCGGGAATGAAACTGGTCACTATACCGGTAGACCAGGAAGGGCTGCTTACCACAGACTCTCTGGACAGCCTTCCATGGGCTGACTTGAAATTGGTGGCTGTGATCCTGGCCCACAATGAGACCGGTGTTGTTCAGGACCTGACCCGACTCAGTCAGCTGTGTGAAAAGCATCAGGTCCCGCTGTTTGTCGATGCAGTCCAGGCTGTCGGTAAAATCAACGTTGACTTTCGGGCACTGGGTGCCACCGCACTGGCCTTCGGGGGACATAAGTTTCATGCTCCACGAGGTATCGGCGGGCTGTTGTTGCGACGGGGAGCTCGTCTCAAACCACTGCTTGAGGGGGGGCATCAGGAAGTTGGCCGTCGGGCCGGTACGGAACCGGTTCCACTGATTGCCGGAATGGCAGCATCCCTGAATCACTTTCGGGAATATCCGGACGAACGGATCGACAAAGTGCGTACACTTCGAGACGATCTCCAGCGTCGTTTGGAAGCAAATTCGCCGTCAGTCATCGTACACGGTTCTCAAATTCGGCGGCTTCCCAACACGCTTTCGGTCGCGTTTCCTGGACTGGAAGGTGAGGCCATGCTGATCAATTTTGATCTGGCCGGTATTGCATGTTCACTCGGAAGCACATGTTCCAGTGGTTCGGCGGATCCAGCCCCGGCGCTGCTGGCCATGGGCATCCCCCCCGACCTGTGCATGTCCTCAGTGCGATTTTCTATCAGCTGTCTGAACACGGCCCAGGAGATTGAACTGGCCGCACAGCGCATTTGCAGTATCGCCGCGCGCATGTCCTCAACGTCGGACGGACCTGCGTTTCGTCACTGAACGGCGGGCGTTTTTCTTTAGCCTGATGCTACCGACAAGTGCCTCGTTTCCATTGCGAATAATCTGAAACGATATTTCGTCCAGTGCCCTCAGCCGGTATTCGTTCAGAACGAAACTCAGATTCTGTTCGGCAAGCGTCTCGTATCCGTCCAAACCAACAAGAACATCACCGTTCCTCAGTCCGTGACGTGCCCCGGCGCCGTCACTCCGGACAAACAGAATCTTCATACCGCCGTTGTAACGGGACGGCAGCAGTCTGCGTTCAGATTCAGATAATTTGGCAACTTTGATACCAAAATGCTGCCAGGCTCTTTCAGAACCATTTTGTACTGAAGGAATCTGCCGTTCCGCCGCCCGTATGCCCGGACGGCCGGAAACAGATGCCGGATGAGCTGTCACATATGTTGTTCCCGACCCGGCACCACCAATTGTGAACTGCAGCGACATTGACTCCCCTGCCCGATCCACCGTCAGGTTCAGCCTTTTATCGTTCGTCAGGTCCAGCAGAGATCGTTCCCAGTCTGCTTTGTCACTAATCAATGTTTTCTCCACCTGTCGTACTACGTCACCGGCCTTTAGACCGCATCGATCGGCGGGACTGCCGGTAATGACATTGTCTATGACAAGGTGCTGATCGTGCGGCAGGTTGATATCAGTTCCCACAAGACCGTGAGCAATCGGGTCCGGGGAGCCGGAATTCAACATTTGAGCAATCACAAGACGCGCATCATCAATGGGAATGGCAAACCCAATGCGCTGAGCACCGGCACGGATGGCAACATTGATTCCAATCACTTCCCCGTCCAGATTCAGCAGTGGACCACCACTGTTTCCGGGATTGATACTGGCGTCGGTCTGAATCAAATTTGTGTATGACTGTGTTTCATCCACCTCTACATCTCGAGAGACGGCACTGACGATTCCCGCAGTAACCGTATGTTCGTAACCAAATGCGTTACCAACGGCGAACACCCGCTCACCCAGCATGACGTCAGACGACATTCCGATGTCTATGACTTTCATCGGTTTATCAGGAAACACACGAATGATCGCAAGATCGTGAGCTCTGTCAGTCTGGTAAACGCGCCCCGTGTATACCTCACCGTCTTCCTGAGTAACCACGATCACGTCCACGTTGTAAATCACGTGGCAGTTGGTGACTATATATCCCCGCTCATCAACAACGATGCCCGTACCCATACCGGTCACTGTGCGTTCTTTGGGTGTAAAGAACCGGTTTTGTCGGTCTGCCGACTTTTCAGTATGAATGTTGACCACTGAACTGCGGCATTCGCGAACCGCTCTTACGAGTGGTGTCTCCCGAACGCTGATTTGATCAGATGCCACAACCGACACACAGGTAAAGGCAACTGCGTTGAAAACCAAGAATCGGACTAGGCTAGCCGACATGCAGCACCTGTGCCTTTGAATAAGGCTGTCGAACCGCAGGCCGTTGAATGCTCTCGCGGCTCCGACCTCGTTCCACCTAACAGAAACCATACTTCCACAGGTGAACCGAGGTCAGAACCGGAATGTCTTCAGCAGTGGCTACTGTCCGAATTTTACGGATCAAAATGAGTGAGACTGACAGAGTCGAGCATCGGTTGCCTCGGATTTTCTGCTTGAACGCAGTGAATTAAACACGGAAAAGTTTACCTGGCTGTAAGCATGTGATTCTGGGTAAGATGTTAATGCGGCCGGGCGGAATGCGTGGCTCATATCTGGAATGCCAACTCGGATGCTCAAGGACGACCGGCAAACAAACCGCTGAATCGGGTCGTGGCAGTACGGGTTGGACAGTGTCTGAAATTGTTCGGCAGTTCCGGCATGAGGGGCGACAACCAGTCGCCGTCGGACGATGATTCCTGCAAATTCAATTCAAGTACATTTCCGCTGTAACTTTTGCACTCGGCACAATATGCCGGACGCGAACCTTCATGAAGAGACCGGTTCATGTCGAATACCCCATCCGCACTTGTTCGTAAAGCCAGACAACTGGTCAGGAACAAAGAGTACAACGAGGCCGTGACGACACTACGCAGTGTTCTGAAAGAAGCTCCAGGCGACAGAGTCGCTCAGGAGATGCTGGGAGTCCTGCTGTTCCGCCTCAGGCACGTGGACGAAGCTGCGGAAGTCTTCCGTTACCTTACGCGACTCGACCCCAGGGACGCAGGTGCATGGGTCAACCTCGGCGCAGCGCTGAACAGCCGCG
Organism: Fuerstiella sp.; assembly: GCA_022447225.1. Taxonomy (NCBI): domain Bacteria; kingdom Pseudomonadati; phylum Planctomycetota; class Planctomycetia; order Planctomycetales; family Planctomycetaceae; genus Fuerstiella; species Fuerstiella sp. Next base: position 80,910 of record JAKVAZ010000003.1, on the reverse strand, counting down.
ACGATTACAGGGGTGCAACCGATGCGCTTCGCAAAGCCATCCAGCGGGACAAAAAATGTGCGATCGCCTACTACAATCTGGCGATAGCCCAAAAACGACTGGATCAACCCAGGATGGCAATATCTGCACTCGAAGAGTGCATCAGACTCGAACCCGATAATACACAGGCAATAATCAATCTGACAAACATGCTTCTTGAGCAAAAAATCTATCTTAAAGCCTCTCGGGTTATCACCGCCGCATTGGAACGTGATCCGGATTCTGTAACGCTACACAAACTGCAGGAACAGATCGACAGCCGAATGAGGGACGGCCGGATCGAAGCATCACCGTTTGGTCGACTGGTCGATGAAAAAGTCCTGGCACGATCTCAACGTTCGATCGTTCCCAGGAAACTTTCCAGAGGAGACCGGAACCAGGAACGCGAGTTCATGAGAACAACGGCGAGAGAACTCCGGCACGCTGTGCAACCGATGATAGAGATTCTGGATGATTCACTTCCGAAACAAATGCATACACTTCATATGGCTGCGTCACGAGAGGATTCAAGAAACAAAGCATTTTCCGCACTGGAATCCCTGGACGCCACAATCTCTGAACTAGCCAACATGAAGGATACGGTCGCCGAATCCGCAAATGCCATTCGGGCACATATGAAAAAGCAGATCTAGACATGTAATACGTCTATAGGTTCATCGGTATCCGACGAAAGACAGTTTTTTCCGGATCCCTGCGTGAACCGATGCAGGTCTTGAAAGCTTCATAACCAATGGCAAGTACTTCATCATCCCAAGGTCTGTTCGGTGTCCTCAATCTGCACAAACCTGCAGGAGTTACCTCTCGTGAGGTCGTCAATACTGTGCAGTCTCTGGTTCGACCGAACAAGGTCGGACACGCCGGAACACTTGACCCGATGGCCACCGGTGTTCTGCTTGTGTGCGTGGGCCGGGCTACCCGTTTGGTATCGATCCTGCAACAGCCTTCGAAAAGCTACCGGGCCCGTTTTCGCCTGGGCCAGTACAGCGATACTGATGACAGCACAGGCAACATCAGGAATGTTCTTCCCCTGCAGGTCATTTCGCAGGAAAAAATCGAGAAAACGCTGCAGGAGTTCTGCGGAGTTATAGAGCAAATCCCGCCCGTCTATTCTGCGGTCAAAGTTCAGGGCCAACGAGCCTACACCCTCGCCCGACAGGGAAGTCAGGTAACACTGCGCGCACGCCCGGTTCGAATCGATTCCATTGAATTATTAAATTTCCACTGGCCAAACATCACTCTCGACATCCAGTGCGGGTCAGGAACCTATATACGATCAATTGCCAGAGATCTGGGTGATCGACTGGGGTGTGGCGGATTAATGACGGCTCTGGAACGCACCCGGATCGGTGCATTCTGCCTTGATGATTCGGTAGATGTAAACAGATTGACCGCTGCAAACGTAATTCAGAACCTCCTGCCGGCAGTCCAGGTCACAGGCCATATTTCTCAGTACCGATGCTCTGAAACAGAACAGGAGATCGTCTCACGCGGAGGCTCTTTTGATTTGCAAAAACAGAGGTTTCAAAAACAACAACTTCCGGCTGATCAGCACGAACTGACCGGGCATCCATCGGTGGCTCTCCTGTCAGACTGTGGAACCCAACTGCTGGCCCTCGCCGAAATCCGAAAGCAGGGACGACGCATTCAGCCTCGTACAGTCTTCACACCCGACACCAATCGTCAGACGGAGCCATAAGCTAATGGACTCCGTTGGCCGTACAAGGCCATGTGGACATCAACACCCACCGAACCATATCAGCCACAGACGTTTCGCTAACCCGCTGAGGCTGACTCTCAGACTCACAAAGAGTCCCGACACGGACAGCAATGACGGATTGATGCCAGCGTGTGCCGGCCAGTGCTAACCGGATCACAGAAAACACAGGTCATTAACGCCGAACAACTTCCAAAGGGCGAATCGGTGTGCCGTACGCTTCACCGAATAGTGCGGCCGGGCTGTAGCGAACGCCACGGAATCGTTTAATCCGGTCGCCAACCGGCTCACGATGCACTGACGCACGAGTCCATTAATCTCAACCGAACACGACAGCGATACCACCGACGCAAACATTTCCACGGGCACAGAATCCCGACCATGTCACCATTTGCTGTACACACGTGTGCCTCTACACCAGCACCAGATGAATTTCACGGGCCGAACCCGCACACTCGATGCATTGTCAGATAAGCACTAGGCCGAATGAACTCCCGCGCGTCCTGCCTCAATCACAAATGTCCCGGCGGTAAAGACAGGAGAATCGGGTTGATCGACGAATGGTGTCGCACGAAAACGGGCTGTCCAGGTCTGTGGTGTAACTTCACAGGAAACATAACCACGATTGGAATCATACCATCGAACGAATTCGTTATTCGCGGCAGCTCGTTCAAATTCCGGAATGATGTTGCCTCCGTTTCCGCCGGAAGACATCGAGGTTCCAACCAGTTCCGCGGCAACAACAGGCGACGTCGAGTCGGTAAAATCGAGACGCAGGTCATTGACCCAGTTCACATGGATGTCACCCGTTAATATCACAGGGTTCAAACCGGTTCGCGAGTGGAAAAAGTTCAGCAGGCGTCGCCGACTGACGTCATATCCCGGCCACTGATCCATCTTGTATTTATCCTGATCGCCATTCCCTCGATTCACGGGCGCCATCATCACCTGTTGAGCCAGAGCGTTCCATACCGAGGTTGAATCCAGCAAACTTCCCATCAGCCAGCTTTCCTGTCTGTCTCCCAGGATCGTGGCACGCTGGTCAAACACTTTTCCTTCCATCGGCTTTAGACCGTCGCCGTTGGGTTGATCAGTACGGTATTGACGAGTGTCGAGGACGTAAAACTTTACAAGTCGTCCAAATCGGCACGCTCGATACAATTTCATGTGCGGACCCTGTGGAAATGCACTGCGACGCAGGGGCATAAATTCGTAATACGCCTGATAGGCATTCATTCGACGAATCAAAAATTCTTCCGGTGACACTCCGTCTTCCTCTGACACAAGATTGGCGTAGTTGTTGTCAAATTCATGGTCGTCCCAGGTCACCAGCCACGGAACGTGACGATGTGCTTCCTGCAGTGACTGCTCAAGACGGTACTGGGAATGGCGATTTCGGTAATCGACAAGACTGTTGAGTTCGTTACCGATGTGTTTCCTGAGTCGTCCGTCCCTGCCGGCATCCTCGTAGATATAATCTCCCAGATGAATAATCAGATCCAGGTCTTCCTGCTGCATGTGCGGATAGCCATTGAAATACCCGTGCTCGTAGTGCTGACACGAAGTGAAAGCAAACCTCATACGCTTCGGCATTGCATTTGCGTTCGGAGCTGTCCTTGTCCGTCCGACAGCACTCGTCTCATCACCGACGTGGAAGCGATAGAAATACCAGCGATCCGACTCCAGACCATCCACTTCAACATGAACTGAATGGCCCAGCTGAACAGAGGCAACAGCGACACCGCTGCGAACAACATCACTGAAATCTTCCTGACCTGCGACTTCCCACCGCACCAGCACAGATACGTTTGGCATCCCTCCACCGTTCAGAGGGTCGGGCGCCAGCCGTGTCCAGAGAACAACTCCGTCTGACGAGGGATCGCCCGATGCAACCCCCAGCGTAAACGGATTCGTTTTGAATTGTGTGTAGCCAATCGCCGACGCTTCAGAACGCAGAGCTATGGATGGAATCGCCGAAACCGCCGACAGATAACGCAGGAACGAACGTCGATCGACACCGTAACAACGGGACGGAGTTTTCCACTGGCTGGTCATAGAAGCAATTTTCCGTTCATGGGCTGTGCGATGTTGACAGTCAATTCTCAATCAATTCCTCAGATCACGCTCGTAAGTCCGGCCGCCCCCAGGTGCCCTGGGCCGTCAGTCTTCTGACAGTTTTTAATACACAAACGGTGTGTGCAACACTTCTCTTCTGACCACATACGACACATGGATTCATATCAAACATGATTCAGATTTTTGGAACGCATGCCACCAACATTTAAGAGGTCGCGTGAATGTTATTCCCAATTCACACAAGGGGCATAAGATTGTTCGCGTGGCAGTCAATGTCATTGATAAAACAAATTTTCACTGCCGCAAGAAGGTCCCGCTCAAACGTCATCCCAGCAAATCACGGGTACACTGTCTCCTACATGGTGTCCCTGACCACCGGGTTCCAGACAGGAAACACCATTGGCCTCCGCTGTTGAGCGTAAGTCAGCTGATCCCCCCCAAGCCACAGGTGTAGTCGTCAGCCCGGTCGCCGTGCGGACCAGTGCTGAAGGCAGATACGTTGGTCTGTCCCCCCGGATAGTGACATCCTCCGTTAAAGTCGCGATCCTGTTTCTGGAACCGTGTGGTGTCAGACCGGCCATTTTCTCCAGTGCCGGCCGAACAAACACCTCAAAACACACCATGCTGCTGACGGGATTTCCTGGCAAACCAAACACCAAACACTGTCGCTGATCACGCCGTAGTGTCCCAAACCACAATGGTTTTCCGGGCTTCATTCGAATCCCGTGAAACACCCGCTTCACACCGGCGCCGGCAAGTACCGAAGGCACTAAGTCCAGTATCCCGGCAGACACACCTCCGGAAAGCAGAAGGACATCCTCCTCAAGCCCGGCAATGATCCGATTGCTCAGTTCCTGTTCCTGATCACGGGCGATTCCAAGAGGCACAGGAACGCCACCGGCACGACGAATCTGTGTAACCAGCATCGGTTCATTCGAATTCCTGATACATCCTGGCGTCAATGCTTCAGAAAATTCGACCAGTTCGTCACCGGTTGCCAGGACTCCCACCGTCGGTCCTGGCATTACCGGAACATCTGCCACTCCGAATTCGGCCAGTACGGCAATATGCTGGGGACGCAGACATGTACCCTCATCAAGTAACCGTGTCCCTGATTTAGCAGACACGCCACGTCTGAGTACATTTTGTTCTGCTTTCACATATTCCGGTGAAATCGTTACGAATTCAGGAGAATCCTCATCGAACCTGGTGTGCTCGATCGGAATCACACAATCCGCAGTAGGGGGCATCGGTGCACCGGTCATGATCCGAGATGCACTACCTATGCCCGGGGAAAGCGTGGGCAGGGTCCCGGCAGTAATCGTCTCTATGACATTCAGAGTGCAGGACTTTCCGTCGAATACCCGTGTGCTGCTGACGGCAAATCCGTCCATCATCGATTTATCGAACGGAGGGGAGTCATGTGGAGTGTCCAGGGACCGCGCCAGAACCTGGTTGAGAGAGTCGTGCAAAGTTACGTCAACCGGCGACAACGGAGATGTCCGGTCAAGAATCCGGTTCAATGCCTGATCAACAGTGAGCATGGTGGACTGGCCAGGTACGGCGTTGGGTGATGAAGTTGTCAGTATTCTGGCGTGGTACGGAGAGGTCAGCAATCCACCGCAGGTTTTATTGGTCCGGTTAACACCAGGTCAACATTTCTTCGACCGTTACCACTTCGTATTCAGCAGTTCACCCCGACGAACACCGGACTGGAGTTTCGCATTCATCAATGTGGAAAGTACCGAGCGCCGGAGAACAGCGTTCTATCTTTGGAAACCAACCTGGAGTGACCTGTAACATTCCGGTCAGCGAGTACACTGACTGACTAGCCCCTGCCGGAAGTCCTGTTTCGCCGCAGAACAACATTTTGACGTCAACAGTAACACTCAACATGAAACCCACAGCCCCATTTCGCATCACAACGCTGCAGATTCCCAATCCGTTCTTCGAAGGGAAAAACTGTGTCTACGTCATCCATTCTGATCCATTAACAGTCATTGATACGGGAGTTGCCACTGAGAAAGCCCGAACGGAATTACGGGAATCACTGAAAGCCGAAAATATTGATGTCCGGGATATCGGTCGTATCGTGCTGACTCACAAACATATCGATCATGTGGGCAACGCATGGTGGCTACAGGAAGAATCCAGTGCAGAAATACTGATTCACGAAATTGAATCCGACGCCGTATCGAATGTTGATCCTGAGGGACACCGCTGGAGAACTCTCATCGCAGAACGTTTCAAATCATGGAACGTTCCCGCAGAGATAACACCAAAACCCGGCCGTGCCAAATGGGAGATTCATTCGGCACGACCAACCGCTGTTACCGGCGGGCAGCGGATTGATCTGGGTGGTGCAGTACTGGAAGTGATTCACACGCCCGGACATACAATGGGGTCCATTTGTCTCAGGCTCGATCGAATACTGTTCTCCGGAGATCATATTCTTCCGGATATTTCACCGAACATAGGTGGCGGTGATTTGAAGCACCAGGGTCTGCTGCGTGAATTCCTCAATTCGCTCCATCAGTGTCGCCAACTGGCGTCCGATATCGACTTGGTACTGCCCGGACATGGAATCGCATTTGAGAATCTGCACGCCCGTTGTGAAAGCCTCAATGACCACCACCAGCGACGACTGGACAATGTGGCGTTGATTCTGCGTCAGCAGGGGCCTTCAAATGTCTATGAGATCGCCATGGAATTGTTTGGAAACATTACCAATATTCATGTCATGCTTGGCTGCGCTGAGGCTCAAGCCCACCTGGAGTATCTTGTCAGCCAAGGTCGTGCGTCCTGCAACGAAGGCGAGTATTCAGTCGTATAACGTCGGTCGAACACTGAATATTTTGCGTCTTTTCCCTGAGTTCAGCAGACCGAGGTCCTCCAGATGACCGTGCGGGATATAAATCCCACCAAACAGTGTGATTCGAAGTCCTGGTGACACAAAATGCGACCAACGTGTCCCAGAACTGTGAAGCCACTTCAGATCCGATTGGTTTTGATGATGAGATCACTCAATGAGGACACTCGGGGTGAGAATGAGCCTCCGTGACCTATACATATTGCAGTGATTGACGACTATCCGGCTTTTCAGTCTGCACACGCAGCAACTGAGATCAACGGTCTAATGTTCGCTAAGTCCGAACTGATTCATTAACCTTCGGTGACTGATCCGTTCCAGGGCGTTCCGAAAACCGGTCCGACACAGGGATCGTAATATGCTGCATAACACACAGTGCACTCGTGCATGATCTGAAAGACAAACAACTCCGACCAGGGAATCCTTACGACTGCTGTCACCACGGGCACCCGAACACCCGCCGTCTGCGGGTTCGCGACCATTCGGAACACCACGACAATCTCAACTACATCAGAGTCGATATGTTGTATCCCCTCAAACGTCCACCGGATCAGCGAATCGATTCGCATTCTCAGAACAGACGTTTTGCCGGATATATTGAGAAAACGAAATCTCCGCTCGAAACCCGAACTGCCGTGACACCGGACGTCACCTAAGCCTCACTACAATCGTCAGCAACAGCCTCAAGAACTAAATATTCCCTTGAGAACCGGGTTTTGCTGAGACGATTGCCGAATCAAACTAATGATTACTTCCCTGTCGGTTCACTGGCAACTTATTTCAAATGTCGGTTGACTTGCCAGGCGTCAGGTCGTGTGAAACAATAAACCTGCTGCAGGAATTTATTTTACAGCAATTCAATACGGTGATACCGCATCATGCTTCCGCCGGATTCGGCAACTGACTGAGTCTTGCGTGAACCTGAACTGCTGCCACTCGTCATCCCAAATTCATCATCAAAACATCCGACTCGAATTTTCCACAGAGGTGGTCTTTCTTTACGTTTTGCTCTCGACTGCAAAGTATGTCGGTGTTCGTGCCAGGCTTTATTTAGTGTTCTGCGTCTGCAGTTACACTCCAGTCAAAACAATGCGTTTTCAGGTCTGCAGGAATCAATACAAGTTGGCACAATTCCAGGAGCCTGAGGTTTCCCGATGCGTCCCTGCTTTGCCGCACGTTCAACACCTTTCCATACTGAACAATGAGTTGCGGTGAACGCGTCACACAAATTCGGCAGTTGCGTTTTGCAAACACGATGTTGTCCTTTTCCGATGAATCGTTGATTCTGCCCTTGAAGATCCGGTCACGAACAATAACCTTTGCGCCCTTCCGTCCATTTGACTTTTCTGAAGTGAAATAGAGCATGGATGTTTTCCTGAAACGGCAGCCGAACGGGATCTACCTTCCACCGCAGACCAGTCAGGAATTACTTCAGTCAGAACCTCTCCACGCTCAGTCTCCGACGGAACTTGCAGATGAAGTCGCGGAACTCAAAAGCAGGCACGTTCGCCTGGTTAGTGTTCGACGTCAGCAGATCATTCGTCTTGGGCAGCAGGAACTGCAGCACGTGCTGGACGCAAACGGACTTCAGGTGTCCGCCATCGGTTACGCCGGCGGCTTCACCGGAACCCTTGGACGAAATTATGAATCTGCTGCCGCCGACATTCTGAGGGCACTGGAACTGGCTGCTTCGTTCAATGCTCAGTCGCTGGTCGTTGTGCCGGGTTCACGAACAGGCCATACCTGCAATCATGCCAGCCGCACCATTCAGGAAGGACTCAATCGATGTCTCGACGACGCATTGCGGTTTCGTATTGATCTTCAGATCGCACTTAATAATGTGATCGGAGGGCGCGATGATGTGTTTGTGCCGAAAGACGAATCCCCGCTTGACTGGGTTAAAGGGCTGGGAAGTCACCGCATTAAAGGAATGATTGTTCTGCGGGGTGGTAGCCCGTGGAAGGACCTTCCGGACTGCTGGCGCCGTTGTATCCTGTCCGGAGGCATCCTCCGACTGAGTCGCAGCTGTCGTCAGATGGCAGGCACCGGCTACGTGATGTCCCGCATTCTGAGCGGCCTGAATGAGTTCTCGGCTGCAGCGACAGACACCGCGTTCGTGTCAAACTCGTAATTGCCCCTATACTCCCGGATACTGCTTGTCGTCAGCGGAAGACCTTGCCACCCAGTCCCTGCAGAAGTTTTTGACTCTGATCCAGCTGACCACGAACCCTGGCGCCTGTCTTCTTTCCCAGAATGCCGGATTTAGAGACCTGACGAATGACATCCTGCGGTTTCATCTGTCCGGACAGCAGCTGTTGAGTCTCCTGAACCTTCTCCAGTGTAGCCTTGTGGTCAGCAACCAATTGACGGTAGCTGCCTCCCAGATCCTTCGCCAGTCGCTGTTTTTGTTCTGCAGCAAGTTCCGCAACCTGACGGACAGCGTCAGTCTTCAACTGCTTCACCTGAATTTCAAATACTGACTGTAGTCCGGTAGCAAGAGTCTCACCAAATCCTGACGCAATCTCTATGGCAGGAGCGTTGACAGGCCCGTTAAAGCGAACGGTCGCATCCACCGTGTGAATGTCGGCGAAAACATCGGACACTGCCTCTCGAATCACAGGTGTCATGTTTTTGGATGTCAACTCAGCACTGTGAAGATCGGAAACCAGACTGATTCGGCCGTCGATATCACTGCCGGTAAGCTGAATACGTACACTCCAGCGGAGATTCGCTAGTGCAGCATCGAGTGCTACCGTTTCTTTCCTGCCAACACTCAAAATGCGAGGCTGGCTCTGATGGAATCCTGCCGCCACATCCGTCTGTGGAATTTTTTTTGTGGCATCATGGCGAACCATCATTCGCAAAGGCTTCTCACCCTGTGTATCCAGCCGAAACTCTGTGGGCTGGCCGGAAAGTCTGGGATTGCTGCTCAGATTGGAAAGTACGGCCTGAAACGGCTTCAGTTGCTGGTCGATTGTTAGTTCTCCGCTGAATTCGGCGCGGCGACATTCAAATTGAGGTGTCGGATTAAGAAGCTGAAACTCGAGGTCCACACCCCGATGACGCACAACCCGCATTTGCCGGCGTATCTGTTTTTGATATTTCGAACCAAGTTGCAGCCAGGTCAGAGCCTGATGTAAATGTCGATACAATTCCGGACCGATCAACGATTCAGTAATCCCGCGGGGGCTGACTTTCAGCTGCCGAATTCTCTGTACCAACTCCCGCTGGTCATTTTGTCGGGCCACGTCGAGAAGGGACAGATCGGCTCCAGCTTCGGGAACAATTGTCTGAATCTCGTTTTGCAGACGCCGGGCATCCCGAAGCAGCGTTTCTCCTTCCTTCGCAAGTTGCAGGTATTGCTGCGTCTGAGCCACCGGTCTCAGCTGTTTCACGCTGTCCATCTGATTCTGCAGAATTTCAACTCGTGACTTAAACGCCCCCAGTTCTTCCCGCAGTGAATCCAGACGCTGTTCCCATTTTACGCTAAGTATCCTGCCGGTGCGCAGAGTTTCCAGAGCATTCGGATCCAGTTCCTGCCGCACATCGAGAACCAGGTCTTCGAGCCATGCGTCACCAATGTTCCTCAGTCTTTCCGCAATCCATGATGGCTGCTGATTTCCCGGTTCAGACTGTATTTCCAGCTGCCCGTCAGCATTACGAACGGTTCCGAAGCGAAGTCCGGTTACCCGAGCTTCTTCAATCACCAAACATTTGCGCAACAGCGGATTCCGACTGATGCGGCAGTTCAGTTCATCGAATTCTGCTAGGTTCGTGCCAGGTGAAGTGGCACTGGCCAGCGCCACTTCTCTCACACTGAGTTTAGGAGGAAATATTCCGGTCATGAATGCATTGATATCGACTTTGGCCCCGGTAGCAGACTGTGCGGCGCGGATGGCCGTATGCCGGAGCAAAGGATCCATGCCAAATGCAAACGTGGCCCAGATCAGTGCCAGAAGAATTAACCGAGGTATCAACCAGGACCATCGCACAATAGATCTCCTGTAACTCCTGTTCCCGCCAGGGCAACCGACTCCTGTATGCAGCACCCGTTCAGACCTTGCCCAACATCTCGCCCGGCAGTGGAACTTTACTCAACAGCGCCGACACGCGCGGCCCACTCCGCGCCCATGAGTGCGCGGGTAAACCAAGATCGCCGAACCCATCCGGCAACTGCATCTGAATATTTCTCAAATACCGGACGACTGAGCCTGTGAACCGGATAGAGCAGAATCAGACCAACAACAAAACTGCCCAGGACAACGGAATTGTTGAAGGCGGTCCAGGGAACCACCGGCAGGTTGTACAACCATGTCCAGAATGCAGTGAGCCCGGGCTGCTTCAACAGCCAACTGCCAATCACATGCGACACCGGATCGATCAGCGGGGACGCCAGACTGCAGCATACAATCGCTCCTGCTGCGATCCCCAGATTGACACGTGATGCAGCCAGGATCGCCGCAAGAGAAACCGCAATCAAATTTCCCTTCGGAACCAGACCGACCAGAATTCCGAACGCAAGTCCCATGGAGAGCTGTCCTGGTGACGATTGCCCGGATAATGCAGCCAAACAGAGTCTTACAGGTTTCAAAAACAGGAACATCACGCCACCATGAAGAAGAGTCGATTAACTTCGTTGAACGTGAATCTGCTGACTGTCTCCCTGGTGGTCAAGATGAGGCAACTGAGTTCGTTCGAGCAACTGTTCAGCCACATTTTAACCCGGGTTCGTTTTGGTGATATCTGCAGCAACCCCCCTCCGGGCGGTCTTTCCTGCCGAATCACGACCGTAGTGTCAGTCAGTCGGTGCAGGGTCTGACAGGATTTGCAGCAGATCAACAAACCGCTTTGACATAAGTCCCGGGAGCCGGGAACGACCGTTTCCACATCGCCGTTCATGTCGTCACGGTTCCTGACGCAGGCGTCTTTTCTGCTCTCAGATAATTCGTACCCGTAAGGATCCGGTTCTGCACGATCACAACCCTCGCAGTGTGGCGACGCAATGATGTTCCCGTAATGACCGGCAGTCAGACGACACAGTCCATGTTGTTTTTAAAATAAGCGACGAAGGCAACAGGAAATACTGCGTCATCAACGGGAACGTGCATAACGCGGGCCCCTCCGCGACTTTCTCTCCACTGCAGCAGTCGTCTCTACAAAATGACTGTCATCCTGGATTTCATTATTTTGCAGAATACGATCTCCCTAACATCTGATCCGACGTTGGTACATATCCGATGTTCGTTTGACATCGAGTCAAGGATGAACGTCACATTGTTGCCGCGCGACAGCTCACACCGAAATCGTCAAAGACAGAGAGAGATCAGCCGAACCTCTGCGCAGGTATATCTGCCTGCCGGCTGCCAACAGAGACCATGACTAAAATTGACATCGCGTATTCAACCCGTTGTGCGGTCTGCACAATCAGCGTTCTGTGGTTAAATACTGTAATCGCCGCTGCGACAAATGATCGCCCCAACATCCTGTTCGCATTTGCTGACGACTCTGGCCGGTATGCCGGAGCTTACGCAGCTATCGAACCAGGGGGACCGAGTGATCTCATTCAAACTCCAAACGTTGACCGGATTACCCGGGAAGGTGTCCTGTTCACAAAGGCATTCGTTAATGCCCCCTCATGTACGCCCTGCCGCAGTTCACTGCTCTCGGGTCAGTATTTTTGGCGTACCCGACTCGGGGCCATTCTCCAAGGGCCGTCTGGGACCAAACAATCCCTACCTACCCTCTCATTTTTCAACAGGCCGGATACCATATCGGATACACCTACAAGGTCTGGAGTCCCGGTCGCCCCGCAGACGCACCATACGGATCCAAGGCTACCGGTTACGAAACAGCAGGAATATGGTTCAATCAGTTTGTTACCGGAAAGGATAATCAACAAGCGGCAAAACAGTTGTTACCGGAAGAAGAGCTTTACGATCTGCGGATCGATCGGAATCAGGTCCGCAATGTGGCCGACCGCCGGCATGAGAATGCTGTGAAAGCCGAATTTTCACAACGTCTGATCCAGGTGCTCACTGAAACGCACGATCCACGTGTCACCGGAGACGGATCGACATTTGACAGACTGCCATTTACCAACTTGGCGTAACAGTCGTTCATCAGCAGGACAGGCTCAACCTGCAGCCTCCTGGCATGACATAACCTGAGGAGACCGTTAAATGATTTCAGGACTCGTCTCAAACTGCTGGCGAAAGCAACTTTTGGAGGAGATCCCCATGGAAACTCTGATCACGGAAGCTGTGACACGAGGGTACCGAGCAGTCGAGTTGCGTCAGACATGTCTCGGTAAATTTGAATCCGGTCCGGAGCACATGCCGAATACCGAGGCACTCTCGACCTTACCAAATCTGTTCCCAACCGTGCAGTTCAACATGGCCATGGCAATGCCCGTTCTTTCAAACACGCTCGTCCCGGACGCACCTCTGGTTCAGGCGGGACTGCAGGCAGCACGCGCCGTTTCCGGGCAATTCAAGCCACATCTCAGACTCGTTGATCTGACGACACAATTCACTGAATTAACGAAGTCTCAAACGGAGAAGATCGTAGATACGATGACCCGGCTCGCCGACGCCGCGAAACTCCGCAACGTGACGCTTTCCGTTGAAAATTCAATCCAGCCGTGGAGCCTGTTTCATCAAATCATGGAGCAACAGCGGTTAAGACGCGGGGATGACAGCCCACTTCAACTCTGCTACGACGCAGCAAATCTCCTGCTGCAGACTGAAAAGATCGCCCCAGACGTCATTACCCGATCACTCCGGTCAAATGAAATTTCCATGGTGCACTTCAAACAGCGAGCAAACGGGCAATTCCTGGAATCTGTTGATGACGGTGACATCAACTGGTCAGAACAGCTTGATGCCCTGGCTCACATTAACTTCAACGGAGTCGCCTTGTTCGAAATCGAGTCATCATCCACCGTCTGGCAGTCTCTCGATTCCGGCCGTGACTACCTGACGGCACATGGGGCCCGATTTGAATCGTGATCCCCGCGGCCAGCTCACTGCTGCCTGACCGAGTCACTCAGATTGTGAGCCGTTTCGGAAACCGTGTCGTCAATGAAACCGGCCCGCTGCTCGCGAGGATTGCATTGGAAAACGGGCACAAGCCGGAACGTGTCCAGTCAATAATGGCCCTCCTGCCAAACGCCGACATTCGTGGTGGTTTGAAAGTGTCTCAGAGCCCGGCTGCGGCCTGCCTTGCCTGCCGCCGCAGAGCCTGTCTTGGCGGGCAGATCGGTCCTGATCTGAACCGGATTGTTGAAGTTCGCAGTGAATGCGATCTACTGGAATCCATTCCGTTTCCCACCGGGCAAGACCGTCTGATGCTATCTACCGGGGTTACCAAACTCGGCCCCCAGACAATAAACCATTGAACGGCCCGAATTTTCTGTGGACAGATTTGGCGTCAGTACTACAACAAACTTGGACGTTGCGTAGCTCCTGACCACCAAGATAATTGTGTGCATATCCAACAACACCCGAACAGCCCCCTCTATTCGCCCTAACCAGTCTATTCAACCACGTGCGGCACGGGAGTTTCCGGTATAGGCCATCCGAATAACACCCGATTCTGACGTTAGTACTGCTCCACTTAGATGAATTGCCGACATCCACAATGTCTCGAAGAGTGCGGTACCAGCAGGCACTCACTTACCGACGGACGTCATGCGTGTATCCCGCGTTTGTCACTGGCTCAGTAGGCCACGACAAAAGAACGAAACGACATGCTTCACAACATAAATTTTCTCGGGCACCTCAGAACCTCACGCCCGCATCAGTAATCATCTGATAAATCGATCAATGGAAACGGGGACCGTCAATGTAACCGGACGAATCTGTCAGTTTGTATTTACAAGCTCTCATTGAACCACGGCAACCAGATTCACATCAATTCAGCTTCAACCGGACTATCAACACATTTCGTCATCAGCCCCGTAGACATTGACGCAGTAATCAGCTCATTATGAGTTCACTCGATTAACAAACGCATTGATTGGCAGACACCCCGTCCCTTCGACAGCAACACCAAGTGTCACAGATTCGGAATCACCGCAGGACCGCTGCCGTTTTGCCGGCCAACAAATAAAGGCACAACGCAAAATCATAAAACCTCCCGAGAGATTCAACTGGTCAGACCCCCATCCCCCCTATGCAGCAGACATCAACAGTGACTTCTGTTGCGGGAACTTGTTAACACAGACATAGCACAGCAGTTAACAACACTAAAGGCTACTCAAGATGAACCCGGTTTATCGTTTCAAGGATCTGGAAATCACCATTGTTAACAGTAAAACGCAACAGTTCACCAGCGAAGAAAACGGTGAAACCAACCTTCCGACACCAACTGCCTCAAAAGCAGAAACAACGACGCCGGAGATTCATGATTTATTTGGCTTAGTCGAAGCCATTGCACTCTATGCAAAAGACCTGGAAACTTTTGACGACTATCTAACAGTAAAATTCAACGTAAACACCATGTATTAAATCACCACGAAAACAACAAGAAACGCCGTTGGATCAACACAAAACACTACCGTAAGCGTGACGGTACGGGGATCCGACAGCCTGTGAACAATGCTCATTTTTCAGCTTCGGAATGATTTGATTTTTAGAGCCGTATTCCCGGCAAATCAGCAGGCATCTGCGTCCCGCCAACTTCAGGTCAGAACACCATCAGCCAGGGTCCACATCAGTTCAGAAATTGTCCTTTGCTGACTGGCTGAACCAGGGAGTTGTTCATCAGACCGTATTCGTGCCGGCCTGGAATCGTAAGCCATCAGCCTGGACCGCAACATGTTCAGTCAGACCAGTGCCACAGGTCGTCAGTCCGCTCTGTCACCAGCTGATGCTTTTGTCCCCGGGGGATCGACAACTCGAACAGACGGCTGCGAGACAGTGTCCTGCTGACGAAATCTATCCGACGGTCGTGATCCACCGAACTGTCTGATCGTACGCTTGCGAAACCAGTCCGTCAGACGGAGCCGAAGGCGCTGTCGGATCCACGGAATCAGCAAGGCAAATCCAACGGCGTCTGTGAGCATGCCAGGAGTCATCAACAATGCCCCTGCAAATAGAATCATGACTCCGTTGACAATCTCCACGGAGGGATTGTTCCCTTCGGCCAGCTGACGATGAATACCTCGCCAAACAGCCAGTCCCTGACGTCGAGCCAGACTGACGCCCAGTATTCCGGTGAACACGACGACCAGCAGGGTGGTGATAAAGCTGGTCCGCAGGTACAACTGATGAAGAAGGGTCAGCTCAATCAGCGGCACCAGAATGAATGCCAACAGCAGCCTGCCGGTAATTGAGATTGGCACGGATTGCGTCTTCATCGTCTTTCCGGACGAGTGCCCCGTATGACTGGAATGTTACCCACGATTCTAGTCGCCAGGGCGTACGAGGAACAGTATCGCTTTTAGCAATGATCTGCGTCCGAAAAAACTGCGATGGTCTCCCTCAGTACGGTTGATCAGAATCAGTGCTGTCGTTCGGATTTCAGGTCAGGTTCGTGCGAGCAGCGATGCACAAAGTTGTCGGCGGACACACACCTGCACAATGACCAAGTGGTACATCTTCTGCTCTACTGCGATTTTTACAGTTTCCGGCCCGGATTCGCCGTCAGTCAACTACATGAACAGTAACTCCGCTGACTCAAATCCACAATTCAGCTGGCTGACCGCAGTGATCCTGGGAATCGCAGCGTTCCTGATTTCGTCGTCACGAATCAATCATGGACTGGTGGACTCATTTCTCCCGGATGGTCCAGGTCTGACCACAGATGAATCCATCAATATTCGTCAGGGAATCTATCTGTGGAACGCATTTGCTCAGCATGGCCCGCTAATGATGCTGCCGGCAAAAGCGGAACAGGTCTACGGAGATCCAAACTACCTGCCAGACTACGTACCTCTGGGACGTTTTCTGCTGGGAGCCACTCACGAACTAACGTCGTGGGCAATCCCAGGCGCGGAACTGTCTGTCGTCAATGTTCCGGCAGCCCGTCTGGCTTCGTCAGCAGCTTTGGCTTTCACCGTGTTTCTGATGGCGCTATGGACCGGTCGCCGTTACGGCGTAACAACGGCCGTCATCGCAGGCGTGCTGCTGATGACAATGCCACGAGTTGTCGGTCATTCCCGAATCGCATCGCTTGAGACTCTGACAACGCTTGCTTGGTTTGCTGCTCTGATGCCACTGCTCAGCTGGTGGACTCGCGCACGTCCGCCGACAGCTCTGCAGGCCACCGTCAGCGGATGCCTGTGGGGTGTCCTGATGCTGGTCAAGATCCAGGCCATTTTTCTGCCACCGACTCTTGTCGTCTTCGCAATTTCAAGGTATCGACTGAAGTCTTTGATTCCGTTGAGTATCATGGCCGTTACGGGACTCGTCGTCTTCTTCTGCGGCTGGCCATGGCTTTGGCTGGATCCACTTCAAAATACACTGTCATACCTGAGGTCGACAGCTGTTCGATCACCTGTCAACAACTGGTACCTGGGTCATCGCTTTGTCGACAAGCTGACTCCATTTCATTACCCATTAGTAATTGCTGCAGTCACGATCCCTCTGCACACAATAGTCTGTGTGTTGACCAGACTGTTTCAACGTCGTCTCCAGCCCGAAGAAGGTCTGCTGCTGTTATCTGCAATACTGCCGTTGTCGGTATTTGCCATTCCAGGAATTCCAGTATACGACGGAACGCGACTGTTTCTGTTTATCATGCCGGCAGTGGCAATCCTTGCCGCGCGAGGCCTGGCGCTGATGTTCGACACAGCATGGAACTCAACGTCTGCATCGACATCTCCCTCTCCCCGGAAACAGCCCGATCTGCCAAAACTATTGACGGGAATTCTGTGTGTACTGCTGCTTGCAGATGCTGTAATGACGGCCACCCAACTCGGTCCGTTTGCAGGAGATGCCTACAACGTCATCGTACGTGCGTTTGATCCCGATGATGAAATGTTCGAATGCAGTTACTGGGGTGACGCACTGAACACACAATTCTGGGAACAGGTTCCGGAGGGAAGCTCCGTGGCAGTTGCGCCCGTCCTTCATTCGCCTCTGCTGCAACACATGATGGCAATGATCCCGTTGGTACGGCAGCGAGGAATTCAGCTGGAACCGTTCTTCTATGATCCCAACGAACAACGGGGATTGATTCTGCTGATCCATCGTCTTGCCGACCTGCCTCCCGTATTGCGCAATCCTCCAGCGGACAATCAGCCCCTGGTGGAAATTCGCCTGAATGATCGAATTCTGGCCCAACTCATTGATACCCGCAAGACGACCTGGAGTCGGAAACCTGCGTGGTAACAGGCAAGTTGTTCGTCGTCGCCGTACTTTCCCGCCGCTCATCCGTGACTGTTCAGGCAAACAGTTCGTGCACTACCTGACCACAGCCTTCGGTCAAGTGAAAATCACACCCGGAAACACGACACATCCAACATTCGTGATCGCCCTCGAGGACGTACACTAATGGTGCGTGCAGATCAGGCTCAGGCACTGGATTGACCGTCCACGTCACGGCCCTAACAATTCCGCGGAAAAATTTGCAGAATTGCAGCAAAATGAGGCTGCGCCGAGTACCACCATCCAGTTACCCTTGGTGATTATTCTTCCACTGTCTCACAACACCTTCAAGACTCCGGGCAACAGATGTTTTCACCTTTCCATCTCCTGTCATTGCTGGCCACAACTGTTTCGACCTTCGTTGTCGCCGGGAATGAGACTTGCTTTCCCACGAAGCTGGAGTGGGGTGAGATTGTCACAACGGTAAAGACGGTCGAACTTCGAATTCTGTCTGTCCCGGACGATCGAGTGGTCAGGATTCCGCGCATTAACAATCCGTATCAGCGGATCTTTCTTAAATCTGACGAGAAGAAAACTCAACTACAGTTCGTGCCCGAAGTGTCAGAGTGGTTGATCACACTTCCTGAAGCAGTAACAGCACCCGCCACCGTCGTGATTGAAACAGTGGGAAGCCCTCAGTTGTTGACTCAGCCGTTCCTCGTGCAACCCTCAGCCGACGGTGATTTCGTTCTGCCCGCTCATCATGCGGTGGTGCACGGCCGACTACTGCGCTATGAACCTCAGCCGCACAAGAATACGGTTGGCTACTGGGCAGACGAAGAAGACTGGTGCCAGTGGCAACTGAATATCACACAACCAGGGACATACGAAGTCCACATTCTGCAGGGCTGCGGCAAAGGGCATGGCGGATCTGAGGTAAAGATCAGCGTCGGAAACAGTGAACTGACTTTTCTCGTCGAAGACACCGGACACTTTCAGAACTTCAAAGAACGAAAGATCGGTAATTTGACGATCAGCAGAAAGGGAAGCCAGTCACTGAAAGTCGAGCCGGTTACCAAAGCCAACGCTGCCGTGATGGATGTTCGTCAGATTCACCTGATACCGTCTGACCGTTGAAGGCGATGGTGCAGAGATGTACAGCGGTCGAATGCTTACAGACACGCAAGTCGCGTATCGGCATCACCGAAGTGATCCAGTTCAACACCCATACGATCCATGATCGACAGGTACAGGCTGCACAGCTTGCGATTCTCGTCACCGGCCTCGCTGTAATCCAACACTCGACCTGTTTCCAGTGTACCTCCCAGATTTCCGGCAAGCAGCACCGGAACTTTACTGGAGTCGTGTTGACTTCCGGACCACATGCTTGAGATGAACAGCAGGCAGGAATTGTCCAGAACAGTACCGTTGCCTTCCGGCATGGCGTTGAGTCGTTCCGCAAGCCAGGCAAATTGACTGCAGTAGTAGCGAGTCACACGCTCATAGGCCTCGGACTCGTCATCGTGTGAGGCCGGATGGTGTGCGGTGCGCACATCCAGAAACGGGTAAAACAGGCCGGAAAGGTCTCGGCAGAGTAACAAAGTCGCGACACGTGTCTTGTCCGTCTGAAAAGCGATCGCGATCATGTCGCACATCAGCCGCATATGCTCGCGGATGTCTTCCGGCAGCCCGTTGTCCGGACGATCCATGGTGATGGTTGTCCGGCCCTGATTTCGGGCGTGTTCACCTGCCCGGTCTTTCATAGCTCGCATCCGCTCAACACGTTTCTCCACCTCTCGCACACTGGTCAGATATTCGTCAAGTCTGCCTCGATCTGACTGGCTGACAAGGCGACTGAGGTGCGCGGCATGTTCTTTCACACGATCCAGAACGCTTTGAGTCCGTCTGCTGCCCTGATTATCGAAAAGACTGTCGAAGGCCAGTGAGGGATAGACTTCCATCGGGACGGGCGCCGTTGGGTTCTGCCAGGAGATGTGTGAACTGTAAGCCATCGAAAAATTGGATTCGTGGTAACCCGTCAGTGGATGTTCGCAGCCAAGCACCAGACTGGGCTGGACAGTCTGATCGCCCAGGTGTCTGGCGAGCATCTGGTCCATACTGATATCCCCCTTGAGCACAGCCCCTCGCTGCAGCGAAGCCCCGGAAAGAATATTTCCGGTCTGCCCAGGGTGAATGTGGACATCTGTCGCATTTTTGTTGAACAGACCCGTTATGAAATTCAGCCTGGTCTTCAGCGGTTCCATGGGCTCAAGGCACCTGCCGAGCTGCATCTCGGCACCCGTTCCTTTGGCCCACCAGTTACCGGGGTTAATGCCGTTGCCCATAAACATCGCCGCGAATCGCCGGGGATAATCAGCGGACTCACTGTCGGTGGCAGCGTTGTCGGTCACAGCACTGTCACCCCAAACCGGAATCGACTCAAGCCACGGGAGAGCCATCGTGACGCCCACACCGTGGAGAAATGTTCGTCGGCCTGATTTTGAGTTGCTGGTATTCATTGTTCTGTCTCTGAGTACCCATTAAACACTGATGCCACCGCAAACTGATGATCAACATCCTACCGTCGGCATTTGTTTTATTCGATATCAATGCTCAGTTTCGTAATCTCGACCGCGTTTATTGAGGAACTGGGGGCTGGTAACGATGGTTTCCACCAAACTGCTAAAGCAGAAACCCTGGTCCGCCAGATTATCTCGCATATTTTGAATCGCAGCCTCATCCGAAAGCAGCAGGCTGCGTCCGAGGGCATAGGCCAGTAACCTGCGGCAGAGGTTATCGACAAAATCGTCCTGGCGGTGTTCAGACAAATAGAGGCGCAGACCGTCCAGTCCGGTCCCCTCGTCACCACCCGGAAACGTTGCACGAGTATCGACGGGCCGACCGCCGAGATCCTCTTCACGCCGCTCACCAATCGGACCGTAATCTTCGAAGACCAGACCAATCGAATCGAAATGATCGTGACAGCCGGCGCAACCAGGATCATTACGGTGTCGGGCCATGATTTGTCGCAGTGAAAGGTCCCCCAGTTGTGCCTCGTCCTCCGGCAACTCGGGGACATTCGGCGGGGGTGGCGGAATGTGCTGGCCAAGCACGCGACGGACAACCCAATAGCCACGTTTCACCGGACTGGTCCGCAGTCCCGGTGAATTGCTGGTCAGGAATACAGACATCGGCAGCAGCCCCCCACGTCCGTAACGCCGCGCGTCTTCAATCCGGACCCAGTCGTCTCGCTCCACATTTGGTGACGGCATTCCGTAGTGTTCGGCCAGAACGGCATCCACAATTGTGTAGTCGCCATAGATAAAATCGAGTATCGAGCCATTTCGCTGCACGAGGTCAACAAAGAAACGCAGAGGCTCTTCGTACATCGACTTTCGAAGTTTGTTTGTAAAGCTTTTGAAACGCCTGCGGTCGACGCTGTTGTGCTGCTCGAACCGGCGAAAGTCCAGCCAGTGACCGCCAAATTCCGTAGCCATACCCCGGACGCGTTGGTCCCGCAGCATGCGTCGTGTCTGAGCAAGAAGAACCTCACGCCTGTGCAGGTCTCCGGCCGCGGCATGGCTCAACAACTCGTCATCAGGCAGGCTGGCCCAAAGAAAGTAGCTCAGCCGACTGGCCAGATCGTAGTCAGACAACGGACTGGTAACCCTGCCGGCCTGGGGAAGATCGGCGCGATAACAGAACCAGGGTGACATCAGTGTGCTCACCACCACATCGCGGACAGCATCTTCGTGGTTCAGGCCTTCCTCTCGCAGAGACTGATAGAATGCAGGAATCCCACTGCGTTCTGACTCAGTCAAGGGACGTCGGAAGGCTTTCTCTGAAAAATCCTGGAGAGCCTCAACATGACTGCTGTGGGCGTCCAGACGCGAACGTTCCACCCTGCGGATTCGGGCAGACATACTCGTAAAATATTCCTCGATCGCCTGCAGAGCCTCATCCCGGCCGCCGTGTTTTTCGGAATCCAGTCCATACTCCTCGTCGTCGGTCTGTGACTCAGGTGGTAGACGGGCCTTCGTCAGATAGACCTCGGCAAGTCGCCGGATCATTGCTTCAGAGCTGACGTTCTTGTCCTCCGCCCGTGCAAAATCAAAGATGGAATCCCGCATGAACCAGCGAGGTTCCGCGCGTTCGAAGAAGATGAAATCCCTGTATTGCCGTACAGGGGCAAACGTAATGAAATCGAGTTCCTGCCAGAGAGCGTCCAGTTCCTGCTGCCGTTGTTCATCCAGAATCAGCCGGTACAGTGGTTGATCGTCGCGGAAGTAACCAACCATCAGATGGAAACCAGCGCTCAGCAACCGTCCCTCTTTGCGATTTGCCGGATTGACGGAAGCGTCGCGTTGCGACACGAAAAACGTATCGGGAAAAATCTCACAGAAATTTGCAATGTCTTCCTCATGAGCAGACGTCAGCTGATCACCCTCGTCAGAGGTGGTTTCCGGTATGTGATATTTCATACGGTGCTCAGCCAGTTGACGATTCTCCCAGAGTACCAGAGGCTGAGATCCCCTTGAGATCCCCTGCAAACCAATGCTGCGCGGGGGGACGACAAATTTGAGTCGCTCACGATTGACGAAGTCGCGCATCTCTTCACAGGCACTGCGGACAGCATCAGAGTGTTTGGCGTTCGGTTCCGGGAGTTCCCTCCACATCCCCTGAAGATCCCCAAGTGGCCCTCCGGCCTGCCGTTTTCGGGTCAGCAACGACCAGAGAGTGGTCAGATATTTGGCGCTGACACCTGCCTCAGCAGCAACATCGACCAGTGACGCGTCCGACTTACCTTCATCATGGCGATGTTTGTATTGCCAGGCAGCCAGGAAGTAGTCGGCATAGTCGACTTTCTGTCGGCGATAGAAGTCAACGATCCGATGGACACAGTACTTATCCCGGTCGGTGTCCGTGACAGCAGGATGTGGCGCAAACACGAACCCCTTCGGTTTCAACACGATGTGGTCCGCCACGGATCGCGCAGCCGCCAGGTACTTCCGGAACAATGCCGGGGACATCGCCAGGGATTCACCTGAATTGTCGAATCCCGCCTCATTAGCGGGGTCGATCGGGAACTCCCGTGTTGGTCTGATGTCAACGCCCGTCAAATCGCGAATGGTATAGTCATACTCGGCATTACTCAGACGACGAGGCAGGACCCGCCCAGGATCACCGGCCCGCCGCTGCGCTTCCTGACGGCGCAGTGCCTGAAGCGAGTCGATCACGTCCCTGAGTACTTCCGGCGCTGGATGTCGACTTGCCTCTTCCGGCGGCATCTCTTTGGCTTCCAGCCTCTCAAGGACGAGATCCCAGAGACGATAATTTTTGGCAATCGTCTCCGACGTCGAGTGATGGCTGAGATCCAGCTTGCCCTCCTGTTTCTCACTGCCGTGGCATTCCACGCAGTAGGTCTGCAGAAAGGGACGTACGCTGTCCGCAAAGTCTGGCTGCCGATCGGGTGCGGCTGGTTCCGCGGACATCGTTCGCGGCAGAATCCATCCCGGGAACAGGATGATCGCGGTAATAACGACGTGATGAATCTGCATGGGAGGTCTTCACTGAAAACGCCTGGACGTCGGCATTTCAAACGGCCGTCAATTTCATCGGGTGACCATCCGGGACTCCTTTGGCACAGTCACTCGTAGCAACCAATCGGCCAAACGCCTGTCCGGTTGAGCTCATCCCGACTGCGTCTGGCCAGAGTTCCAATTTACTGCAGTGATCCAGCCTTGTCGATTCTCAACTCGTTTTGATCACACCGCAGCTTCACCGGTGGCGTATTTGCTTATTAGAACACCTCATTGGTGGTCATCGATTATCAGCGTACTCAGTACGAATGCAGGAAGATTTGCGACTGGTGATCATAGTGCAAACAATGCTGTCCGGACAAAATCCTGAAGAATTCTGTCCGGACAGCCGACAAACGTGTAGAATTCCTTTGGTCATCGGGCAGCTTCGTTTGTCTGGTGGCACCTGAAATCGGGGGCGATCGGATTTGACTGGGTCATCGTCGATCAGGGCGGCGTGTCGAGGTTGATCAGCCGGCCTCGTAAAAAGCTGATCAAACAATAACTGCAACACCGCAGTACTCTCTGGCTGCCTAGAAATAGGCTGTCCCGAACAAGGAATCCCCGTCTGAGGAGTCCGAAGTTCGGTTGCAAAATCAGACTGGCACTGGCTCAATGTTCGCTACGGCCAGTGTAAGATTCGTGGTGAGCTAGTGACGGAAGGTCTTGTTCGGAGAACCTCATCGTCGCGAGATCAATCAACGAACTACACACGTAGAAGTTCTGGTTAAGAGTCCACAGGACGCGGGTTCGATTCCCGCCGCCTCCACTTTTCACCGTCCGTGCCATCGATTGTCGGGCACGGACAAACGGCGTCTAACCCCCTGTTACCGCAGGGGTTTTCGTCGTTAACGGCAGTCCGTTCCATGGTCGCCGTGTTGCCCGCCGAAATCTATCGCTCCGCCACCATCGATCCGACAACCGCCCAATAGATCGACGCCTGGACGATCCCCGAGCTCGGCAGAATGCGAATATCGTAGTTCGGCACCGACACCAGCGCGTCGCCATAGGACCACCACGGTCGGATGATGTGATCCGGAGCGGGTTCCTTCAGCGGCGCATTATCGAGCCCGGCAATCACTTCCACGATCGACGCCCCGGCACGCCGCGCGACCCGATAGGCTCCCGCCGGCCGGCGGTAGTAGCCAAGGAAGAAGAACAGATCACCGGACTGCAGAGTCTTCTCAAGCTTCGTCGTCGTCGGGACCTCGCCGGACACCTTCTCCAACTGCTCGAAGAAGCCCGGGTCGCCCGGCATACCTGGCTGGTGGTAGGGGAAGTGCGCAATGAGCCAGGCGTGAATCCGGTTTCCGCTGGCCCTGACCTCCAGACAGGTGCGGGCGACGCGGTCGATCGTTCCGGCCTCCTTATCTCGGAGCGAACGAAAAGAACAACCCAGCCCAGCGAGGTAGTTGCGGCCGAGCTGTCCTGGTCGCACCGGAGGAATGGTCGGGCTGTGAACGAGCTGTTTGCCCTCGTGTCGACGGTTACGTTCTCGAGCGCCTGGCACGAGCACGCTCTGATAGAACGCCGGCATCATGTCGTGTCGCGTGAGGGCGGCCGTCATTTCACCGGTGAACGCCCAGAGAAGAGCCAGATTATTGAGGGAGATGAAGGGATACGCTTCGCCATCGAACGGACGCCTGGCGTCATTATCGGCAGAGGTAGAGCTGTCCAGGTACACATCAACTTCGGATAAAAGCGCTGCCGTGGCCGAGCCACCGGACTTCGGTCCGATCCCGACAACAAAGGCGCCCGACGCACCCAGCTCCCTCACCAACGCCAGGTCCTGTTCCGGTGTGATATTCGACCAGCCGACGACGACGGCGTCTTCTGATGAAAGTGATTGTCCTCGTCGGTACTCGTTGATGCACATCAAACCTCCGGCGCGCACCCTGGCCTCCGAGACAAAGTCGTGCCGGGTGCTCGCAACGTAAAGCCGTCCCCCGCCCGCGAGGCGGGTCGCGGCTCCCTCGCCGGCGCGGGTGATCTCAGGAAGAGCCTTCTGCGCCTGTAACGAATCCACCAGAAGAGCGTCGAAGTAAAGCCGTGAGAAAGGACCAGGCTCAGTCGATGCCTGTCCCAAAACCGGCAGCCCAATCAGACAGAGTGATACCGTCAACAAACGAACACGAACGACGCTATTGATCATAGAAATTCCTATCCTTGGGTTTGTCGAATGCAACGAGACCGCCCTGGAGAACTGGATCTGCACACGCACTGTGTGGTCGCAATTACTCTTTGTGTCTTACGAAAACCCCGCCGACTCCTGCGATGCTGGAGTGATCGCGCAGACGTTTGTCGTGATCGTTGTCCATGCTCTCGCTCGACCTGCGTAACCCGGGAAACGCAGCTCATTTCATGAGCCCTGCAGTATCCCGCGTCCAGAGAGGCGTTTCAACCAGTGCTGACGTTCGCGATTCGGCATTCGCTTCGTTCACCTGCTCTCGCGGCTTCCGGTATTTATCTCCACCGGCTCCGCATCCACAAGGTTCAGGCGACACAGACGTAGCCTTTGTCTAAGGTGCGGTTGACGTCGTTCGTTCAATCCCCGCCGCAGGGAAATTCCAATGCTACGCCTGTTTGCTGCCAGTCTGCTGATGTCGGGATCGCTTTTGGTCGCCAATGAACCAGGATCTTTAAAGCTTGCCGCACCGGCCGGGTGGGGTGGCGAAACCATTAAGCTTCCGCCGGGGTTTGCTCCCAACATGAAGCTGAAAGGTTTGGAACATATTCGCTTTTCGCCCGGGATGATGAAACCTGAGTCGGATTCATTTTTCTCCTATGCCTTTGCGTTTGAGCTTGAACTGACGCCCGTTCTGACAGAAACCGTCATCAGAGAGGAGTTCCTGAAATACTACCGAGGTCTCTGCCAGGCAGTCCTGAACGGAAAGAATCCGGACGTCGATCCGTCTGAGTTCACACTGGAACTGCGGCGAGTTCAATCCGCCGCAAAGACTTCCTCGGACGAAAAGGCTGCGGAGAAGCCCATGTTGTACACAGGCACTCTTGATTGGGTCGAACCGTTCGCCACGAAGAAGCCACAGAAGCTGCACCTGGAGATTCGGACATGGACAAAAAACGATCGCAACTACGTTTTTGCCTGCGTATCACCTCAGATGCAGGATACGGCGATCTGGAAACAGCTGCACACGATACGCGATAACTATTTGAAGAAGTAAGTTCAGGAGACGACGGGAATACGGTCAAGCCGTGATATTTTCGATCGCCGAACCTGCGGGCTGACGGCAGCTTCTCATCCCACAAACCGCTTTTCGACTGGCAAATCGAGAAACCCAATGCTGAGTTGAGGCGGGCCTGTATTCGCTGGCGTCCAGTCACTTCCGAGCGTCTTTTGGCACGTGAAGTTTATTGCCGTCCCGATGACACCGGCGCGGTTTTTCAAACATCATAAGTACAAGCGCGTTTGGCTCTATTTCGTTCCGCTAATTGGGGCGATCTGGTCTTCAGCCTGATAAGTCGTCACCAACGGACTCCCGTTTATCCTGCTTCGACTCGACATCATTTTTTTTAGTGAATTGGCCAAGGAGTCCAATCACGCCGCCCGCGACTGCGGCAAGGATTCCCACCATGTGGACAACCGACTGATCTTTCAAGGGACTTGCCAACATCAGTCCCACGACGCCTGTCACCAGACTGGACACCATCGGCTCAGCAAGGTTAATTTTCAGGAACCGCCCCGCAAACCAGATCAGCAGACAACTGCCGGCAATCCCCACAACAGGGCCCACTAACACACACAGATAGAGTATGATGTCATTGTTGGCTGTGTTGGGAAACAAACTCGCGTACCACAATCCGGAAAACAATCCGACTCCGCTCCCCCATAATAAGGCAGACCTCGTCGCCGGGTGCTCGGTCGAAGCTTCCGCTTCTGCCACGGGCTTAAGCTTTTTGATGATGTCTCGCACTTCCTCGTAGCCGGTTGCCCTTCCCGGAATTTTGGCTTTGCCGACGACGGTCACCACGGTCAGAGACTCTGGACCTCGATTCACACGGTATGAACTGCCGGCCCCTCGTTTTACATAAGGTGCCTTAAACGCAGTGACTGCTCGAAGTTCATCGAATGCGCAACTGAACCACTTCGAAGGTTGCGAATTCCAGAATCCCCGGGGCACATGGCAATTAAAGAAGTGAAGCATCCGGCCGGCCTGATCAACGTAGACCGCTCCGGTCTTACCCAGTCCGATTTTTTTATTAAAACGATAAACCAGTGAGTCGCTGGACATCTCGGGTCGATCAGCCTCCGCTAATGACTGCAATCTGGCCAGTTCGCCTGGATTGAAACGCCTGAATTTCAGATTGTTGACAACGACATAGCCGCTGGCACCCAACATGGCCAACACAGCAATGATTACTGGAATCCCCACAAAGAGGTCTGCCCATTCAAAACTGAATCCTGAAGGGTCATTCAGGGTGTGAAAGAGAATTACCACTGGAAAAAGTAATATGAGACAAAATATGAACCCATAAAAGATGACCAGGAGGATCCGCCCGCCTACCTCGGGATCGGACGGTTTCGTCTTCCTGCGTCCATCTTTCGAACTCATGCGTCTGCCTTTCCACGATCACTCTTCACATCATTCCTGCCCGAGTCGTCGCCTGCGGTCGTGTCCTGATAAATTCCCATGTTCAACTGGTGGTCGGCATGGAACGTGTAATCTGGTGTTTTGCGGTGGCCTGATTTCTGTTTCTTTTTCTCTGAAACGTTGATTTTCAGGAAATGACCTCCAAACCGGACCAGTAGCCAGGCGATGACGGCACCCAGAACAGCACCGACCACGTAATACAGATCGGATGTCGTACGAAGATCGAAGGTACCGTAAACGAACATAAATCCAATGAAGGCTCCGCCTATTAAGGCAAACAGCATCCCCGGATGCTCGGTCGCGGTTTCCGGGTCTGCCACGGGTTTAAACTCCTTGATGATGGCCCGCATTCTCCTGTAGCCGATTGCCGTTCCAGGAATCGTTGCTTTTCCACCGGTGGTCACCACGGTCAGAGACTCATGAGACTCACCAGATCGCCGTGTCCGGGGCGGCTTAAAAGCGTAGGCTGCTCGAAGTTCGTCGACGGCGCAACTGAACCATCGGGATGCAAACACATTCCAGAATCCCCGGTGTGTGTGGCAATTACAGAAGTGAAGCATGCGACTGGCCGGGTCAACGTAGACCGCTCCCACTCCAGACTTATTCAGTTTTTCAAAACTATAAAACAGCGTATCTCCGGACATCTCGGGAGCATCTGCAGACTGGAGTAACTTCTGTCTGACCTGTTCCTGTTCCGCGGGAGTTCGATTTTTCAAAAACAGACTGAACCAGATCGCTCCACATCCCATCGCCACAACCATCAACAATAAAATCATCACCAAAATCACCCCAATGGGGTCTTTAACCATATTGTCCCGGCTAAACGCATCCTGAGTGAGAACAAAGACGGGAAGCCCGAATCCAAATCCCACCCCAAAGATCAGTGTCACGGCTTTGGAGATGAACACAACAAAGGGGGAGTGTTTCGTCTTCCTGCGTCCGTCTTTCGAACTCATTCGTCTGCCTTTCTTCAGATACTCTTCCCATCATTCCTGACCGAGAGCGCCTCTGCAGTCGTGTCCTGATCCACTGCCATGTTCAGCCATTGATCCTCATGGACAGTGTCATCTGAGACAGTGTCATCTGAGACAGTGTCATCTCATAAAGTACGGTGGTCCGACTTCCGTTTGTCCTGCTTCGACTCGACATCCTTTTTTTTGGTGAATTGGCCATAAAGTCCAAGCACGCCGCCCGTAATTGTGGCAAGGAACGCCAAAATGACAGCAACGAGAGGATCGAACGAGACTCCCAGCATCAGTACGCTGCCGCCTGCGATAAGACTCAACATCATGGGCACGGCAAGATTAATTTTCAGGAAGCGACCAGCGAACCAGATCAGCAGCAAACTGCTGGCAATCCCCACTGCAGCGCCGATCCAGAGACTCCCCCAGAAGAGATCACCATCACTGGTGGACACCGTCGGTTGTGCCACAATCAATCCACCGATTCCTCCGACGATACTCCCCCATAGTAAAGCAAAAAACGTCGCCGGATGCTCGGTCGAAGCGTCCTCGTCTGCCACGGGCTTAAGTTTTTTGATGATGTCCCGCATTTCCTCGTAGCCGGTTGACGTTCCCGGAATTTTGGCTTTCCCGCCGACGGTCACTACGGTCAGAGACTCAGAACCTCGATTCACACGGTATGAACTGCCGGCCCCTCGTTGTACATAAGGTGCCTTAAACGCAGTGACTGCTCGAAGTTCATCGAATGCGCAACTGAACCACCGGGATGCGGTCAGTGTCCAGAATCCCCGGGCCAGGTGACAATTAAAGAAGTGAAGCATCCGGCCGGCCTGGTCAACGTAGACCGCTCCGGTCTTACCCAGTCCGATTTTTTTATTAAAACGATAAACCAGCGAGTCGCTGGACATCTCGGGTCGATCAGCCTCCGCCAACGACTGCAATCTGTCCAGTTCTCCTGGATTGAAATGCCTGGATTTCAGAGTGTCGGCAATCCTATAGCCCCAGTAACCCGACCACATCACCGACATAATGAGAAATGGCAGCCCGATTAAGAAGCCTTCCAATTCGTATCTGAAGTTAGAGAGTTCCTTCAGAACGAAGAACACGAACATAACTGGAACTGGTAATCCGAGACATAACAGGAGCCCAAAAAAGATGACCCATAAGACTCGCGCGACGGGGCCTGGCTCGGTGTAATGAGCGTCCATTTGCAAATTCCTGCGTTTGGCTTTCCACCTCATTCGTCTGCCTTTCCACTTCATTGACAGCGAGCGGCTTCCTTCGGCGCGAATTTGTCACGTTGCATCGCGTGCAGTGCAGATGCGGCGATACGTGCAGAGGCCGATTTGTCCCGTGTTTTGCCAAACCAATTCGCCGTCGATCAATTTCACTCGATCGACTGATCTGGTTGCACCGGCTTATGTTGTCGACCTGTCCCCTGGGACCATACCCCGTTTTGAGCTTGTCCCTGCTGCGGTTCATCTTAACGGAACGTGATGGAGAAATCGCCGGATGCCCGGGCATTATTTGACGCCGCCTGCCAGTCGGCCCCTCCCGTAAACACCATCCAAATATATCCGTTGAAGCAGCTGTTTCACAACATCGATGCATTGCCGGGAAAGTGCATCGTGGGTCCTGTTGCGTTCCAGTTGTTGTATGAGTGGAAGCGAGAGGATCCAGTCAGATGCAACCTCGAAAAAAACTGTTTCTGATCACACCGAAACGACACACGAAAGGCCAGAACGTAAAGAATCTGCGTCAAACAGGCGCCTTAAAATTCGACCAGGAGGCAGCAACGTCTCGATGCGCCCCCATGAGTACGAATGAGGCGACCCGTAGTTACGCTGGCCGAAGGATCGTCGTTGTGAGAACAAGCTATCGCAGTTCAGCGACACACAAATGCGGACGCCAGGCAGACAAGCCGATACATTGCCATAAAATCACAGTCTTAAACCGCGATCACTAATCCTCGGCACGGGATCTGCTCCACACTCTGGCTGACGTATGGATTCTTTTTTTCCCGGGGGAAGAATCATGAAACGAAATCATTTCGCGTTGATCGTACTGGCCACGTTCACAGTCTCCGCTGATTCCCTGATGGCAGATTTAACTTCGCCCAGTTGCGCAGTTCGGTCGGTTCACGATCGCAGCGAGGCAGCTATTTTGAACGAAGTGGGCGAAGTGTTGGATCCAGCCGGACCAACAACGGACGAACAACTTTCTATGATCGCACCGGCCGCATCAGCGGCTCCAGCCGTCATCGTTGATCAGCGTCCCTGCGGTGAGAACGGACTCCCGAACGGCTGGACGGCTGGACGGCTGGACGGCTGGACGGCTGGACGGCTGGACGGCTTTACCCGTTAATCACCGCAGGACCGGATTCCGTCCGAAAAAGTTCTTTTCAAATTCAGCGACATTTGCCACCACGTTGTATCCTGCAGAAACAATCCTGTAGCGCAAGAGGTATTTGTCAGGTCGTCCGGCGTGACAAGTCACTTCGGTGAACACATCATTATTCCCCACCGCCACCGGGCCGGTGCACGTTACGATAGTGGATATACAGCACCAGGCCCCACAGATACCAAGCGGCGCAGACGACGTCCTTGCGTTCGGATATCCAGACAACCGATTCGACGCGCTGCGGGTGCACCGTCCAGATTAATGCGGTCATCAGGGCGATTCGGGGATGCACCTCAAGCAATCGCAGCAGAGCCAACAGGCCACAGGCTGACACAATATGCCAGAATAGACTCTGCAGGTGGTACACAAAGACATCGACTCCGCCAACGGCATAGTCGACCGTATCACTCAACATCGTCACCGGGATGTACGTCTTAAAATACGATGACGTTACCCAGAAACGAATGTTCTCCGCTGAGATGACCAGACGCGACTGATTGTTGAGAATTTAGACATCGTCATCGAACCCGTACAGCGGGGCCAGTGACAGGCCGCCGGAAAACACCGCCAGAGCAGCGATAGCGATGATCAGACAGGCAATGAGGTAGTCGCTGCGGATTTGCATAATGCCGACTATAAGACGTCGGCAACAGCTTCGCCACTGCCCAACCGGTCGCAGCCAAATCCGGATTGCCTGATGCCGTTTGTCTGGCGGTCGAAATCAGAATTTCAGACGAACTCGCGTATGATAAACCATGGAATCATTACTGATGTCAACAGGAGTAATGTTGGCATAGTCTGTTTCCCAGTGGCTGACTTCAAAACCAATCTCCAGACTGGCACTGACGTCCCAGATCAGATTGGCAAATATCAGCTGGTTTCTGATCGGTCGTGCGGCTGTCATTCCTTCCACAACCGTTCGATCCAGTGGATCGTCGACACAATACCCCACATGAGAATGCAGACACGGACTCCAGTGATAATAAAGTTCGGCCCAGCCGCCAGTCGACCGAACCGGATTAAAAACATCATTGTCCACCTGCAGTATGCCGGCATTGTAGTTGCCAATTCCCTGACCGGTGAACAATTCGCCTTTCACCCCCATCGTATCTGAAATCGCGATACTGCCGTCAAACCCGAAGGCCCAGACATCAATAATGTGATTGGGAACAGTTGGTACATCTGTCCTTCGAAGTTCACCCACAAGTCCGGAGACACCAAGCTCCAGCGGCCGATTTGGAGCGTCTGGGCGACCCTGCTGCGGACCGATCCCCAGTGCCACACGTGCTTCCAGATTCGGCCACCCGTTGTCTTCCAGCAAGTTCAGCGGCGGTCTGTCGAAGTCCGCAAACGATGTGGGGGTCGGATCGCTGAGAGCAACCTGCGTCGTCAGTTGAGTGTCCCGCGCAATCTGTTTCCGATACTCAGCCCGAAGCTGTCCGCGAAGAAACCCAAGGTTACCAGCCAGATTGCCGGCATTGAAATTCAGGGTGGTCGGTGACAACGGATTGATCAGGTCTCCCTGAAGGCCGGCCGCAAAACTGAGATGTTTACTTTTCAGCTGCCCGAAGGCCCGCACGATGTAAGGCCCGTAGCGGTCAGCCTGAAACTGTTCGCCGTACAGGTAACTGAGAAACGTACCACTGGATTGAAACTGACCGATCTTTGGTCCCTGGAATGCGACACCAAAATTGGTGGACTTGGCATGAGCTTCGAACGTCCGTGTGTCTTTACCGAGGTTTGGTGAGATCAGCACAACCCCTGAGGGCAACAGCGGGCGAGATTCAGCAAACAACATCTCAGCATTCAGTGACCCGAATATTCTCAGATTGAAATACGGACTCAATGTGGTCACGTGAGGACATTCAATACAGGCCGCCGATGTTTGCGTGTAACAACAGCTCTCACCACACTCAACGCCACACCCGTCGCCGCAACCCGAACCCGATTTTGAGGAACCAATGTGACCTGTGGTCAGAGGCGATGAAGTCGATATCCCTTTCCGCGGCAGTGCATCTAAAACTTGCTCACCCGAAACGACATTCAAATCAGCTCGAACATGTTGCTGCGTTACCTGAATCTGACCACCGAAAGGCCCCGGAACACCAAGACCGACAGGTTCCGAAACAGGCAGAATTTCCTGAGCACCAATGCTCAACATTTCTGCGGCGGCGCACAGGAACACAATAGTCAACACCGGCAATCCGCTGCGTTGTCGCATAGAAATCACTGCCGTTAGGGATGCGGGACAGAATACGGTCAGTGTTCTGCCTGACGTTCACCATGCAGACAGCAAAACAGCCAGCTGAATCCAGACACGCATGCCCCCTGCTGCGGACTGGCCCGTTCACAGAGCATCGGCGGACTGCAACGTCCAACTTTAACGATTATGACGGTTCTATCGGCCGGACGATCCGTCCAGAGAAGAACATTCTGAATGACAAAATCCGGAAGGGACAGATGCGGTAAAAGACATCACCGGATATCAGACCGGAATGGAAACACGTCCGCTGTCGGCACACACGGTACCGAGGCCGGCCAAGACGAATTTCCTGATGCGTGGAACCGCGCCACGAATTGACACAGAAAGACTTGGTCAAAGGAAAAACGAACGTACCAACCAGAGTAAACAGGGAACGAGTCCTGTTGTGGCCGACATTGCCTGTTGACGCCGTCGTGGTCTCTCCTGCCGGCAGATGCGTTTTCCGCGGTCGGTTTATCTGAGTGGTGAGTGGTCGACATGGTTTTCAGCACGCGTGCAGTTCAAATGGCAGTTTTCCGGTGTAAAAGTCAGACCACGTGATTGTGACGATGATCCGGAACCGGGTGGCCCGACTCGGATCGTCAGGGACTGACCGGGACAGCTTGCAGAAGATAAACGGCTGATGTAAACAATCTGACATCAGCATGTGGTGGCGGTTCCGGTCAACGTAATTCCATCCCACACTCTGTGTCCCCATAATCGATATCAAATGTTATGCTCATCGGAATCAGGATGGTTGTGTGCATGGCTTGTTCGAACTGAATTCCACCGCCATCGATGTTCAGGATCATCCGTTCTCAGGGTTTCGAACGAATGATCCTGAAGATGCAGTAACCACCATGAATGAAGCACAGGAACGGGTATCTGAGGTAGTTCCGGTACAGCGAGAACCAAACAACGCAGAACGAATCCAGGAAGTCAGCCCTTTTGTGCCGGACCTTTCCAGACCTGTGTCACTGCTGATTATGGTGGCAGGCACTGGAGCAACTCCGGCTTTGGCGATCGTTCGATCGCGAAGCCAATTGAGGTCCGGTGCTCATGTGATGATTGACCATACCGCTCACACAGCCGATCAACTGACTGGCAAGACAGAATTTGAAACAGCGGCAGCCAACTACGATGGCATCAATTATCGGTGTCGATGCGCCGCCGATGGCGAACGAGTCACATTCGACGAAATCCGCAGACTAAACCAGCAATACCCGGACGCCCACTGGATGGTTTGTGGCCCGGATCGGTACGCAAAGAGTGTCACGACGGCGCTCGACGAACTCAAAATCGATCCGGGCCGTATACTCATCGAACGATGTCCGACACAAACGGTCAACATCGATCATAAACCGACAGACCATGCCCGCCGGTTTATGATCGGAATTTCGACCAGCCTGAGCGTGACTTTATTTGTTTTGCTCGACCTCGTGCCCGAAGCAGTCAGCCATTGGCAATCCACTCCCGTCGGACACTGGTTATCAGGCAGTGCCCTGCTGATGTTTCTCGGGTTCCAATGGTGGCTTCCGGCAAAACAGTGGAGCGGGTCCGGACATGTCAGTCCCCGTCTGCGTGAATGGCACAGGGATCTGGGAGCGTGGTCGCCGCTGCTGTTACTTCTGCATGGCAGTTCCGGAGGGACCGGAACCGTGCAGATTCTGTGGTTACTCTTCATCCTCAATACGATTGTTGGAATCTGCGATCGATTCACTTTGCCTTCTCGTGAGCGACAGATGCGATATTTTCGCTGGTGGCTCTTTCCTCACATAATCTTTTCCAGTCTCATCACCGTCTTATCTGTACATCATGTGTGGAACATTCTGAGTCACGGAGGTCCATAACATGGCGATCCCCGGCAGTCGTTCCATCCGACGCGCACCAGTGACAGCCGCAATCCTCGCCTGTACCGCAGTCATGATCGCCCTGCAGGTTACCGGCATGGAAAGACTGAGTAGTCCCGGCGGTTCGCGTGATATTCACGCCGGTCTTGCCTGTACTCAATGTCACCGCCCTGCCGACGGCACTCTTCGCCAGCAGGTTCAGGCAAACGTAAAACACTGGCTGGGTTTTCGAAAGTACGGTGCTGACTTCGTACACAAACAAATCAAAACCGATGACTGCCTGGACTGCCATTCATCTGAAACCGATCCACACTCCACATATCGTTTTCTGGAACCCAAATTCGCTGAAGTCCGAACGAAGATCTCGCCGCACGACTGTTTGAGCTGCCATACAGAACACCGCGGGGAAATTTCCGTTCGAGGAGGAAACTTTTGTCAGCATTGCCATCAGGACCTTAAGCTTGAAAATGACATCACAAGTCCGTCGCACGAACTCCTCACTGCGGACGCCCGCTGGGACACATGTCTGATGTGCCATGATTACCATGACAATCATCACTGGAACACGCCTCGCGATCTGACTCAGGCCGTCAACGTGGAACTCATTCAGGACTATCTCAATGGAAGCGAAAAAGAAAGTCCGTACGGAGACCTCATTCGCCTCTATGCAGACGAACGGACACCCATCCGATGACGATAACCGGCAGACAACTCACAGCACTGGCACTGCTTGTGATACTCGTCTGGACTTTTGTTTCAGCTCCGCCGCCACTGCCGGATTCGCATAAAGCACAGGGGCCATCGACAGCATCTGTACCAATACAAAAAGTCCTGCAAACAATCGCCGCCGAGAATGATGTTGTACGATCATTATATACCCAGTCGATTGTAGGCGCCGGTAAAACAACGGGCCTTAAGTTCAGCGAAGACTGGAAACATCCCGACGTTGAGGCCGGTCCATTGCCGGCTGTGTACCTTCGCACGGCCGCAGAGAGTCTCAACCACAGCCCTGTTCCTCTGGGACTGTTCCTGGGATCTCATCGGCCAATCACTGCATCAAACCACTTTTCAGGTACTCAGAAACTGCATTTCGAGAACATACTGAAAAGCCGCGCCGCCGAGTTTTTTTTTGACGAAAGCACTGAACGCTGGACAGCAATGTTTCCCGACTTTGCCACAGTCGATGCGTGTATCAACTGCCATAATGGCCATCCCGACTCACCAAAACATGACTGGAAACTCGGCGATATCATGGGAGCCACAACATGGAATTATCCGAAAGCGACAGTGACTGTTGCTGAGTACATGAACATCATCAGTGCTGTACGAACTGGATTTCGTACGGCCTATAAAAAATATCTGACCAAAGTGAAATCCTTCGATCGAAAACCGGAGATCGGTAAACGCTGGCCTGAACAGGGTTTCGCTTTACCGGATGCAGACACATTTATGACGGAATTCGAACGACGTGCATCCAGACGGACGCTCGAGCATCTCTTAAACTGAAATCCACCCCGCGATGTATGGCATTGTGCTCTTCTCAACGGCTGCACAGCGTTGACGGTGACCCGTTTCTGATCAATCCATACGGAACACGGCTTCTGAGCGACGGTGATAACATCGATAGCTGCATTGCATCCGAAAGTACATACAAAGCAAACATTGTTCAATATGGGCAAAACGGGTCCCCGTCAAAACCCAACTTCATTCCCTGCAAATTTCAATGATCGCCTGACCAGGCCTCAATCGGATTATTTCAGCTCACATTTAATTATCGTGAATTCCGATCGCCACGGGCTACCGAACAGGCATGGCAGCTTTCCTCTGACTAAAATCAGCGTGCGAGTGAACCGAAGCGTGCGACCGAAGCATAATTCACTGGCAAGAGACTGCTCTCAATGCCTACCAGCCAATTGTCGAGGTGCTGTGATGAACACGGTCGTTAAACAAACACAGATCCGTTGTCTGGTCCTTTGCGGTGTCCTGTTCACATCTGAATGTGTGCTGCGGGCACAGACACTGGACCGCTCTGTGAAAACGGCAGCCAACTTTGAAGCCGCAATTCCGCATCCTGTTCAGCAGAAACACGCTGCAGAAAAACTAGCCCAACTTTATGCAAAAACCGGTCAGCGTCCCAACATCGTGTGGATCGTGGTCGATGACATGGGATACGGCGATCCTGGCTGTTACGGAGGAGGCATCGCTGTTGGAGCCGACACTCCGAATATGGATACCCTGGCCCGTAACGGGCTGCGTCTGACGAGTTGCTATTCTCAACAGACATGCACTCCAACACGGTCTGCAATTCTGACCGGACGACTTCCTGTTCGTACGGGTCTGATTCGCCCCATTCTGGCGGGCGACAAAATCACGCGTAACCCGTGGGCGGACGAAGTGAGTCTGGCAAAACGGCTGAGTGATTGCGGTTATCATTCTGTGCTGACCGGAAAATGGCACATCGGGGAAGGCGAAGGTCTGCGCCCCCACGATGTGGGATTCGACGAATTTTATGGTTACTACCCGGCGCAAAAAGAAATATCACAGCGATTCGACGAACGACGCTATCCCGATCTGTTACTGAATCAGGATCTGATGGCGGCCTTTGAACTGATTGGGCCTGGCGTAGATCTGGTGCATGGTTTTGCCGGCGGCAAGACAGAAACAGTCAGCTCGATCGGATCCACGACCGACATGGGAAATGCCGATCAGGTGCTGGCTGATTTTTCAGTCAAAAGAATCCGGGAACTGGCAGCTCAGGAAAAACCTTTTTTCATAGAACACTGTTTTATGAAAGTGCATGCCGACAACTTTCCCAACTCTCGACTGAAAGGCAGCAGTGCTGCCAAATATTACTATAAAGAAGGTGTCGCGGAAGTTGACCTGCACATCGGCAGCATTGTCCGCGCGCTGACGGATGCCGGAGTTCTCGAAAACACGTTCATCTTTGTCACGTCTGACAACGGCCCGCAGATGGATTCGTGGCCGGACTCGGGATACACACCATTTCGCGGCGCCAAAGGCACCACCTTTGAAGGTGGGGTTCGGGTTCCGGGAATTGCCTATTGGAAAAATATGATTCAGGCAGGACGCCAAAGCGATGGACTCTTCGATCTGATGGATCTGTTCGGAACCGCCCTGACACTGGCAGGTGTATCAAAGGACAGTCTACCGTCAAAAAAATATTATGATTTTGTCGATCAAACATCATTCCTGCTGCACGACCAGGGAGAATCTAATCGCGAAGCTGTGTATTTCTGGTGGGGTGCCGAACTCACCGCCTGTCGGATGAGAGAATACAAACTGCACGTCAAAGTTCTGCTGCCCCAGACGCCCAACCTGCAAATCGACATGGCCACACTGCACACCACGGGACTGGCTCCCTGGTTGTTCAATCTGTACATCGATCCAAAAGAACAAACCACAGTTGGCCACCGACGAAATGCCTGGCTGGCATCTGTGGCTGCAAAACTGAAGGCTCACGCCGCCACGTACAGAATTTATCCCCCCAAAGAAATCGGCCTGAACTAAACGGCCAGGATCAGACTCAAACGTCCGTCGACGACCTGACTCTGCTATCAAAACTACCCTTATTCATCCAGCTCTTTTCCAGATTAAGCGAAGTCCGATGATGCCACTGCGATCGTTCGTACTCCTGTTACTGTGCAGCTGTTTGTTGAACGGAGTTCTGTCAAATCCGGCCGGCGCTCAGACGGGTCTTGTGGACGCGACGAAGAACGGCGTCACTGAAGGTGACGTATTGCCGTTTCGCCCGCCACCTTCAACCAGTGTCGCCGGACAAACACTGCAGAGTTCCACAATGCAACGACGCCAACATCCTCAGCAACTTGCCGCTGACGCCCCCAACATTCTGATCGTGCTGATCGATGACGTAGGGTTTGGTGTGCCGTCAACATTTGGCGGATTTGCCGAGACACCAACACTGAGTCGCGTGGCGTCTCAGGGCATCAGCTACAACCGGTTTCATACCACATCGATTTGTTCGCCCACTCGCGCCTCTTTGCTGACCGGACGCAATCATCATCGTGTCGGCAGCGGGACCATCGCCGAGCGGGCCGTCGATTGGGATGGTTACACCGGCATCATTCCTCAAACCTCGGCCACACTGGCAACAGTCCTGAGAAACTACGGCTACAAGACTTCGGCATTCGGCAAGTGGCACAATTCCCCTGCCGACCAGACCACGGCCATGGGACCGTTTACTTACTGGCCCAACGCTTACGGCTTCGATTATTTTTACGGTTTTCTGGCCGGAGAAACATCTCAGTACGAACCTCGACTTGTGGAGAACCGTAATGTTGTTGAACCACCACATGACGAAAAATATCATTTGTCCGAGGACCTTGCCGAACGCGCCATCACGTGGATGAAACAGCACCAGTCTTACTCTCCGGATCAACCCTTTCTGATGTACTGGGCCCCAGGCGCAGCACACGGGCCTCATCAGATATTTCATGAATGGGCCGACAGGTATTCCGGCCGTTTTGATCAGGGCTGGGACGAGTTGCGCCAGGAAATTTTTTCTCGACAAAAAGCACTCGGCTGGATCCCGGAAGACACGCAACTCACCGAACGAGCCGGCACGATGGACGCCTGGAATGACATCCCGGCGGCACAGCGATCTTTCCAAACGCGTTTGATGGAGGTGTTTGCCGGCTATGTCGAACATGTGGATGCTCAAGTCGGAAAACTGATTGATCATATCGACGCCACCGGCCAACGTGACAACACGCTGATCTTCTATATCTGGGGCGATAACGGAAGCAGTGCGGAAGGACAGAGAGGATCGATCAGTGAACTGCTTGCCCAGAATCAGATTCCCAATACTGTTGAGCAGCAGATCAAAGCCCTCAAAGAAATTGGCGGGATTGAAAAGCTGGGAACCGCTGAAGTTGACAACATGTACCACGCCGGATGGGCATGGGCGGGATCAACCCCGTTTCACCATACCAAACTCGTGGCATCACACTTTGGCGGAACCCGCAATCCGCTGGTAGTTTCGTGGCCGAAAAAGATCAGGCCAAATCGTCAGCCGCGTGATCAGTTCTACCATGTTAATGATATTGTCCCCACGATCTACGACCTGCTCAACATTCCACACCCTGAACAAGTCGACGGATTTCACCAGGATCCGATCGATGGTGTGAGTATGGCAAAGTCGCTGTTTTCCTCAGACGCACCGGAAAACAAACACGTTCAGTATTTTGAAAACAATGGTAGTCGCGGAATCTATCAGGACGGCTGGTATGCCTGTGCCTTTGGCCCCCTCATTCCATGGAAAAACGCTCAACAGGGACTGGGACAGTGGGATTCCCGCAAGGATCACTGGGAACTTTATAATCTGCATCAGGATTTCTCGCAGGCCCGAAATGTGGCCGACACATACCCGGAAAAACTGCAACAGCTGCAGACTCTGTTTTTGCAGGAAGCCCAAGCCAACCAGGTCTTTCCCGTCGGGGCCGGAATCTGGCTTCGAATTCATCCCGAAGACGTGCTGACGTCACCTTACCGCAGTTGGGTGTTTGACCAGACAACATTCCGCATGCCCGAGTTTGCAGCACCGGGCCTCGGAAAGAAAAGCAACAGTGTGTTGATTGACGCCGAATTTACTGACGATTCGTCCGGTGTCCTCTACGCCCTGGGTGGTGCCGGCGGTGGACTTACCTGCTATGTCAAAGATGGCTATGTTTACTTTGAATACAATCTAATGATCATCAAACGCTTCCGCATGAAATCAGTTACGAGACTTTCAGCCGGATCTCATCAAATCCAGATCGACACCACTATTCGAAATCCTGGAGCACCTGCGAACATCGTAATGACAATCGACGGTACTGAATCCGCAAGTCTGGAAACTGATATGACTGTTCCCGGCGTTTTTTCTGCCAGCGAGTCCTTTGACGTGGGTGTTGATCTGGGCAGCGTTGTATCACGAGACTACATGGACTCAGCTCCGTTTCGGTTCAACGGCACGATTGAACAAGTGCATGTGCAACTGAAATAATATCGATGCACGATCATCAACCTGTCAATGAACATGGGCGCAATCAAAAGCACCATGTTTCTCGTCGGGTCTGAGCGAAAAACATGCGACTCACTGGACGGCAGCTCAACAGAACCTTCGGCCAAACACGCATTTTCGACCGGTTCAACGCACTTAACCCGCCGCAGGCCGCCACTCAACCGGCAACATCTGCCGCACCAAGGGTCATACTGCCCGTGGCCTGATGCCCTGACATGCATTTTGTCTTGATTGGATTCAAGTACAGATTCTAGTTTGCCGGTGACACTGATTTTTCGTCCGAATGTCAAACTGTGTCGTGTCTCGATTCGTGGGTCGTGGTCCACCGACCCTTCGCTTCTTTTCTTAGAAACGTGTCAATATGAGTTTGGACAGATGGAGCAGTACGTCCGAATATCGTGCCCGACTGGCTGGTTTGATGCTGGTCGCCGTTCCGATACTCAGCGGCTTCTACATTCAAGTTCCAACCGTTCGAGCGGGTTCTCAGCCGGGTCCGGCGTTCAACATCGCCAGTCCGTCTTCCACCACTCCATATTTCCAGCCGTCGGTACAAGACCCGTTTTACACACCAGCGCCTATAGTCGGAGCATCAAACACGCAGCCCTGGCTGACGCCAGCGTGGTCGCCTCAGATTCCTCCCGTTCATGTTTCAACAGGCCCACAGGAACCCTTTGTAAGTGGTTCACTGCCCTGCCCCGGCAGTTCAGCAGATTCTGCATGGAAGGTTCATGTACATCCCGGTCTGTGGCAGCCATATTTGTCAGGAATATTTAAGGGGGGCACGGAACGGGTGCTGGGCCAGGCCCAGCGAATGATCCCTTTGTTTCAGACGCCCGAAGAACTCGTTTTCGCTGATCTGCGAACCACCTTGGATGATCAACACTCAGTTGAAGCCAACATCGGACTGGCTCAGCGGGTCATATCGTCTCCGTATGGAATTTTCGGGAGTTATGTGTTTTATGACATCCGGCAAACGGCCTACAACAATAACTTCCAGCAGATCACCGTGGGCATGGAATACCTGGCCATCCCGTTTGAGGCCCGCGTCAATGGTTATATCCCGCTGACCGGAGCGAAGGCAGCTGCCGGTGCAACTGCGTTTAATTTCACGGGCAGTTCTGTCCTGATGCGTGCCGGTCAGGAACGGGCCTACGGGGGCGTGGACTGTGAATACGGCTGGCTGCTTGCTGATTATGGATTCAGTGAATCACGTGCTTTTCTGGGTGGTTACTACTTCGGTGCAGACGCCGCAGGATATCCCGACATCGCCGGGCCAAAAGTTCGAATGGAATCGCGGTCGTTCGACGTTCCCGGACTGGGACGTGGTTCACGTCTGACCATCGGCGCGGAATATCAGTGGGATCAGATCAGAGACCACCAGTTCAACGCCCTGGTTCGACTCGTTCTTCCTCTGGGGAATCCTGCCATGCATCAGAACGTAAACAGTCATCCACTCGCACGGCGGATGCTGGACCGCATTGTGCGGGATGATGACATTGTCACTCATGCCGCCGCCGCGGGACCGCAGGAAGCAACCGTCGCGATACCGGATGCGACAACCCGAATCTCTCTGGGTGCCAATACGGCGGTCGTCACTGCGGAAACCGACAACAGCATTCAGAATGCAATTGCCGATACCGGAACAAACGTCGTGCTGATTAACGGGTCGGCAGGTGAATTTCGACTGGAAGACACAGTCGAGTTACGTGACGGCCAGAGTATTTTGGGTGGTGGAGTTCATGTGGTGGGTGCGGTTACCGGATTACCGGCTTTCTTTGGACAACGACCAACGATTAACGGAACCAGAGAAAATCTGCCTGTCTTCGTTGCTGCGAATAATTCTTCGATTCGAGGCCTGACGATTACGGGAGGCCGGAATGGAATTCAAGGCAACGGCACTCTCAGCAATATCAGTATTCTTGATAATCAAATCAGTGGCGCTGCTGCGGCGGGACTGAGCTTCGATTTTCTTGAGAGTAGCACTGTCAGCAGA
The DNA here is from genome assembly GCA_022447225.1 of Fuerstiella sp. NCBI lineage: Bacteria > Pseudomonadati > Planctomycetota > Planctomycetia > Planctomycetales > Planctomycetaceae > Fuerstiella > Fuerstiella sp. The sequence continues at coordinate 37,227 of JAKVAZ010000003.1, read as the reverse complement.
AACTCTGCCACTAATAATGCAGGCGCAGGTTTTGTGATCGAGGACAATAATGGTGGAACCGTCAGCGACAATCGCGCATTGAACAACGGACTTGGCGGGTTTCTTTTGACCATCAATGGTGGAACAATCTCCGGGAATACAGCTAACCGCAACAACGGCGACGGATTTTTCATCACAAATAACAATGCCGAGTTTATCGGTAACCGTGCATACCAAAATTCCGGCGACGGTTTCAGCTTCGAGTTTCAGGACAATCTGACGAGTGCAATCAGTGATAATCGGTCCACATCCAATGGCGGAGCCGGATTCAATCTGAACGGGAACAGTCCCGCCTCCGCCGGCGGCAACACCGCTTCATCAAATGTATCGGGCAACGAGGTCCCCTGAGCTGTTTTTGGGTCCAACTCCGGCAGAGTGGACGGTCCGGTGCAAAGCCGATGCAGCCAGCACCTATTTATGAACGTCTGTTCCACAGAATGAGCATGGAACGGCCTTCATTAGCAGCCGCTTCAAAATTGGTACTTGCTCGTGGCCGGTCTCTATGTTCAGATGAGACAAATTTGTCTCTCCATCCGACCATGGAACTGACTGTGTTTTCCTTCGATTTCACCAGGATCCTCGCCACCGTATTTTCACCACTGCGGCGTTTGTCTATGAACGCTGTTGCTGTGTGGTGGCCGGCGAAAGTTCGTACCAAACAGCGTCTGCGCCGGAGTGCCGTTGCAGTCGGCTCTGAGGTGCTGGAACAGCGGACACTTTTGGCCGGCAATGTGACGGCGAATCTCATCGCCGGCAATCTGATTGTCCAGGGGGATGAAGCTGACAATGTTGTTGAGCTGCTCAGCGATGAAACAGGAACGATCGTATTACGAGGACTGGACGGAACCTCAGTTAACGGGAACACAGAATTTGTTCCAGGTGACGGGATCCCGGAGATTTTTGGCGATCTGCAGGTTCTTTTGGCCGATGGTGACGACGCTCTGGTGATCGACGGAATTCGGGTCGCAGACAGCCTGCGAATTGAAGATGACTCAGGAAACAACACCGTCACCATCCAATCCTTTACAACCGGGGCAAATCTCTGGATTGAGCAGGGCGCCGGTGATGACATTATCCGGGTAATCGGCAGCACTGTCGGTCGTCATTTTGTCGTGAACCCGTCCGGGGGAGAAAACATCCTGTTGACCGAACAGGTTCAGGTGAGTGGTGACACCCTGTTTCAGGCAGGAGGTCAGGCGGATTCTCTGATTTTCAACGCCAGTAATTTTTCTGATGATCTTTTGGTGACCAGCGGTGCCGGCAGCGATTTTGTGTTCGTGGGTCCTTCAGAGCTGGTCGATGGACCTACAGTAATCGAGGATGAGGTCCGGATACGTACCGAAGATGGAGATGACGACATTGTGTTCAGCGGACCAAACGCATTTGGCAACAGAACAGTTCTAAACGGTGGTTCCGGAACCAATCGCACAGATATTGAATCCGATAATCAATTTGCCACCGATCCACAGCGTTTCAATTTTTCGAGTGACTCGATCCCGTCCTCGGAAACTGAAGTTACAGTCTCTGATGTACTGACACGTATTGCCGCTATTCAGCGTGAGGAAGTTCTTCCTCTCCTGCTGAATCTTGATCTGTCGGCCAATACGACGACACAATCCAGTGAAACGTTGCTCACCGGAAATGCTGATTTTGTGATCGCGGGAACCACGACAGCAGGAGCGGTTATCACCATTGACAGTGATGCAGACGGTGAATTCGATGATGAAACCACAACTGCGGACGAAACCGGACAGTTCAGCAGTGAGCTGAGACTCACGAACACGCCTGCCAATAAAGGCGCCAACGCCATCCAGATCAAGTCTTCGCTGGATGGTGAGGAAACCGTCGAATCACTGAACGTCCATCTGGCGGAAGGTACGGTCCTGAGATTCTCTTCGTCTCTGGGAACATTTGACACAGAACTTCTGGACGAGGATGCTCCACAAACTGTCAGCGCGTTCCTGGCTGATCTTTCACGCAATGACAATTCAATCATACATCGCAGTGTAAGTGATTTCGTCATACAGGGCGGCGGGTTTGCAGTATCGGGCAGTGACACAATTCCACCTGTGGTCTCTCGCATCGCACCGTTTGAGGCTCCGCCAAATGAATTTGCTTTGGCGGAAAATTCGAATGTGCGCGGAACACTGTCCACGGCTCAGGTCGGCGGAAACATCAACAGTTTCACCGGACAGTATTTCATCAATACGGTTGACAATCTGTTTCTTGACAACGTACCCCACACGGTCTTTGGCAATGTGATTGGAACCGGCATGATTGTGGTTGATACAATCAACAGCCTGCCGGGCTTCAATTTGGTCTCTGATTTTGGTGAGCCGGCTCTTACGGACGTTCCGCTGCGGGATTATGCGGATACCGAGGTTCCCGCCGCGCGAGACAACTTTGTCATCGTCGAGAGCATCAGCGTTTTATTGGCCGGAGCGGACTCAGATGGTAACAGTGACGAACTGGCAGCCGATGAAGAGCAGTCCTAAACATCCACGGTGCCGGTCCGTCTGAACGCCTGACGAAGCAGCGGGCGGTTCACGATGGCGTGAGCCCTTGTCGGGGTTTACTCTCAGAGTGACGCGTCTGTTGTGATCAGCGAGAGTCACGTATGAAGGTGGCCAGTGTTCCGCAGGCGTTAAAAACCCTCGCCGTCACCTCCTGCAGATAATTCAGCGGGTATCGATTCATCTCTCTCCTTCACTCACATCAGACGGTGTCCGATCGATCTTCGTAAATCGTGGCAGGCACAGGCGTCCGACCGGAATTACATCATCGGTATCCGGCCGACACGGTAGACTCTGCACATCCTCAATGCATTCTTCTCAATCCGGAACAGACACCAGATGACATGGTCAGACTACCGGTGAATCCCGTTACGTACTCCAACACATCAACCATCCCCTTATCGGAAACTAATGCGGGGAGTCACAGACAAACTATGGGAATAGTCAGGACCTCAGCAGCATGATAAAATTCTAAAATCAGTACACTGTCGGTGGCCTGCAACTGCCAGAGTCTCAGCATCGTCGCTGTCCGGCATGCATCTCCGACTTTCGTTTCCCGCAGATCGACCATCACCACATGAAGGCAGCCATCTTACGCAAATTCGGACAGTCTCTCTCAATCGAAGAGGTCGAAACACCTCAACCCGATGCGGACGAAGTTCTCATCCGAGTCAGAGCGGCCGGTATCGACGGAACCGATTTGAAACTGATCGAAGGATTCGGTTACCGACCGGATCTTCCTTTTACGACCGGGCACGAGTCAGCAGGCATCGTCCACGAAGTCGGTCAAGACGTGACGGACTTCAGCCCGGGTGACCGGGTGATCACATACAATTTCGCTACATGTGGTGACTGTTTTCTTTGCCGGTCGAACCGTGAGCAATTGTGTCCCAACATGACAGGGATCGTAGGGGTCCGCGGCATCCCTGGCGGTCACGCGGAATTTCTAAAATTACCGGCCCGACAGGTTGTCTCGTTCCCCGAATCAATTTCCTTTTCCGACGCGGCCGTGCTGTGCGATGCCGGTATCACGGCTCTGCATGCAGTGGAGCGGTCAGAACTGAAATCCGGGGAGACGGTCGCCATCATCGGAGTCGGCGGTGTCGGATCATACGCGATTCAGTTCGCAAAGCTCGCCGGCGCCCAGGTCATTGCGGTCGATGTGACTGACACCAAAACAGAACGAGCTCTCGAACTGGGAGCCGGTGCAGCCATCAATTCCTCTCGACAGGATGTCGTCCATGAGATTCGGCGGATGACAGATGGAGGCGGTGTCGACTGCGTGATCGATGTTGTCGGCAAAGAGTTAACCATCGCCGGCGGCGTCGAATCGTTACGCAACGGCGGACGAATCGTAATTGTCGGCTACACCCCCGAAGACTACGCTCTCAGCGGGAAACGGATCGCCCAAAACGAATTGCAGATCATCGGAACTCGCTGCGGTCGTAAGCAGGACCTGATGAACACGGTACGACTGGTTGCAGAAGGTAAAACTCAGTCGATCGTCACCGATCAGCTTCCCTTCGAACAGATAAATGAAGCACTGTCGAAACTGCGAGCCGGGGAGGTTCTGGGACGACTCGTCCTGCAGATGCCCGAGTCTGCATTCAATGCAACGTAGGAGCCAAGCCGCCCCGAATACCGGAGCATCCGGGGAACACAGCCGAATCAGCGCCAGTGTGCGGTGACAAGTTCGTCAAGAAACGCCTTTTCCTGAGGAAGCACCTGTTGAGGCTCTTTGGGAAAGTCCCACGCGAAAGCCTCATACTCCATCGCAATATACCCGCCGTACCCGGCACTCCCCATTGCACCGAACAACCTGTCGAAATCGATTTCGCCCTGTCCCAGTGGCGGAAAAATAATGTTTTCCGGATTGCCGGTCGCATCTTTGGCGTGCACATGCACGATGCGGTCCTGTAGCGATTGAAACGCCTCCACGGCATTGTCACCTCGAATGTGATAGTGCGCCGGATCAAACAATACGCGCAAAGATTCCATTCCTGTTACGGACAACAGTCGCCTGGTTGTCTCAATATTGTAGGTTAAACAACCAGGTGGACTCCCCGACTCGATAGCAAGATTGATTCCCAGCCGATCGGCGACCGGCAATAGCTGCTCAAGGGATTCGACGGCCCAATCAAAATACCACTGTTCATAGCCATAGGCGTTTTTCCCTCCGGCCCCCGTGACCACGGTCGGTGCACCCAGGTCAGCTGCCAGCTGGAGACAGCCCGTAACGAATTTTGTGTTGATCTGCCGCTCCTGGGGATCTCGAGCACACAGATTCGTATGGGCATTCAAGGCGGCAATCGCAATCCCGGCCTGTTGCAATCGTTTGCTGACTCGGTCCCTTTTGGTTGTATCATCGTCGGGACTCATATGGGGGACGGGAACAGGAACAAAGGGCGGCGCAATCTCCATACAGATGTCGATTGCGTCATAACCCTGCCCGGCCAACAGGTCGATCGCCTGTTCAACAGGAAATTCGCTCAGAATATTGGAATTGCAGCTAAGGCCTTTCATAGTGATTCCAGGGGGTTTCGTCGTACAGACAAGGGAGCGTCGACGTCGATCGGCCGAACTCCTGATCGTGAACCGGTCACTTCAAAAGGAACCAGGGTTGGAAACGATGCTCTGCGTTTTACAAGAGAGATCTCTAGCGAAGGTCATCCTGCCCGTTGATCACCGGCCGTACGTCTCCCAGTTCAGGAAACACACTCCTGGCATGTGTCTCGACGCAGCACGGCTGCCCCCCTCCGTCACGCGGACCGCAGGCCAATCATTTCACGCGCTTCGGCCGGCGTCGCAATCGGGCGGCCCACGAGCCTGGCCATTTGCACCGCTCGGTCCACCAGATCAGCATTTGTTGACGCATACGATCCATCGGGATGTCGTCCACAGTCTTCATACCCAACGCGGATGTGCCCGTTCTGCAGCACGCCACGATTGATCTGAGCCCAGTATTCCCGGGGACATCGCGACATACACGACATCGACCAGTTGATCCGCTCGGGCTGGTGGTAGATCTGATTAAACAGGGCGAGGTCTGTCATCGGCTGGCAGCTCTGACCCGGCCACCCAAAGAAAAAGGTACACCACAACGGATCTTCCAACAGTCCTGTTTCCTCTTCACGGTGGCCATCGTCCGTCCAGAAGATACCGTCACGAATAATCCGGATGGCATCGAAAGCCCCTGTATCAAAGCACTCCAGTTCCGGCTTGACGCCATGCTGACTGGCCCATTGAAAATACTGTCGCAGTTCATTGATCGGGTGCACAGAATAGCAGCAAACTGGTTTTACCTGATCGGGATAAGGGTCGAAGTATTCGTCGTGCGAATTCACATTCAATGAACTCATTTCAGGCTTGATCGCCTCCCATAACTCCAATTTCTGTTCGGGACGCATGCTCGCCAGTCCCTGCTGGATTCCAACCTGAGGAAATTTCTCGCGAATGTTTCTAACGATGGCAGCCGTGCCCTCAATGTCAGGAACCTGTAGCTGTCTGCCATCAGTCTGCACAACCGGATCTCGTGAGTAAAGTCCGTGCACGTGGTCCATCACGGCGCCGGCGGCGTTGGCATCGTTGTATTCCCTGGCAATCGCCTCAACTGTTTGTAATTCATCCGTACGCGGGTTGAGTGGGTCCTGCAGCTGTGGATCACAGGTGACGGTGATAATGAGCGGTTTCCATTTCATCAAATTTTGTCTTCCTGAATGCCATTGCCTGCGGGAGTGGAAGGAACCACTGCAACCTCTGGCAGGTCGTTTTTCCATCACAGTTGCGGGACAAATACACTCGACTATCCTAACGGCTGCCCGCATGTTGGGAAAGTTGCATGACAGAACCTGTCACCAATCCGAATTCGGAAGTGCGCGAACCGCCGGAGACGCTTTCGTTTCCACGGGCCCTCAATCATCTTCACAGCAACGCTTGTCGGTTCCGGTGAACTGTTCCTGACCACGACATACGGGGCTCAATCCGGATTTCAGACCCTGTGGCTGGTCATCGCTGTTTTGGTTTTTCAAAATCGCAGTCCAGGACTGCCAAATGGGCGTTACACGACTCTGTGGGCGATTAATCGACTGCCCGGACCGATTTTTAAGTTGACAGGATACGGAGGTGCCTTGTTACTCGCTGCTCAAACCTTCACGTACTTGCGCAGCACTCCCCAGTCCGCCGGCGCCGTACCAAAATTATACGAGGTCGCAACCTCACTGACGTAGAGGTCACCTCGTGAATCGACCGCAGTCGAATGCGGGCAAAAATACTGGCCGGTTCCGATCGGATCAACTTCGCTCCATTCCGACAGGATCGCACCAGCCGAATCGCGCACCGTGACCCTTGCCGGTAATTTGTCCAGTCGAGGTTGACGCCCATAGAGAAGAAAGCCACCCATCTCTGCGACATAGATGTATCCCCTGGCGTCGATACACACATTGTTCGGATAATTTGCATTCCACTCGTTCAGGTACTCTCCCTGTGGACTGAATACCTGCACGCGACGGTTCATACGGTCGGAAACGTGCACCAGACCATTTCCGTCAACGAACACACCGTGAGGAGTCCGGAACTGTCCAGGACCGTCTCCCGGTTCGCCCCACGTCAGCAACAGTCTGCCATCGGACGTGAACTTGTGCATCCGAGCGTTGCCATATCCGTCCGACACATAGAGGCCACCTCCGGGCGCGAGCGCGCAACCAGTGGGTTCATTGAATGGAGGACCGGCCCGAGCCACTTCGTGGCGACCGCGCACATATCCGGTATCAGCCGGTTGATCTCTGGTATCGATCATCATCGTCACATCGCCGTCTGGTGTGAATCTGGAAACCCGATGGCCCCAGTCGTCGACGACGTAAACAGAATCATCCGGGCCAATAAAAAGACCGTGAGGCCTCACAAACAGGTTTTCTCCCCATGAATTCAGGAAGTTTCCTTCGCGATCAAAGATGAGCAGGCCATCCTTATCCTTTTCATTTCTAATGAGCACGAAAACGCGGTCGAGTGAATCCACAGCCACTGCGGGCGCATCTTCGGTCTTCCAGTCTTTCGGGAATCCGGCCCACGATTTCACTTCTTCATAAACGAATTCACCGGATCCAACTTTTCTCACGATTTATTCCCTAGGGTACTGGAACGTTGATTTGAAAAGATGATTGCAGAACTATTTATTGATAACAACCGGACGGACACACGTACGTCATATCGGATTTCACGAATCATCAGTAAGCAGTTTGTGTTGATCGATATCCCATTGCGCTGCAGCTTGATATTGGAATCATGAGGGCTGCAAGCCTTCGATGCGTAGCGGCATTAGACTTCTGAGTTTAGTAAACTTGTTCACATAGAGTCTGAGTTTCAGGGCGATCTATGCAGTCCTGACGCAACTGGACGTGGCAGCTCGCATGGCGTGCGCAGTGCGTGGTTAGAATCCCGACAGGGGCTTCGTTGCTGCATCATCAGAAAGGAAACGGAAATGGATCTATTGAGAGTCTGGGTGTTGCAGATCTGTGTTCTGACGATCGGCACAGTTGTTGTCCCCAAAGCCGCACACGCTCTGGAGCCGACGATACCGGTCGTCCCGATCGGTACCACTGCGATGCCGCCGGACTGGGCGATCTGGGAGCGACACATTCTGGAGCAACTCCATCCGGCCCTGCTCACGTTCGTCAACAAGTACACACGGGAGGACGGCACACTCATTTGGCGCGATGAATGGCCGGGAATCGACGGGTCCGATGACGGATACGAAAGCTTCTATAATTTCCCGCTTTACTACGCTCTGGGTGGTCCGGCATCGATCGATCCGCTGGCCCGCAGGCTTTGGAACGGGGTCACGCGACAGTTCACCGGCTATGGTCAGGTCCATAATGAATTTGACGCCCACTACGACTGGATGCACCACGGCGAATCATACACCAACTTCTACATGTTCGGCCTGATGGATCCGGACGACAGTACATTTCGCCAACGTTCCGTCAGGTTTGCAGCCCTTTACACCGGAGAGAATCAGGACGCACCCAATTTCGACCAGGAAAAAAAGCTGATCCGTTCGCCAATCAACGGCAGTCGCGGACCGCGTTTTGTCACAACGCCAGAAGACTGGATCACTCATCGTCCCGGATTCACCCCTTACCCACTGCCCTTCCCCGATATCCCACACGTTACGTCAAGCGAAGCCTGGAATGACGACGAACTCTTCCCGTTCATCCTTAACACTATGAACGAGCGGATGATGCGGGGCGATGTTCCTCTCAATCTGACCTGCACAAGCCTGATGCTCAATGCCTACATGGCCACCAGTGAGGCCAAATACAAACAGTGGATTCTGGACTATGTGGAAACGTGGATTGCCCGTGTGCATGAGAACAACGGCATTCTGCCGGACAATGTCGGACTATCGGGTGAAGTCGGCGAATATATGGATGGCAAATGGTGGGGCGGCTATTACGGCTGGCAATGGCCGGGCGGACTGTTCAACCAACTCGAATCAACCATCATCAGCGCGACCAATGCCTATGTTGTCAGCGGTGACCCGAAATATCTGGAACTGCCGCGTTCTGTAATCGACCTGGTGAGCAAACACGCCAGGTCAGAAAACGGCACATTGCTTGTCCCGCAGCGACACGGCGATAACGGCTGGCACGATTATCAGCCGTTCAATTCGAAGTACCTTGTGCAACTCTGGTTTGTGTCGCGAGCAGAAGAAGACTGGCAACGGATCGAACGACTCAGTCGTCCCGCCACCTGGAAAGAGCTGAACTACTCAAAAGCCAAAGGGGACTCCGAAAATCCAGAACAATGGCTCGCATTTGTACGTGGACAGAATGACGACTATCCGGTGGAAGTCCTCAAAGCCTGCTTTCAGGAAACACGGAATCGACTAAACCGGATTGCCAGGGACCGAACGACACCCGATCAGCAGGGCGTCCATCACTGGCAAAGTCTGAACCCGGTCGTACTCGAGGGACTTGTGCAGCTGCTGCTCGGTGCGCCGAACCATATTTATCATGGGGGCCTGCTGCATACGAGCGTGCGATATTTTGATCCCGGCCGTCAACGATCCGGGCTGCCGCCGGATGTTGCTGCGCTCGTCGATCGCCTCACGCCCGAGGGGTTTCGTATTCGGCTTGTCAATCTACACCCGACTGAATCTCGCGATGTGGTTTTGCAGGCAGGGATGTTCGGCGAGCATGACTTCACCCACGTACGGCAGATCGATCATTACCCCTATCAATTTTACACAGTAGACGGCCCGGCCTTTCGTATACGACTGATTCCCGGTGCGGTTGGACAACTAATGATCGATCTCGACAGATTTGTGAACTCGCCAACCTATGCATTTCCTCCGATGGATCCATAACCCGGACCATCCCGTGTCCAGTCTGCACCGGCATACGGCAGAGAAGTGTGCATACGAGATGTTTCCTAATTTCTTCCGTGGCAAGGTCCATCGCCGGAGTCACAGATTGAGCATGGAACGCAAAATCGTTTTACTTCACCGGTGCCAGCCCCATGGCTTTGTTTAAGGCAGGCATCAATTCGTTGGCAAACAACTCCATACTGTGCACCCAGCTTTGCTTGTCGTCCCAGTCATACCCCATTGAAATCAGCGTGCCAAACGGACCAATTTCTTCAATCAGAAGCAACAGACGACGGAGCACTTCGTCCACATCCCCTGCGATAATCTGTTCTTCCATCAGGTAATCGATATTGCAGTCGGCATTGCTCATGTTCAGGTCCCGCTTGAACATCGCGCGTCCAAAAGGACTTTGATCCAGCAATTCGCCAATATATTCAAAGCCGGCACCCATTGAGTTTGAACGTACACGTTGCTGAGCTTCTTTGGTCGTATCTGCCAAAAAGATGGCGCGTGCTACTCGCCAGTCAGAGCGTTTCGGCTGATGACCCGCCTCCAACGCAGCGTCTTCGTAGATCTGCCACATTTCAGCCAGGACGTTGGCGGCCGGCAGCCCGTGATTGAATGGCTGGTAGCCCCTGCTGCCGGCGAACTTCATCGCCGAGGAACCTCGAAACTGCCCCGGAATTGCAATGGGGGGATACGGCTTTTGCAGCGGTTTCGGTATGTACCCAATGCCGTGCTCTTCGTCCAGTTGTTCGTCAATTTTGAAATCCCAGAACCTGCCGGACAATTGGTACGGAGGATCAGACGTCCACAACTGGACAATCATGTCGGCGGCTTCCATGGACATGGCACCGGCATCTTTTGGCTCGTGGCCATACATTTCCAGGTCTGTCGGGACGGCTCCAGGACCGAAACAAAGGTTAAGTCTGCCTTTAGACAGATGATCCAGATACGCCAGACGGCAGGCCACATTTCCCGGATGGTGCTGATTAAGACAGACCGGGGCCGGTCCCATGCGGATCTGCTGCGTTTCACCCAGCGCACGAGCAATGAGAAACTCCGGCGTCACGATATTCTCATACTTCATCGTGTGGTGCTCACCGATCCAGAATTCGCTGAATCCCAGTTCATCTGCTCTGACGATCAGTTCCAGGTCTTCGTCACAGCATTGAGTCAACGGTTTGGTCGGGTCATGAAACGGCATGATGAACATGCCATGACGGATCGAATCCATAACTACGTTCCTGATCTTTGATCACAAATATGCACGAAACAGGTGACAATCCAACAATATGGTGCGTACTGTGTCTTCCAGGTGATCGGGCGTCAATCGCTGACGCTACAGCTAATTTCTTTATTTCCGCAGCCGTGGTCGACTGTGGACACAAACGCACACCCGTCGGCCTGCAGACTCAGGATCTGTCAGCTGCCGTATGCTTCATGACTGAATCCTGCTGCGGGTGCGGGAGTCATTCCGATCTGCAACCGGCTGCGTACATCCCGCATCAACAGCAGAAAACTGCGACAGTGCTGTATTGTGCTGTCGCATTGCTGATACTCAAAGCTGAAAATCTGAAGCAACATCATACATGCCGGCCACGAACTTTTTGAACGCGCGTGCCCGATGGCTCAGACACTGTTTCACCAAAGGGCTTAGTTCTCCGAAAGTCCTGTGGAATTCCGGGATCAGAAACAAAGGATCGTAGCCAAACCCGCCTGTCCCGCGTCGCTCATCGACAATACGCCCCCGACAGGTACCCTCCGCCGATACTCGCGGCCTGCCTGACGGATCAGAAAGCACAATGCTGCAGACGTATTCAGCATCGCGTTTATCAGCAGGCACGCCTGTCAGCTCCTGCAGCAACTTGTCATTGTTACGCTCGTCGGTGGCGTTTTCACCGCTGAACCGCGCAGAGTAAATTCCCGGAGCGCCGTTCAGTGCGTCGACACACAACCCGCTGTCTTCTCCGATCGCCCACTCCCCGACCGCAACTGCCACCTGTGTGGCTTTCTTAGCAGCATTGGCTGCAAAGGAATCTCCATCTTCCACCACTTCAGCCACCTGCGGAAATTCGGTGACCGGAACCACTTCAAAACCCTGAGGCGCAAGAAGATCTGAAATTTCCGCAGACTTCTTACGATTGCGGCTGGCAAGAACAATGCGATACTTCATTGTGACCTTGTAGTCGGAAGCGACTTCAACCGCCACCATTTCACTCAACTTTGTGATCGATCATGCTTACGGAACAAGGCTGTCGCCAAAGACGACAGAATTTATGGTCAGTATTACCCGATACCGTTGAACAGGCTTTGATCGGTGATTCGCGACATGTGCAGTACTTCTGCGGTTTCCGGACAAATCCGATTAGTTTCTCTGCGGATCAGGCCGCGATGCTCCTGTTATCGCGTGACGGGCATGCAGTGCTGTTCTGCGACAACTTCACGCGTCGGTCCGCTGTCGGTGAGGTTTTCGTTTCTGAGGAAATCATTCAGCCTTGGTATGACCATCAGCATTCTGTGACGAATCGTCACCTGTCCCTGTCTTCAGCGCTGAGCACATATCCCCGAACCATCGATCCCTCAGCTTTGCTGGTCGAACGTGACGGCCTGTCAGTTGAACTGACTTCAGTAATCCCGAACTCCCTAACAAGCATCTCTGTCGGTAGTACATCTTCTTCACTTGGGACTGTCATTCGTCGGCTACGTCGGACAAAGCAGCCGGATGAACTGTCATTGATACAGAATTGCATGAATGCCGGGGCCGCGGGACAGGCCGCCGCATTTAATGCCGTAGTGCCCGGTGCAACGGAACTGGACGTTTACATCTCCGTTCAGGCGGCCGCTCAACAGACCGCCGGCTGTCCGTGTATCGTTTATGGAGATTTTCGTGCCACTAATGCCGATGTTTTCAGGGCAGGCGGACTCCCAACCGAACATCGACTGAAGACCGGCGACATGATGATTCTGGATTTCAGTGTGGTTATCGCCGGCTATCGCAGTGATTTTACGAACACCGTGGCTGTAGGAATTCCGACTTCGGAACAGGCCTCTCAGGCTGAGGCGTGTATCGCGGCGCTGACCGCAGGCGAATCAAAATTGGTCGCAGGAACCGGCTGCGCATCCGTCTTCGAAACCGTGGACGCTCAACTGGTGCAGCGAGGCTTTCCGGGTTTGTCGCATCATGCGGGACATGGTTTGGGACTGGAACATCCGGAAGCACCAATCCTCGTTCCACACAGTACGGATAATCTGCTGCCAGGCGATGTCGTTACCCTGGAACCGGGTCTGTATATCAAAGGCGTGGGGGGAATGCGTTTTGAACACAACTATGTCATTACGGATTCCGGATGCGAACGATTGAGCCGGCATGATCTGGGTCTGCAACCCGGCTGATGTCGCTGCCTGCTGCGGACAGGGATTCTTCATGCCAGGAATTCACACCGCCGGACGCTGGAAGCATACCCGCCCCCCGTTAGGCTGTGTCGGTCGAGTGATTTCACTTTATCAGCCGACAGGGTGGTCTGCGTGGACCGGGATAACGTTACACTGCCGGTTCAACTCAACTGGATAACATCAAAACACCGGAGAATTTACAGTGGCAGATTCGGTTGTTCTCGCCTATAGCGGTGGTCTGGACACATCAGTACTGGTCGGCTGGCTTCAGGATGAAGGATATGAAGTCCACTGCCTGTACGTCGATCTGGGTCAGCCCTGCGAAGATCGCGACGCGATTCTGAGTAAGGCCCTCAATATTGGGGCAAAAACATCGGAAATTGTTGATGTCCGCGAAGAGTTATGTCGCGACTTCGCGTTTCCGGTACTGCAGTGGCAGGCAAAATACGAAAGCATTTATCTGCTGGGCACGTCAATCGCTCGTCCGTTGATTTCCAAAGCCTGTCTTCAGCGAGCCCGTGAAGTTAACGCTGCCGCGTTCGCCCACGGCGCCACCGGAAAGGGCAATGACCAGTGCCGATTCCAGCTGGCCGCAGAAGCGCTGGATCCGAGGGTGCAAATGATCGCACCATGGCGGAACGAGAAGTTTCGCAGCCAGTTTCCCGGACGAAAAGAAATGCTTGAGTACTGCGATGAGAAAAACATTCCGGTTAAAGCGACAGCAAGCAAGCCGTACTCCAGCGACGAAAACTGCCTGCACATCAGCTATGAAGCAGGAGACCTGGAAGACCTGACTGTGGATGGTGAAACAGTCGTAGACTTTGGGATGACAGTGTCTCCTCAACAGGCGCCTGACCACGAAGAACCGGTGACCATCGGTTTTGAATCCGGGGTCCCGATTTCTGTCAACGGAAACAGACTTTCCGCCGCTGAACTGGTGAGTGAACTCAACACGATCGGTGGACGTAACGGCATTGGACGAATCGATATGGTTGAGAATCGATTCGTGGGAATGAAGAGCAGGGGAGTGTATGAAGCGCCCGGAATGACAATTTTGTATGCCGCACACCAGACACTCGAACAACTCACTCTGGACCGCGACCTGACACATCTGCGTGATCAGCTGAGTCCTGTTGTGGCGGAAATGGTCTACTACGGATTTTGGTACGGTGCGAAGATGGATGCACTGATGGCCTTCATCCGGGAAGCACAGCAAGTGGTCACAGGAGAAGTGAAACTCACACTTTACAAAGGTAACATTCGCACAAGCAGCCGAACATCTTCCAACAGCCTGTATGATGCAGACATTGCAAGTATGGAACAAAGTGGAGGAGACTACGATCAGACGGACGCAGAAGGTTTCCTGCGAATCATGGGTCTGCCGGGCAGGGTTCAGGGAACCGTTCGGCCACGATCCTATTAGCCTGAATCCGTCGATTTTCCCGTGCAGACACAAACCTGCAGCGCGAGCCGGATCAGCCACCTCTGCCCACAGCAAACGTTTGTCCGTCGGGCGGTTTCTGTCCGACGGACATTGTCCCGTAAGAGACCATTCCGATACTGTTCACCAGGGCAGATTTGAGGCCGAAGAAAACGTCGCCTGCAGAACCACACACGATCTACAGTCGTAACCGGAACCTGCAGCACAGTCGAACCGGCCGCAGGAGTCGCTGCACATGATATGTATCTCCGTCGCTCCGTCTTCACGTCGACTGGCTGCTGCTGATCTGTTCAATGCTTCCAAACAGTGCGACCTGATCGAATTGTGCCTGGACCAGTTTGAACGAAAACCAGACGTCGGAGCACTTCTGGACATTGTCGATAAACCGATTCTGGTGTCGTGTCGGCAACCACGGGATGGCGGGCACTGGGTCGGGCCTGAAGAAGACAGAATCAGCCTGATTCGCAATGCGATCGCTGCAGGACCGGAATACGTGGAAATGAACGTGGAACTGGCCGAGCAGATACCAAGATTCGGCACGACAAAAAGAGTGATCAACTACACCAACCTCCACGGCCCACTTAACCGAACGTCCGTCAACAGTGTGATTCAACGATGCCTCAAAGCGAACGCTGACGTTGTCAAATTCACATGGCTGACTGAAACACTTGACGACATGTGGCCTCTGCTGTCGGTGGCCACGCAGAACCGTGATGTTCCGGTGGTCGGCAAAGGCATCGGTCCCGGCGGACTTGCCTTTTCACTGCTGGCACGTCGCTATGGTTCCCCCTGGATCTATGCCGCACTCGAACAAGGGATGGCAACCAGTGACGGAGAAGCCACCGTTGCTCAACTGAACGAAGAATACTGCTGTTCGGATGTGACCCGTCAGACCAGATTCGTGGGGATCGTCGGACGAGGAATTGTGGAGAATACAACGTCCCGTATACTGAACGCAGCTTTTAAGGAATTCCAGGTGCCGATCCGGTGTCTGCCCGTCATTCCCGGCCGCCCGGATCGACTGCGCAAGATGCTGGAAATATTAAAAATCCACGCCCTGATTATCCACAGTGAATTCGCTGAACAGATGCATCAGCTGGTCGACGAACAGCATCGGACCGTGGGTGAAGATGGTTACATGGACATCATGTCCGAAAAACAGGGACGGTGGAAGGCGCGTGCAACATTGTTCGATTCGATCGAAACAGCCACCTCCGGTATTCGTAACAGCAAAAACTGGGCTCAGGGACGAGTGATTCTGATCATCGGTGCTGATGCACTCTCGATGAGTATGGCCAGTCGGTTTCAGGAGATGAACTCAGCGGTTAGTCTGGCATCACCGTCCGATAATTCGGCTGCCAGGGCCGCAAAACAGGCTGGTGTACGCCATGTTCCCTGGAATGCCATTCACAGCCTGATGGTAGAGGGAGTCATACTGACCGATGCCAGCATCAAATGTGGTACCGGTCGAGGTGAACTGAACCCGTCGCTGTTGCGCGAACGACTTACTGTCGTCGATCTGTTGAGTTATCCGGCTGAGTCCGCGATAGCGCAGGAAGCACAGGAACGCGGTTGTCACTACGTGAATCCCGCAATGATTTTTGCATGTCAGATGCAAAAACAGTTCCGGTATCTCACCGGAAAATCGTTGCCGCTCGAAGCGTTCCGGAAGGGACTCGGAGGGTAGCACCAAGGAACTGCACTGCATCCGGTCCGGCATGAGCGATGGAGGGAGGCAGCACGCCGGGAACGACTGAGTTTTTCAGAAGACCCTCGGGACGTGTCGATCGGACGCGAAAAGTAACAGGCCGGCCATCAGTACCAGTGCATATGCATAAACAAATTTCTGTTTACCGGAACAAACTTAACGGAAACCCGGGTTCAGCCAACAACCGGAACTCGACGCTCCAGTTCATAGGGGCGTCGTTCCGAACCTCGAACCACCGAACCCGCCTTTGCCGTTCGATACAGCACACGAACAACCTGAAAACCAAGTTTCAGGTACAGACGTACGGCCGGCTGATTGTTGGCTGTCACTTCAAGAGTTGCCGTCCGAACACCTGTGCTTTGGTACGCGTGGAGCGTTTTAAGCAACAGAGCACGGCCGATACCAAATCCACGATGCTCGGGAACCACTCCCAGATTTTGAATTGCTCCGGTTCTGCTGGTCCGAACCAATCCCTGAATCATCGCACAGTCATCTGCAGGCCAGACCGGTTCCGGCTGAAATTTAACCAGCCATGTCCCGCTGACGAAGAACTGAGCATGATTGACAGTCTCACCAAGCAGTCGCCGACAGCCGGCCAGATTGCTCAAACAGTTAAATAATCGGCCGTCAACATCATTCCGAAACGCGCGCCACTGAACCTGAGCATGACGTTCCTGAACCAACGGCTGCCAGGGAACAAACCGGTAACCGTCAGGAAGCGCGGGCGCTTCCAGTGTTTGTTGGAGATCAATCTGCATTCTCAGCCGCTTGTAGTGCTTTGCTGTTGCACTCATACAGTCCGATTCCGGATAAGCGGGATCCAGCGAGAGAAAACACATGTCTCACATGAGTGAGACCGAATCATCAAAGTGATTCTACCGAAACCAGGCGGCAAGTCAGCTGAAATACTGCCACTGACTCAGATCCCCCCCAAATTTGATCTGATTACGAAACTGCTGCAAATCGTCAATTCCGCGTATTCTACCGCGTGTGCCGTATTTGTTGGGTGGGGAGGGGCAGACAGACGCCCCGTCGGTCTGGTATCCGACTTCCACGCTCTGCCCCCTCAAGCTCAATTATTTCGCAGGACGGCAGCCTGCTGTCAGTCACAGCCTGATCTGTTCGCCACGGAATTAACCACACTTCGTTGCTGAATTCTGACACCCATCGGACTTTTCGTGTATCAATGCGGACTCCTTCTGTGACCGATCACTCCATCCGTGCACTCACTTTAGAAACCCGTCCAGGTCAGCATGAGACACAACATGACAATAAATCATGTTGATAATTTCTAACTCACGTTCATGAAGCTGATCGGTCGCTGCTGCACAGGCATCGTGAACCACCAGAACACGAAAGCTTTCGTCCGCCAGAGATCGGACTGTTGAACTGACACACTGATCAGTAAATATGCCGGTCACGATAACATCGGTGATCCCGATATTGTGCAAAATCAGCCGCAGGTTTGTACCAGTGAGTGCACTGTCTGTCGTCTTGGTCAACACGATTTCATCACCCAGCGGCGACAGTGACGGCACAATCTGACTGTCATCACGTTCTTTCGGTAGCAGCAGATAATTGAATCCCGGTTTTTTTTGACTCAGCGACCGATCACGACCATCAGCAGTCTGACAGGCGATCCGGGCAAAGATCACCTCGATCCCCGCATTGCGAGCCCAATCAAGCAGGCGCCCTGTGTTGGGGATAACGGTTTGATTCATGCGGTCGAAGAAGGGCCTCCAGCGCGTTGCCTCAATCCTGTCTTCCGGAACCTCCAGATAAGTGTTCTGAATGTCGATAACCAGCAGCGCGGTGGACGATGGATCCAATACAGGATCATCCGGCGCGTCGGCATTTGCGTAATAAAAGCTGCGAAACGCAGTTTTCCAGTTTGCCGGCGAGTCAGACACTGTCTGAATGTCCTCTCAAAAGGCCGTCGTGAGTTCCGCCGCTGCCGGCTGTGCACTCGTCAGTGCCCATCCGAATCCAACCATACCGATTCTGTAAACAATCGAGTCACCAGTGACCAACTGGACGGCCATTAGGATTTCGCTGATTCCTTATGTCAGCTTCCTTCCCGACACCCGAAATCACACGACAAGTCGCTTTCCGGCATAACCGACGAAACCACGGAATCCGCACACCAACGGCTTCCACCGAATAATGCTTCACGAGTAACGAGACGTCAACGCTCCAACCAACAGCCCGTCAGATCAATTTTCGAAAACACGATCAATTTTGACAATTAGTCTGAACTGATACGAACCGTTCATCACTCCAAATGACTGTCAGTGATATTGTATCATCGGATTCCTCCGAAGGATCGCCTGAATGCCAAAGTCCATCTTCTGTACGGGTGTGTGCGCCGTCCTGTTGTTTGTCTTACTGCTTCAGCAATTGCTGGGGACGATATCACCACAGGTATCCGGGGAGTCGCGACACCGAGCCGTTAAGTTGCTTAAGAACGGCAATTATGCGGAGGCACTGGAGGTGTTTCGGAAGCTGATTGAAGATTCCGACAATGGCGGACAGTTCACTGCAGATGATCTCAGCAACGCCGTAAACTGTCTGCAACACCTCAATCGAGTCAATGAATTCGACCAGCTGGTCGAGACGGCAATCGAGATTCACAACAATGACTGGCAGTTGCTGCTCACGGCGGGTCAGTTATTCGGTGAAGCAATTGATCACCACGGATTTGTTATCGGCGGACAGTTTGAACGTGGAGAGCATCGTGGTAACGGCCAGTATGCTTCATCGGAGGCGCGAGACCGGGTCCGGTCGATCCAGCTTTTGCTAAAAACGCTGGCAGCACTCGAACAGGCAGAAGACGCGACGCCGGAAGCAAAAGCAAATGTGTGGGGCCTACTCGCAAATATCACCGGTCAGGAGCGATTATCACAACCATGGAAATTGCAGGATCTCACTGACCTGACCGTGCTTCCGGGCTATCAAAACCTGTCCGGCAACCATCACTTTGAAAGTTACGGTCATTCCCCGCCAGACGCACCAGTCGATGAAGAGGGCGACCCGGTGCTGTTTCATGTTCCGAATTCCTGGGAAACGGGCAGCTCCGACGGAGAGCGGTGGCGGTGGGCAATGGCACAGCAGGTACTGCTTGCTCCGAACCGTCAGAGTGCTGTGGACCTGGAATGGGCCCGGTTCCTGGTCAGGCAGTTCGGCGTCCGCTCCACGACGCATCAACTGGCTCCGGTCACGCGAACTACAGGAGATCGATCTGTTGCCGGGTTCACTCTGCATCAACTGGACGATACAGAAACACTGGCACGACTGGCAATTGGTGAACGAAGACTCAGTCTTCCGGAAGAATTCAATCACATTGCCGTCATTCAACGAGTGATTGATCGAAAAGACAGCCAACAGAAACAGGCGATTGACATGATGATTCAGGTGCGTATGAATCGTCATCAGTATCCACAGGCGGCTGCCCTGCTCCGAAATGCACTCGAACTGACTCGACAGCCCAAGGTTCGCAGTCAGCTGCGTAAACGCATCAGGCAAATCGAAGACAACCAGATTCAGTTTGAGACGGCGAGGACTCAGTCCGCCGGTCAGGGAGCAGTTCTTGATATCCGTTTTCGAAATGGCAGCCAGGCAAGTTTCACCGCCCGTCCCATCGACATCGAACAACTCCTGTCAGACACACGTGAGTACCTTGAAGACCGCCCCGCGCAGCTTGATCACAACAGAATACAAATCCAGAACGTGGGCTATCGTCTGATCAATGACAACCGAAGTAAATATCTGGGAAAACCTGTCGCCAGCTGGGAACTGGATCTGACACCAAAGGAAGGGCACTTTGACGTCCAGGAATCGGTCACGACTCCTCTTAAAAAGGCAGGTGCCTACTGGGTCGAAGCAACAATCAGAGACGGCAATACATCACGGATCGTACTGTGGATTGCAGACACATCGATCACGAAAAAACATATTGAAGACGGTACGCTTTACTTCGTGGCAGACGCTGCAACCGGTGCTCCGGCGGATCGAGCCGGCATGGAGTTTTTTGGCTTCCGTCAGAAACGGATTGGTCGCACTCGCAACCACCACGTTATCACTCGCCGGTTTACCGATCGAACCGACGGAAATGGATTGTGTGTGGTTGCTCCTGAACAGCACAGTCGGATGCGGTGGGTGACTGTTGCCAGAACCGACGCGGGAGGTCTGGCGTTCGATGGCTTCAGTCGTTTCTGGAAAGCACAGCCACTACACGAACTACACGACAGTCCTGTCAAAGTCTATGTAGTGACCGATCGTCCGGTGTACAGACCGGAACACGAAGTGAAATTTCGCATGTGGATACGTCAGCCTCGCTTTCATGAAAAGGAAGCCAGGTATGCTCATACATCTTTTGTGCTGCAGGTGTACAACCCTCGAGGGGACGTTACTGAAGAACGCAGCGTAACCACCGATCGATGGGGGGGGATCGACGGAACCTGGCCCGTTCCGGCCGACGCCGTTCCGGGCAGCTATACGCTGGCAATCTGTCGAAACGACAATCGCAGCAACAAGCCGGCCATTGGCAGCGGAGATTTCCAGGTGGAAGAATACCGCAAGCCTGAGTTCGAAGTCAGTATCGACGCCCCCGATGAACCAGTGAAACCGGGCGAGACCATTTCAGCAGTCATCAATGCACGCTATTACTTCGGTGCCCCCGTCAGCAATGGTAGAGTTCGCTATAGGATCGAACGCACGACGCAAGACAATCGGTGGTTCCCGAAAACGCAGTGGGACTGGCTGTTTAGTCCCGGCTACTGGTGGTTCCCCCCCGATTCAGCCTGGTATCCAGGCTGGCATCAGTGGGGCTGTTTCGGTCCGACTCCGCGGTGGTCGGGCTGGAGTTTTGATCCGCCGGAGGTTGTTGCAGAAGGAGATGCAGCTATCGGGGCCGACGGGACGCTTGCAGTGAAGATCGATACAGAATCAGCACGACAGCACCACTCCGACAGCGATCACCTGTACCGTATCACTGCCGAAGTGATGGATCAGTCTCGTCGTACAATATTTGCGGAAGGTGACGTTCTGGTGGCACGAAAGCCATTTAAGGTATTCGTCTGGACGGATCGAGGCCACTACCAGACCGGAGACACGGTCACTGTTAACCTGCAGGCCCGAACATCCGACGGAAGAAGAGTCGAAGGACCTGTCACCGGAAGACTGCTGCAGGTTACCTGGAATGGCAATGACGCCGAGGAGCGAGAGGTCGAGACATTTGATATTGCGACCGGTGAAGACGGCTCGACGTCATTTAAAGCCGTCATTCCGCAGGCGGGTCAGTATCGAGTGTCCTGCAGTGTAACTGATGTTGAGGGAACAACCCTGGAAGGCGGTCAGTTGCTTTACGTCCGCGGCCCCGGTGACGCCCAACGCGGGTATCGTTTTAACGATCTGGAACTGATTGTCGAAAAACGTGACTATCAACCAGGTGAAACGGCCGTAATTCAGATCAACACGAATCTTCCCGACAGCACAGTCCTGTTGTTCGTACGCCCCGTGAACGGGGTCTGTCCTCAACCGGAAGTCATTCGTCTGAAAGGCAAGAGTACGACATACAACCTGAAGATTCGACCGGAGGACATGCCCAATATATACGTTGAGGCCCTGACCATTGCCAATGGTCGCCTGCATTCCGCAATGAAACAAATATTTGTCCCGCCGGTACAAAAAGTAGCGGAGGTTGAAGTGGTGGCCTCTCAGAAGGAATACCGACCTGGCGAATCTGCCGAAGTCACGGTGAAACTCCGTGATGAGTCCGGCAGACCATTTGTGGGCAATGCCATCCTGACAGCATACGATGCGAGTCTTGAGTACATCGCAGCGAGTACAAGTCAGGAGATCCGCAAGTTTTTCTGGAACATCCGCAGACAGCATCAATCGCGGGTTACCTCCACACTGCAGCGGATCTCGGTTCCCCTGTTCCGAAAGGGGGACCGACCGATGCAGCCTCTGTCAGGCGGTTCTCCCACACCGATCATGCCCCTCGGTAACACCGGCGGCCGTGTGTTGAGGTCGAGTCGGATGGAAGAAAAAGAGTCGCCTGGTTCCCCAATGGCGATGGCGGATGACGGTTTATCTGCTGACAGTACCGCCTCTGTGGAACCGACCGTGCGTTCTGTTTTCACCGACACGGCACTGTGGCTGGCCTCGGTCGATTCCAATGCCGATGGTTTAATCACAGCACAATTCGATCTGCCCGACAATCTGACAACGTGGAAGATTAAGGTCTGGACACTCGGAAGGGGAACCCGTGTCGGGTCCGGGACCACAGACATCATCTGCAGCAGGAAGCTCATCATTCGACCACAGTCGCCGCGATTCTTCACTCAAAAGGATCAAATCACTCTGTCAGCCATCGTACACAACGACCTAAACACGGCCAAAGACGTAGATGTGGTGCTGGAAACCGAAGGTGGACAACTGCGACACCTCACAACGTCGACACAAACGGTGAAGATCGAACCAGGCGGCGAAGCCCGAGTTGACTGGCCGGTGCAGGTCGTTGCTTCAGGGAATGCTGTGGTGCGCATGAAGGCACTCACCAACGAAGAATCTGATGCCGTGGAACTGACCGTACCGGCTCAGATCCATGGCATTCTCAAGACCGAAAGCTTTGCCGGCGCCATTCGCCCTGGCCAGGATTCAGCACAATTGCAGCTTCACGTTCCGGCCCGACGCATCGAACAGCAGTCTCGATTGGAGATTCGTTACAGTCCTTCACTCGCGGGAACCATGGTTGATGCGCTGCCCTATCTCATCGAATACCCCTACGGCTGTACGGAACAAACCTTAAACCGGTTCCTGCCGGCAGTGCTCACACAGCGCACACTCGTGAACATGGGTCTTGATCTGGAAGCAATTCGAATAAAACGTACAAACCTGAACGCTCAGGAAATCATTAATTCCGCAAAAAGCAAACAGCGATGGAACACTCGAAATCCAAACCCGGTCTTCGACACAGACGAAATGAACCGAATCGTTCGCAATGGGGTACAGGCACTCACGGACATGCAACTCTCTGACGGGGGATGGGGCTGGTTCTCCGGCTATGGAGAACACTCATCACCGCATCTCACCGCCCTGGTTGTCCATGGATTGTCTGTGGCCCAGGTAAATGATGTTCCCGTCCTTCCGGATGTGATCAACCGAGGCGTCCTCTGGCTGAAGTCATACCAGGCTGCCGAACTGGTCAAACTTCAGGAAGGGGACAGGCGTCGTGAATTCAGAGAATCCCCCAACGGTAGTCGTCGGTCATTTCGAATGCAGGCGGGGAACATGGATGCCCTGGTCGCCTGGGTGTTGTCTGAACACAATGGCAACAACCCGGCCATGACTGATTATCTTGATCGCGACCGTCTGCAACTCAGTGTCTACGGAATGTGTCTGACGGGTTTGGTGCTGCACAGTCAATCATCAAATGATCGGCGGGACATAATTCTGCGGAACGTTGAGCAATACCTGCAACGGGACGATGAGAATCAAACGGCCTGGCTCAGGCTGCCTGGCAGTCGCCGGTGGTACTGGTATGGCAATGAGAACGAAACACACGCAATGTACCTTCGCCTCCTGCTGAAAGTGCGTCCAAAAGACATAACGGCACCACGTGTGGTCAAGTATCTGCTGAATAATCGAAGAACCGACGGACACTGGGGCAGCACACGTGACACAGCTGTCGTGATTGAATCGATGGCCGAATACATCGACGCAACTGGTGAAGATCGTCCTGACATGACCGTGGAGGTCTCGATTGATGGTCAACTGCACAAACGCGTCAGGATCAACGCTGAGAACTTCTTCAGCTTTGACAATATGATGCTGCTGGAAGGAGACACGGTACACACGGGAGCCCGCAACATCGAAATTCGTCGAACGGGAACCGGACCGGTTTATTTCAACGCGTACCTGACGTTTTTCACTCAGGAAGATCCTGTGACGGCCGCCGGTCTGGAAGTAAAAGTGCGACGACAATTTTATCGACTCGAACGGAACGACGACCAGGTGAGCGTTCGAGGTGACAGGGGCCAATCGGTGAGGCAGCGAACGACACGATGGAAGCGGATCCCGCTGGCGAACTTCGACCAGGTCAAAAGTGGTGAGCTGGTCGAAGTTGAGCTGCTCATCGATAGTAAAAACGACTACGAGTATCTCCTCCTGGAAGACCATAAGCCAAGTGGCTTCGAACCGGACGATCGACGCAGTGGTTACGTCAACAGCGGACTGCGAGCCTATCGCGAACTGCGGGACGACCGAGTGTCCTTCTTTATTTCCAGGCTCGCTCGAGGCAACCACAGCATCAACTACCGTCTGCGTGCAGAAACACCCGGCCGCATGTCCGCCCTCCCGGCTCGCATTAAAGGAATGTACGCCCCGGAACTTGTCGGTAACAGTAACGAGTTCAAACTGCAGGTCACGGAGGCCGTAAAATAGAAAACAGCCTCATCCAGCGCTGCCGGTTTCAGAACTGAGTCCGTTACCGTCCATTCTGTCACAGGATTCCGCAGTTTCGGTGTTCTGCAACTCAGATACATGTCGGGCAGGCGCCCCCCCCGGACGATTTCAATGCCCAGCAAACCTGAAATTTCTGTCGTACTGCCGGTCTGGAATGCGGAATGTACCATCAAATGCGCAGTTCAATCGATTCTGAGTCAGACGCTGAGAAACTTTGAGTTACTTGTTATCGATGATGGTTCCACTGATCGAACACCGGAGATCCTTGATCAGGTCCAGGACAAACGGGTGCAGGTCGTACGAACCGAACATCAGGGAGTGGCTGGAGCGGCGAATCTGGGTAACCGCCTGGCCAAGGCTGCAATCATTGCACGAATGGACGCGGATGATACGGCTGATCCCCAACGTCTGGCCTGCCAGCTGGCCCATCTTCAGCAACACGGACTTGATGTCGTTGGATCACGTGTACAGATTCAGCCGAAGAACGGGCGGCTGACTAAAGGAATGGCTCGCTACGAGCAGTGGATTAACAAAGAAACAATTTCATCGGAAATGATTCTGGCTCTGCGTTTTGTTGAGTTCCCGCTGGTCAACCCTTCCATCATGGCCAGACGGAGTTATTACCTTCAACAATTCAGCGACAACAGTTTTCCGGAAGATTATGACCTCATGCTGCGGGCTGCCAGATCTGGAATGCGTTTCGGAAAAACACCGGAGTCTCTTTTGCAGTGGAACGACTCACCCAATCGCCTGACCCGCACGGATGTTCGATACAGCCGGCAGGCCTTTATGGACTGTCGTCAATATCACCTGAAGAACGGTCCTTTACTGAATATTTCAACCGTCGATCTCTGGGGAGCCGGCCGCACAGGTAAGCCGTGGCTCCGCTGGCTGCATTCGGAAAACATCAAAGTTCGTAATTTGATCGAGGTCAGTACACGCAAACAGGGACAGTTGATTCACAACGTGCGGGTTGTTCCTCCTGAATCCATCGGTCCGCCGGACGGCACTCCCCTGGTGGTTTGTGTCGGAGCTGCCGGTGCTCGTCCGTTGATTACAGAGTTTGTGACCGGACAGGGTTACTGTGTCGGTGAAGACGTATGGTTTGTGGCATGATCCGAACAAATTCTGAAACGAGGAACCTCAGAACCTCCTGCCACCGATTCATCCGGGACACAACTGCGGCTCGGTCTCAGGGGCCCGTGCAGGCATACTGAAGAACAGAACTCTCACCTGCCTGGAGCTGAACTGTTCTTTGCGCGGCTGTTTACAGTCAATCCACATTGATCGCCGCTGCGTTTAAGTTCCATGGCTTTATCTGTTCTCGCCAGATAACAGCACCCTCAGATACTGAAATGTTCCCGGCCGGTTTCGGAGCTGCCACAACAAGCAGTGACCGCGCAGTCATCACAGGGGCTACCCCACTTCAAGCAGGTACCGAAACCGCAGCTGCTTCAGCCACCAGACTAACATTTCAAATTTTGGGGCTCGGCTGATTGCATACAGCATTGCCATAACCGAGTATACCCGTGCGGGCCCTACAACCAGTGTTATCAGCCTGACTGTGATTCATCGTTACGCTCAGCACAGCTATTTTGAATGGACTGAGTTTTATGGCACGGCACTTCAGGGACTCGCGCACACGTTTCGAACGACTCAAGTGCAATCTTTTCTCAGGTCGCAGCAAATCACGGCAAGAACGTTCATCCATACTCGGTGAACAGACTGCAACGTCCTTCGGTGCCTTATTCAGTGACACAGGTGGTTTTCTGCGTCGTCATTTCCCTGCAGTCTACCGACAATTTCAGCGACCACGGACTCAACAGCAACGGTCCGTCCCAAACCACATTAACGCGATCGAATCACTGGAACAGCGTGTCCTGCTGTCTGCCGCATGCGGGGATGACCTGCATGTCCAAACGAGAGCCGACGTTCCTCTGGGCATGTTCACTCCGGAAGAGATCGCGTTCTTCGAGAGCGTGATCCCTGACAGCGCGCTTTGCACTAAGTTTCCCGTGCCCGCCTCAAACTCAGCTGTCGTTGCCCAGGACGGAAGCCATGCGACCGACCCCCTGACGTTTGTGGTCGATTTCAAAGAATCAGGACAGGGCAACACGACCGACATTTTTGGCAATGTGGTGACCACATTCGACGTGACGGCCTATGGATTTGCCGCCGAGGATTTTAACACTGTCGCCAACTCGATCATGGCAGAAGTCGATGAAGACTACTTCACAGAACTGGCAGGAACGGTGGCCGGCCCCGCCGGACAGGATCTTGCCGTTGACTTCGTTATTGGTGATATCGGTACGGCACCCGTCGGAATCACGGAGTACTACTACGTTCAGGTGGGCACCGGAACATCCGGACCGCACTCCGGGGGAACACTGGGTGTGGCCGGGGGAAGTGTGGTTCGTAATACCGGAGGCACCGGTCCCAACAACGGTATTCAAATCGGTGATGTCGTGTCGTCCGTGTTTACCGATGCCATTGTAACTCTGGGAGGACTCACACCATCTAATGCCCTGACTTCCGGAAACCTGGGCTTCACCACTAATGCCATTTCCGGAACGTTGTCTCACGAAATTGGACACACTGTTTCCCTTTCACATATCGACAAAGCCGGGTCTGTCCAGCCGACCGGCGGTGCCTCCCCGATCATGGGCACCGGGGCCATCGATCTTCCCAACAACGACCGTATCGGTGACCGCGAATTTTCGCTGTCGGGGACAGACAGTCAAAACGCCGGAGCCGCCGTTTTTCATATCCCGCAGCTTGTGGGCTCTGTCGGCCTGCATTCCACCGGAGCGGTAAACACCGCTGAAATTCGGGGACAAAAATGGAACGATCTGGACGGTGACGGCGTCCGCGATGCCAATGAACCTCCCCTGAATGGCTGGACAATTCAGTTGTTTAACAGCGGCGGCGCACTGGTGGCAACTCAGGTGACAGCCGATGTGGACCTGGACAGCAGCGGGACCATCGACGCCCAGACAGAAAGTGGAATCTATGTATTCACAGAACTTGCCGCGGGATCTTACTCCGTTAACGAAGTGCAGCAGCCCGGGTGGACTCAGACGGCACCGATCAGTACTGACGTCTTCGTTCAGGATTTTGAAACAGGACTCGGTGCGAATGAAACCGTTGCGGGAAGCTTTTCCATCAATGCCTCGAATGCCCCGCTGAATAACGGCACTCAGATGATGGGACACTCCGCCAACTACGGGGCAACCGACTATTCGTTCTATGAAATCTCTTTAGATTTAACAGGGCAAAACGATGTTCGACTGCAGTTCGACTATGTCGCCCATATCGAAAACACGTTCGACGGTTTCAACGTCCAGGCAAGTTCTGGAGCCATCAATCCTCCGGGCGATCTGCTCAGTCCATTGGCGGGAATGACTTACGACACATTGAGTGCTAATTTCGGTCTCGTACCGCAAATTGGAACCTCCGGTTATGACAGCAACGAAGCCCTCGATACAGGTCAGGCCGTGTTTGATCTTTCCGCTTTCGATGGGCAAACAGTGAACGTACGTCTACAGTTTGGAAGTGACAGCAGCGTCAGCAATCCCGGGATCAACCTGGATGACATTCGGGTGTTTGAAAACGTCGCGTCCGGAACACATGCCGTGACACTCACAGCGGGCCAGCAGGCCACCGGTCTGGACTTTGGAAATCAACAACAGGGACAGAACAACGGCGAAATACGCGGACAAAAATGGAACGATCTGGACAACGATGGAGTGCGTGACGCAGCCGAACCGGGACTTAACGGCTGGGTAATCCAGTTGTTTGACAACGGCGGCACACTTCTGGCGACACAGACCACTGTTGACGTTGATCTGGACAGTAGTGGAACCATTGATCCCGTTACGGAAAGCGGTCTGTATGCGTTTACCGGACTTGCGGCGGGGAGCTACACGGTTGACGAAGTTCAACAGACAGGATGGACTCAGACTTCTCCCATCCCCGCCCCGCTGACCTCATACGCCTCCGGTTCGGCGACCCTCGATCTGCACACAGCTGTTCAGGACAACGTCGGCGCCCGGACCACCTATCGCGGACTGCGATACCAGCCAACAGCAACAACTCCCGAAGCCGCAGCCCGTGAATTTCTGGCCAACCACAGCGCCCAGCTAAATGTGCAGGCTGCCCCGGACAGTCTGCAGTTGGTGGAAGTCAAACACGGACTCGCCGGCACCTACACCCGATTTCAGCAAATCCATCAGGGACTTCCTGTCTACGGCGCGCACGTGACCGTTAATCAGGGATCCGATGGCACAGTGCAAACGGTACACACCAGCTATGCTTCAGGAAAACTTCCTGTTCGGGCTAACACAGCTCTCACTGCAGTGGCTGCGGAGGATGTGGCGGCCGATACGGCCGGTGTCACCGAGACCTATCTCTCCACCACTTCGGAACCGGTCTGGTTTCGACATCAGGATGGCAGCATTCGTCAGGCATGGCGAACCATGACTTATTCGGCTGCACCACTGGCCGATTTCCTGACCCTTGTTGATGCGCAGACCGGCGAAGTTCTGCTGCGGGAAGACAGGATGGCGCATGTGGATGGAACCGGTCATGTGTACGAAGCAAATCCATGGCAATCCCAGGGCAATGGCACAAATCTCGTTGACAACAATGACGCGAATAATCCCACACTGGAAGCTCAGCGAGTCACCGTGACGCTGCAGGGGCTCAACCCGGTGACAGGCCCGGGTACGGGCCTGTTGGTAGGTGAATTTGTCGACCTGGCCACACTGAACAGCCCCTTTCTGCCGGACATCGACGCTAATGAAATGTCCAGAGTCTATAATTACACTCGAGATGATGACCGCTTTGAGCAGGTAGTGATCTACCATGCAGTGGATTCGGTCCAGCGATATTTTCATTCGCTGGGTTTCGACGATGACACGGGTGTTGCCAACGGGATTCGTGATTTCCCAACTCTGGCCAATGCACACTGGGACACAAACGATAATAGTTTCTATTCCACCGGTAACGATGCGATTCATTTTGGTGACGGTGGTGTCGACGATGGAGAAGATACTGATATTGTCCTCCACGAGTACGGGCATGCTGTTCAGCATGACCAGAATGCCAACTGGGGTGGTGGCGAGATGGGTGCCATGGGAGAAGGCTTCAGCGATTATCTCGCCGCCAGTTTCTATGCCTCCGTCGGGGACCCGGTGTTTCAGAACAGCCACGCCGCTGCTGTCGGAGAGTGGGATGCCACATCCTACAGCTCAGACAACCCACCAAACTTAAGACGCGTAGACGGAACAAAAATCTACCCAACAGATCTCGTTGGTCAGGTCCACGCTGACGGGGAAATCTGGTCACGTGCCCTTTGGGATATCCGAGCGGCCATCGGTGCCACCACCGCCGACAAGGTCATTCTTGAATCTCACTTCGGACTCCCCGCCAATTCTACGATGCCGGATGGAGCACAGGCCGTTCTGCAGGCCGATGTGAATATCAATTCAGGAGCTAATGCGGCCGCTATCCGCAGTGCGTTTGTGGATCGAGGTATTCTTTCAGCTTCTGCCGTTCCAGGAACTGTCACACTGAATGCCGAGTCATATACAGTCGGCAGTTCCGTAACCGCAACCGTGACTGACTCCGACGTCACCGACCCCACACTGAATGTCGACATTTCCTCGAGCGGCTTTGACAGCGAATTCATTACGCTGACCCAGCAAAGTGCGGGTGTCTACAGCGGCAGCATCAACACATCATCCACCGGCACGGCGGGGGACGGGACACTCAACCTGGCAGTTGGAGATATCATCACGGTCACCTACCAGGACGCCGACAGCGGCGGCGGAACACCCGCCGCTGTAACTGACACCGCTACGATTGTCGCTGTATCTGCCAACCATACAGTGGTCCTGACTGCCGGACAGGTGGTAACAGGCCGGGACTTCGGAAATCATCAGGCAAATCAGAACACCGGTGAAATTCGTGGACAAAAATGGAACGACCTGGATGCTGACGGTGTGCGGGATCCCGGGGAACCAGGCCTGAACGGCTGGGTGATTCAACTGTTTGATAACGGTGGCACACTCCTCACCACACAAGTCACGGCCGATTCAGATTTAGACAACAACGGCACGATTGACCCGGAAACAGAACGAGGTTTATACACCTTCAGCGGACTGGCCGGCGGCACATATACAGTCAGTGAAGTTCAGCAGCCAGGCTGGACACAAACTTCTCCCTCCGGAGGCGGGTCAAGCGACCCTAACGGATTCAATGTCACCAAATTGAGTCAGTTTGACCTGTCTGCTTTTTCCGGCGGTAATACCTCAGGAAATGACATCACCGGATACGTCTCTCCGTCCGGTCGTGAATACGCGATTATCGGTCTGTCGCACGGCACAGGTTATGTTGAGGTTACAAATCCTGCCAGTCCCTCCATTGTGGCTTTTGTTCCCGGACCGGATGAAGGACTGCCGGCGACCACGCACCACGAAACAGCTGAAAGCCATGTGCACCTGAACAAAGGTGCTTCAACGTGGCGTGACATTAAGACATTCGCTCAACATGCGTATATTACCAACGAAACATCGGGTGGGCTGCAGATTGTCGACCTCACACAAATCGACACCGGAATCGTCACCAGTGTGGGCACACTCACCGACAGCGGACTGCAGACAGCCCACAACATCGCAATTAACCCCGACAGCGGATTTGCTTATCTGCTGGGAGCCAACATTGCCGCAGGTGGCCTGGTGGTGGTGGATGTGGCTACGAACCCGGCTGCACCCACCATTGTTGGCACCTGGAGTGAACGTTATCTGCACGACGCGGAAATCGTCAGTTACACCACGGGCCCGTCGGCCGGACGCGAAATCGTTTACGGATTTGCAGAAACCGAAGGACTCAAAGTAATTGATGTCACGAACAAGGCCGCCATGGTCACACTGGCCACTGTTCCTTATCCCAATGTGACTTACTCCCATTACGGCACGCTCAGCACCGACCAACAGCACCTGTTTATCAATGATGAACTGGACGAACAAAACAACACCAATGTTTCCACAACCACGACTTACGTGTTTGACATTTCCACTCCCGCCACACCGGCCTTTTTAAGCTCGTTCACAAACGGCAACACAGCCATCGATCATAACCTCGAAACTCGTGGCAACTTTCTGTTCGAAGCAAATTACACAAGTGGCCTGCGTGTGTTTGATGTTTCTGATGTGAACAATGTCCAGGAAACCGGTTACTACGACACCTTTCCCGCAAGTGATGCCACAGAATTTAACGGCGCATGGGGGGTCTATACAGACCTGCCCAGTGGGGTTGTGCTGGTCTCTGATTTCAACTCCGGTTTGTTTGTGCTGGATGTAACACAGGCCACAACAGGCACCCCACTGGCCTCCAGTACCGTTGTGCACGAGTTCGGCAGCGAAACGGGTCACACACACGGGGACGGAACTGTCCATTCCCATACCGAAGGCGGTACGCCACACGAACATTCACACGAAACCGAACACGAGCACGCCGACGGAACAACTCACTCCCATCCCGAAGAAACAACATCACACGAACACTCGCACGAAACCGAACACGAGCACACCGACGGAACAACTCACTCCCATCCCGAAGAAACAACATCACACGAACACTCGCACGAAACTGCGAAACAAGCTGCGGCGGATCCTCACGGACACGATCACGACCACTACCTTGCAGCGCCCTACTACGTGCCACCACGTCAAGCTCTGATAAACCCTGACGAATGGCTCTCTGATACGACTGCAGGCGCACCGCTCGAGACTGCCATGACGTACCTGCAGTCGCAGGCAGGTCAGTTAGGACTAACAGCGTCAGAACTGAATCAGTACGTGGTCACAGATCAGTACCGCACGGAGAGTCTGGGGGTTACGCACATTTATCTCCGACAACTACACGGCGGCCTGCCCGTGATCGGTGCAGATATCAACATTAACGTGAGTGATTCCGGCCAGGTACTGAACGCCTACAGTGCATTCATCGGTGGACTGGGTACCGCAGATACGCCCTCACCGGCATTGTCCGCAGAGCAGGCACTACAGGCGATGGCCGGCGAACTGGGGCTGTCAACAGACGTCATCCCAATAATGCTGGATTCAGCTTCCGACACCGCTCGATCATCGACTCTGCTGGCCAACGAGATCGCCCGCTCCCCGGTTTCAGCTGAACTTGCCTACGTGCCAAACTCAGCAGGTGGAGTGCGTCTGGCGTGGAAATTAAATTTAGAAACCGTAACCGGCGACCACTGGTTCGACGGCAGCGTGACCGCTGACACCGGCGAAATGGCGGGGCTGACAGACTGGGTCAAGCATGCTACGTACAACGTCTATGCAGTCCCTAAGGAAAGCCCAAGTGACGGCGGACGCTCTCTGGAAGTCGATCCCGCCGACACCACGGCGTCTCCGTTTGGCTGGCATGACACCGATGGTATCAGTGGAGCTGAGTTCACAATCACCCGAGGCAACAATGTTACTGCGTACGCAGACAGAGATGACGACAACGTACCTGACTCCGGCTCCCAGCCGGACGGGACGTCTTCACTAGCATTCAATTTCCCGGTAGATCTGGGCCTGGCACCGTCGACTTATCAGGACGCTGCCGTCACCAATCTGTTTTACTGGAACAACATTCTGCACGACGTACACTATGCTTATGGCTTCAATGAAGCAGCGGGAAATTTCCAGACCAACAACTATGGCAACGGAGGCACAGGGGGTGACGCCGTTCAGGCAGAGGCCCAGGACGGCGCCGATGTGGGCAACGCCAACAATGCCAATTTTGCCACCCCGCCCGATGGTTCTGCGCCACGAATGCAGATGTATACCTGGACCGCACCAACTCCCGATCGGGACGGAGATTTTGACAACGGGATCATTATCCATGAGTACGGTCATGGTGTCTCCAATCGCCTGACCGGTGGACCATCAAATGCCGGAGCCCTGAATGCCCAACAAAGCAGTGGCATGGGAGAAGGCTGGTCTGACTGGCACGGTCTGATGCTCACACAGATTGCCACCGACACAGCTAATGACGGCCGCGGGATAGGCACCTACGCGCTTAATCAGCCTACCACCGGCACCGGGATCCGAACCCAACGTTATTCGTATGACACGACGGTCAACACACACACCTACGGATCCATTTCCAGCGGACTTTCAGTGCCGCATGGCGTCGGGGAAGTCTGGGCCACCACACTTTGGGATTTAAACTGGGCACTGATCGGCGGCAGTTCTCTGGATCTGAATCTCCCTAACGTTGGTCTGGGTTTCGATCCCGATTTCATCAACGGCACCGGCGGCAACAACCTCGCGATGCAGCTGGTCATGGACGGCATGAAGCTGCAGCCGTCGAACCCCACATTTCTTGACGCTCGGGACGCGATACTGGCTGCCGATCAGGCGGCCAACGGCGGAGCCAATCAGGACACAATCTGGAGAGTCTTCGCACGTCGCGGAATGGGATTCAGTGCCAATGACGGCGGCAGTGCCAACACTCTGGCCGTCACTGAAGCGTTTGACCTGCCGGCGACCAGCACCGGAACCATCGAGCTCAACGCTACTTCCTACGAGGTCGGGACCAGTGTCGGAATAACGGTACGGGACATCGATCTGTCAGTTTCAGCATCCAACACGATTACGTTAATCAGCTCTGGAGGTGACACAGAAACCGTAACTCTCACATCCGCGGGTATGGGCGTCTTTACCGCAACTGTGGGCACCAGCGCCAGCGGATCTACGGAAGATGGTACACTCAATGTACTCGCCGGAAACACAATCACAGCGACCTATAATGACGCAGACAACGGCAGCGGCACAGCCGCCGTTGTGACCGACACCGCCAGTGTGGTGTCATTTGTTAACGTCTTCGTGCAGGACTTTGAGTCCGGATTAGGCGGAAACGAGTCTATTTCCGGTACTTTCGTGATCAACAATACGAATACCACACTAAATAACGGGACCCAAATGATGGGTCACCCCGGTCCGGCCTACGGCAACAACGAATATTCTTTTTATGAACTGACGGTGAATCTCGCCGGATTCACAGGCAACCAGCTGGAATTTGACTATGCCGGACACATAGAAGCCAGCTGGGATGGCTTCAATGTCCAGGCCAGCACAGCGACCATCTCTCCGCCTGGAAATTTAATTAGCCCTGTATCAGGGCTGCCCTATGGCACACTGAATTCCGGAGCGGTTGCTCAACTGGGCACCACGGCCTATGACAGCGGAGGGTCCGTGAACACCGGTACCGCAGTATTCGACCTATCAGCTTTTGATGGTCAAACTGTGAATCTCAGACTGCAGTTTGGCAGCGATGGTACTGTGACGCAACCAGGGATTAACATCGACAATCTGCGAATTCGGGCCACCGGCACTGATGGAACTCCTCCATCCAACCAACCCCCCACACTGGACGCCATCACCGCAGTCACAATTCAGGACAACGCTGGTCTGCAGACCGTCTTGTTCACCGGCGTCACTGCGGGAACCGGTGAAACCCAGCCATTGGCCGTGTCGGTCATCAGCAGCAACACAACCGTCGTGCCAACGCCGACTGTAAATTACACAACTCCCGACACATCAGGCACTCTCACTTTTTCTCCTGTCTCCGGACAGACCGGAACCTCCAACATCACGGTCACGGTGACCGACGGCGGTCCGGACGGTGATCTGGCAACCACCGCTGACAACGCCACTGTAAGCCAAAGCTTCGTGGTGACGGTCATCCCTTCGGGTGGCGGTACTCCCGGAACTCAATCGGTCACCCTCATCACCGGACAGATTATCAGTGGAATTGATTTCGGTAATCACAACGATGCCCCCACTGCCAATGCGGGTCCGGATCAGAATGTCAACGAAGGAGACGTCGTCACCCTCGACGGTTCCGCCTCCACCGATCCTGAGTCTCAACCACTCACTTTTGCATGGACTCAGACAGCCGGTACCGCGGTCACACTCTCCGACGCAGCAGCAGCCCAGCCAACCTTCACTGTTCCGGACCTCCTGAACGGCGAAACCCTCACCTTCCAGCTGGCGGTTTCCGACGGTGTCAACAATTCTGTCGCTGATGATGTGGCCATCACCGTCTCAGCCGATAACGATGCCCCCACTGCCAATGCGGGTCCGAATCAGAATGTCAACGAAGGAGACGTCGTCACCCTCGACGGTTCCGCCTCCACCGATCCTGAGTCTCAACCACTCACTTTTGCATGGATTCAGACAGCCGGTACCACGGTCACACTCTCCGACGCAGCAGCAGCCCAGCCAACCTTCACTGTTCCGGAACTCCTGAACGGCGAAACCCTCACCTTCCAGCTGACAGTTTCCGACGGTGTCAACAATTCTGTCGCTGACGATGTGGCCATCACCGTCAACGTCATTCCGCCACATTCCGGTGCACAAATCGTGGACAACAGCGATCCGGACTTTTCAATTGAAAGCGGGTCATGGACCGAACGTAACGGATCCGGTGGCGCAGCAGATACCTACCGGTTCTCAGCCCCCGGCGGCGGTAACGGAGTGGTCAGCTGGACATTCAATAATCTGGAACTCGGAACTCTGTATCGAGTATCAACCACATGGACGCCTCATCCCAACCGTGCCACTAATGCTCCGTATACCATCCTTGACGGGGCTAACGTCCTCTCCACCGTACCTGTCGATCAGCAACAGACACCATCCGGCAGTCCGGATCTCACCGATCTGGGAGTCTCCTGGCAAAACCTCGCCGGACCATTCCTGACCAACAGCGGAACACTGACCGTACAGTTGACCAATGCCGGTGACGGATACGTCATAGCTGATGCGGTTCGCATCGAAAGAACCAGCAATCCCTCAGTTGGACCTGAAATTAACGTCCTGGATGATCTGCTGTCGATCACTGACGGATCAGGTAATGTCTCCTTTGGTACCACCACCACCGGTTCACCCGTCAATAAAACATTCACCGTCAGAAATGTTGGAACCTCCGATCTCACACTGCAACCCGTAACAGTTCCCGCCGGTTTCACCGTCATCGGTAATATCGCTCCGAATACGGTTGTCGCCGCAGGCGCTCAGACGACATTCACCGTACAGCTCGATGCAACGACCAATGGTAATTTCAACGGACTGCTTTCTATCGCCAATGATGACGGTGATGAAAATCCCTTTGACTTCAACATTAACGGCACCGTCATCACCTCCGTCCCCGTCAGTATCGTGGACAACAGCGATCCGGACTTTTCAATTGAAAGCGGGTCATGGACCGAACGTAACGGATCCGGTGGCGCAGC